>NZ_FNSZ01000001.1:3968333-4336666 GCF_900105245.1 Streptomyces sp. 1222.5 | reverse complement strand
GCATGTCGTACGGCGCGAACGCGGGCTACGCCATCAATCCCGCCCGTGACTTGGGGCCGCGCCTGTTCACCTACGCGGCGGGCTGGGACAGCCTGGCGTTCCCAGGGAGTGTCTCCGGCGCGTTCAGCGCCTACTGGTGGATCCCGATCGTCGGGCCGTTGATCGGCGGTGTCATCGGCATCCTGGTCTATGACCTGTTCATCGGTGACGTGCTGGTCGTCCGCGACGAGATGGCCCGCCTCCCCGAGCCGGGCCGGTCCCGCCCGGTGAAGTCGGTCGACGAGGACGAGGAGTTCTGATCCCGTCCGGCCCCCGGGCGGTCCCGGGCGACGGACACGGACACGGACACGGACGAGCGGACACGGGCCCGCCCTGGCACGACGGTGCGGTACCGGGGCGGGGCCGGTGACGAGCGGGACGGACGGATCAGCCCGGCACCGGCCGCCCCCGCTCCCCGCGGGCCGACCGGGGTGCAGGGGCCATGGGTAGGGTGAGCCCATGCGAACGTCGGCAGCGGGGGCCGTTCGGAGACGACGATGAGAAGCCCGGATCCCGGCGATCCGCCGGCTGTCGGGGGGTATCCGCTGCTCGCGCGGCTCGGGGCCGGTGGCATGGGGCAGGTCTTCCTCTCCCGCACCCCGTCCGGCCGGGCGCTGGCGCTCAAGACGGTGCGTGCCGAGTTCGGCGACGACCCGGGCTTCGAGCAGCGCTTCGCCCGGGAGATCGCCAGCAGCGACCGCGTGCGCTCGCCGTGGACCGTCTCCGTCGTGGACTTCAGCCCGCCCGGGCAGCGGCCCCAGTGGCTGGCCACGGAGTACGTCGCTGCTCCCTCCCTCGCGGAGTGGGTGCGGCGCCACGGACCGCTGCCCGAGCCCGCGCTGCGGGCGCTCGGTGCCGAACTCGCCGACGCGTTGCGGGCGGTGCACCGGGCCGGCCTCGTCCACCGGGACGTCAAGCCGTCCAACGTGCTGCTCGCCCGGCACCACCCGCGGCTCATCGACTTCGGCATCGCCCGCGCGGTCGACGACACACGGCACACCCGCACGGGCGGAGTCATCGGCTCACCCGGTTACCTCGCGCCGGAGCAGATCACCGGCGGCGTCTCGGCCGAGCCCGGTGACGTCTTCGCGCTCGGCGGGGTCCTGGTGTACGCGGCGACCGGCGCGGGGCCCTTCCTGCACCCCGGTGAGGACCCCTCGGCGGCCGGGCTGCTGTACCGGGTCGTGCACGAACGCCCCGACCTGTCCGCCGTACCGCCCGCCCTGGCCGGGCTGCTGACCGCCTGTCTGCACAAGTCGCCCGCCGAACGGCCCACCGCCGGGGAACTCCTCGACCGGCTCGGCGGCACCCGCTGGGCGGACGCCCCGCCGGCCGGCCTGGAGCCCGAACTGGAGCGCCGGGAAGCGGAGTTGCGGGAGACTCTCGAGCGTCCACCCGTGCGTCCCCCGGTCCCGGGAGGGGCGCCGGCGGCCATGGGCGGGATGCCCTCGGCGCCGGCCGGCTTCGGGCCGCCCGTCCCGGTGCCGGCTCCGGCCGGGCACCCGTACCCCGGCGCCGCTCCCGTCCACCGCGCGCGGCCGCGTGCCGCCGTGGCCGGCGTCGTCGCGGTAGCGGTCGTGGCCGTCGTCGCCGCCGTCGTCACGCACACGGGCGGCGGCTCCGGCGGGAACGGCGGGCACCGGCCCTCATCCAGCCCCGGCGTCTCCGCTTCCGTCGCCGCCCTGCCCGCCTCCTGGTACGGCACCTGGAAGGGCAGGGGGCCGGGCAGCGGCGCGGCCGACGGCGTCCTGCACGCACCGACCAGCGGTGTCTCCGTCACCCTGACCCTGCACGCGGCGAAGCGGGGCGAGCTGGTCGGGCGGCAGGTCAGCAGGATCAGCGAGGCCGGCACCGGCCGGGAGGTCGGCTGCACCGAGACACTGCTCCTGCGCGAGGTCCACCGTGACTCCATGGTGTTCGAGGCCGCCACGGGCAAACCCACGGATCCGTCGTCCGGCGTGCTGTGCGGCCGCGGAAACGTCTACAGCCTCGGCATGAGCGGGTCCGGCACCCTCACCCTGGACGCCGAGGGCGCGCAGGCCGAGGGATCGCCGAAGACGCTGACCCGGACCTCCTAGCGGCGGCACCCGGCCGGGTGCCGCGGCCGGTCAGCCGATGCAGAGCAGGACGAGGCAGAGCTGCGTGGGCGAGGTCGAGGCCGGGGCCGGGGCCGTCGCGGGCGTCCCGGAGTCCGTGCCGCCGGTGGAGCCGCCGGGGGAGCCGCCGGTGGAGCCGCCGGTGGAGGTGGCGGGGGTCGATGCCGGCGCCGGTGCCGCGGTCGTGCCGTCGGAGGCCGCACCGGCGTCGGACCGCGGCTGCGGGGCGGCGTGCACGACCGCCCGCGGCGCCTCGGCGGCCTGCGGCCGGCTGTCCCGCACAGCGGTGCGGGGCGCGGCGGACAGGGTCTGCTCGCGCGGCGCGTTGGTGGCCGGCGGGTGCGCGGTGGGGGTGGCGGCGCGGTCCGGCCGGTGCGGGGCGGGGGGCGTGGACGCCGGGCGGGTGGGCTCGACCGACTGTTCGTCGGCCACGCCCATGCTCCGGTGGTCCGGCGCGGTGGCGGCCTGCGCCCGGTCGCCGGAGTTCCGGTCCATCGTGGCGAGGGTCAGACCGCCGCCGACGATCGCGAACGCCGTCGCGACCGCCGCCCGGCGCTTGCTTTTCTTCCAGCGGGCCAACTGCCGGCGCCGGGCCGCCCGTCCGTTCGGCGTGGCCGGCGCGGTGGGCGCGTCCTCGACATCGGCCTCGTACTCGGCCGCGACACCGGCGTCGGACGCGAGACCGGCCACCGGTGCCGCGCCGGTGTCCGGCGACGGCTCGAAGACCGTTGCGCCGAAGGCGTCCCGGTGTGCCGTGTCCTCGGCCGGCGGGCCGGCGTACCGGGCCTCGAAGCCGCCGGTGTGCCGGGCCGGACCGGCGAGGGGCGGTGCGATGTCGGGGGCGTACGCGCCGCATCCGGGACACACCAGGGCGCCGTTGAGGTGCCGGCGGCACGAGGAGCAGTAGTCCATGCGCGGTCTTCCTGGGTGGACTGCGCCGTCGGCCCCGCCCGGGGCCACGGCCTGGTCACGCTCGTCAGGAGATCGAGCGACCAGTCACGCTAACGATCCTTTCGAAAGTCTGTGTGCAGCCCGTGTGGCACTCCTGCGCAGATTCTCCGGGCTCCCGTGTCCGGTCAGCCGTGCCCGCACGGCCTTCCCCGGCCGGGTGAACCCGCCGGGTCGTACGGGCCGACGCACCGCACCGCGCCCCGCCGGTCGGCATAGTGGCGGGCGGCTCCGCACCGGACCGGCAGGAGGAAACGCATGCTCGGCACAGAATTCCGCACCGGCTCGCCCATCTGGATCGACCTGGGCAGTCCGGACCCGGACGAGGCCGCCGCCTTCTACGGCGCCGTCTTCGGCTGGCGGTTCGCCTCGGCCGGCCCGGAGGGCGGCGGTTACGGCTTCTTCCAGAAGGACGGCGCGACCGTGGCCGGCCTCGGACCGCTGACCGAGGAGGGCGCCCGGTCCGCGTGGATGACGTACTTCAGCACCGAGGACGCCGCGGCGACCGCGCGTGACGTGGCGTCCGGCGGCGGCACGGTCCGTGCCGAACCGGTGAACATGGGCGAGGCGTCCATGGCCCAGTTCACCGACCCGCAGGGCGCGCAGTTCGCCGTACTGCACTCCCGGCAGGGCCTGGAGAAGGCCTCCGAGGACGACACGCTGGTCTGGGTCGAGCTGCACGTGGGCGACCCGGCGGCGGCGATCGCCTTCTACCGCGGCCTGTTCGGCTGGCGGGCCGAGGAGATGCGGGCGCCCGGGATGACGTACCAGGTGCTCAGCATCAAGGAGGGCGACCGGCAGGAGAGCGCCTTCGGGGGCGTGGCCCCGCTCCAGGCCGGCCAGGAGGACGCGCGCTGGGTGCCGTACTTCGCCGTCGCCGACGTGGACGCCCTCGTGGCCGCCGTGGAGGGCAACGGCGGGACGGTGCTGATGCCGGCGGCGACCGTCCCGGACGTCGGCCGCATCGCCTGGCTGACCGATCCGGCCGGGGCGGTGTTCGCCGTGCTCAGGCCGGATCCGCGCCAGGCGGCCTGAGCCCCGCCGGCCCCGCCGCGCCGCCGGCGTTCCGTCAGCCCTGCTGCGTGCCCTGCTTCTCGAGGGACGCCACGATGTGGGCGGTCAGCTTCTTCCCGCTCGCGGCGCCGTTGTCGTCGCCCTCCGTGGAGAGCACGCTCACGACGGCGGTGCCCACGCGGGCGGCGACCAGCGTGGTGCCGTTCTCCCAGGCCGGATTGGTGAGCGTGATGGTGTACGCCTCGTCGCCGAGGCCGCCCGTCGGGGCGCCGGTGACCTTCACCTTGCCGCCGGTGTCGGAGTCCGGGTAGCCGGGGCAGGCGGTGACGACCTTCGCCAGGCCCTTCATCACGTCCGCGGCGGCCGAGTCGCGGTAGGCGTCGATCTCCTGGTCGAGTTCGGTGGTCCGGGCGTCGTTGATGTACGAGTTCTGCGCGAACGACACGCCGTCGATGCCGGTCAGCCCGATCCAGCCGGTGGCGCCGAGGTCGGCGCAGCGCGGCTTGGCGGCGCTCTTGGTGGTCTGCGGCTGGAAGTCGTCCCCGGTGTCCCGGCTGAAACCGGCGTCCACGGCGAAACCGGACGGGAAGTACGACGCGGGCGCCAGGGCCTTCTTCAGTTCGGTACCCGTCGGCAGCTCGGCGGCCGGGGACTTGGGCGCGGCCGATTTCGCGGACGGACCCGCGGACGGGGCGCTGTCGGAGGAGGACGTGCCGGAACCGGAGGAGCAGGCGGCCAGGGCCAGCGGGAGCGTGGCGACGGCGAGCACCTTGAGGGCGGGGGAGGAGAGACGCATCGGGGTCCTTGCGAGCGGGGGAGGGCGTGGGGATTCGGTACGCACAGGTGACGGGTGAAGTCCGAAAATGGTTGTCCTGGATGCACAGCACACGGACATGACCTTGATCACGTCGGCCACCGTGCGTGTCCGCCGGGCGGGTGCGTACGCCGGGCACCGGTAGAGACAGCGTCCAAGACGGTGCAGGGTGGGATACGTGGACATTCGGCGAATACGGGACCGTATGGAGCCGCAGTGGCAGCGGAGACACGCGCTGCTGGTGATCCCGATCGTGCTCATCGTCGTGATCACCGTGGTGGACCAGCTCGTCCCGGCGGACATCCACCTGGGTCCGCTGCTGGTGATCGCCCCCGCCATCACCGCCTCCTTCGCCGGGCCCTGGCTGACCGGGCTGGTCGGCTTCCTGGCGGTGGGGGCGCAGGCGTACATCGGCTGGCACTTCGACGTGCTGTTCACGCGCAACGTGCTGGTGCAGATCCTCGCCCTGGCGGTGCTGTCGGCCCTCATCGTGTTCTTCTGCGTGATCCGCGAGCGTCACCGTCACCAGCTGGCCCGTGTGCGCTCCGTCGCCGAGGCCACCCAGCACGTCCTGCTGTGGCCGCTGCCGGAGCAGATCGGCCCCCTGAGGATCGCCTGCCTGTACCTGGCGGCCGAGGACGAGGCGCAGATCGGCGGCGACCTCTACGCCGCCACCTCCACCGACAACGGCGTGCGCGTCCTGATCGGTGACGTGCGGGGCAAGGGCCTGACCGCCATCGGGGAGGCCGCCCTGCTGATCGGAGCATTCCGAGAGGCCGCCCACCAGCACGAGGACCTGCAGAAACTCGCCATGGCCCTGGAACAGAGCATGACCCGGAACCTCGCCGGCCTGGAGCCCGAGGAGGAAGCCGGGGAACGGTTCGCCACCGCGCTGCTGGTCGAGGTCCCCGAGGCGGGCCACGTCACGCGGGTCATCAGCTGCGGGCACCCGCCGCCGCTGCTGCTCAGCCACGGCAGCGCCGTCACGGTCCCCGTGCACCCCGCGCTGCCGCTCGGCGTCAGGGGACCAGGGCCCGCGGAGTTCGCCGTCGACGTGTTCTCCTTCCAGCCCGGGGACACCCTGCTGCTCTACACCGACGGCGTCATCGAGGCCCGGAACGCCGCCGGCGCCTTCTATCCGCTCGCGGAACGCATCGTCCAGTGGGCCGCCAGCGGTCCCGAGAAGCTGCTGCACTGCGTCCGGCGGGATCTCCTCGCCCACGTCGGCGGCCGTCTGGACGACGACGCGGCGGTCATCGCCCTGTGCCGCGCATCCACCGCCCACCGCGGCCGCCATCCGCACCTGCCCGGCAGATAGCCGCCCCCGCGCCCCGCGCCTCCCCCGCCGGGCCCCCGCCGGCCGAGGCCGCCGCGTGCCACGGGGGCTAGGATCCGGGCCATGGCGCTGACCGTGAAGGACGTGGACCGGTTCGAGACCGCCAGGCCCCGCCTGGAGGCCATCGCCTACCGCCTCCTCGGCTCCGCGAGCGAGGCCGAGGACGCGGCGCAGGAGACGTTCCTGCGCTGGCAGGCCGCCGACACCGACCGCATCGAGGTCCCCGAGGCCTGGCTGACCAAGGTGCTCACCAACCTCTGTCTCAACCAGCTCACTTCGGCCCGTGCGCGGCGCGAGACCTACGTGGGCCAGTGGCTCCCCGAGCCGCTGCTCGCCGGGGACCCGATGCTCGGCCCGGCCGACACCGCCGAACAGCGTGAATCGGTGTCGTACGCCGTCATGGCCGTACTGGAGCGGCTGTCCCCCAACGAGCGGGCGGTGTACGTGCTGCGGGAGGCCTTCGACTACCCGCACCGGGAGATCGCCGAGATCCTGGACATCACCGAGGCGGCCAGCCAGCAGATCTTCCACCGCGCCAAGAAGCACGTGGCGGGCGGCAAGGCCCGCACCGAGATCGACGAGGCCGCCGCCCGGCGGATCATCGACGAGTTCCTCGCGGCCGCCACCAGCGGCAGGACCGAGCCGCTCGTACGGCTGCTCACACAGGACGCCGTCGCGATCGGCGACGGCGGCGGCAAGATCCCGGCCCGCACCAAGGCGTTCGAGGGCGCCCTCGCGGTGGCGAAGTTCATGCGGGGCCTGTTCAAGCCCGGCGCGGCCAAGCGCGCCCTGACCGGCGGCTCGCCCGACGTCCACGTCACGACCGCCAACGGCGAACCCGCCGTCGTGGCGGTCCTCGACGGCCGCGTCGTCGGCGTCATGTGCCTGGAGATCACCTCCGACGGCATCGCCGCGTTCCGCAACCAGGTCAACCCCGACAAGCTCGCCCGCGCGACGCGCCGCTGGGCGGCCACCGACCACGGAGAGCCCCTGTTCAAGGCCTTCTGACCGTCATGTGACCTGCTTCACACCCCGCACCTGTCAGGAATCGGCGGGCCGCCCGGTTCAAGGGGGGAATCCGCTGAAGACAGGAGCAGGGACATGCAGCACCGCATCGTCGTCCTCGGAGCCGGATACGCCGGAGCCATCGCCGCCGGGCGCCTCGCCAAGCGGCTGCACCGCGAGGACGTCGCCATCACGCTCGTCAACGCCGAACCCGACTTCGTCGAGCGCGTCCGGATGCACCAGCTCGCGACCGGCCAGGAGCTCCGGCCCCGGCCGTTGAGCGAGATGTTCGCCGGCACCGGCGTCGAACTGCGGCTCGCGAAGGTGACCGCCGTCGACGCCGACCGCAGGACCGTCACCCTCCACGACACCCACGGCACCGGCGCCGGGACGGAGTTGGCGTACGACACCCTCGTCTACGCCCTCGGCAGCGGCTGGCACGACCAGGGCGTCCCCGGAACCGCCGAGCACGCCCACGAGATCGCCGGCCGCCCCGGAGCGCTCCGGCTGCGCGAGCGCCTGGCCGGCCTGGCCGCCGGGCAGCCCGTGGTCGTGGTCGGCGGCGGGCTCACCGGCCTGGAGGCCGCGACCGAGATCGCCGAGGCCCGTCCGGACCTCGACGTCGCGCTCGCCGCCCGTGGCGCCCTCGGCGACTGGCTCTCGCCCAAGGGCCGCCGGCACCTGCGGAAGGTCTTCGGCAGGCTCGGCGTCACCGCGCACGAGCACGCCGCCGTCACCGCCGTCGAGGCGGACCGCGTCACCACCGCGGAGGGCGGGGCGATCCCGGCCGCGGTCACCGTGTGGACCACCGGCTTCGCCGTCCACCCGATCGCCCGGGCCACCACCCTGGAAGTCACCGACGCCGGGCAGATCGTGGTCGACGGGACCATGCGCTCGGTCTCGCACCCCGACGTGTACGCCGTCGGCGACGCCGCCCTGGCGATGGGCCCCGGGGACAAGCCGCTGCGCATGTCCTGCGCGTCCGGCACGCCCATGGCATGGCAGGCCGCCGACGCCATCGCGGCCCGCCTCACCGGCGGAAAGCTCCCGAACGTGCCGCTGCGCTACTTCAACCAGTGCATCTCACTGGGCCGCAAGGAGGGCCTGATCCAGTACGTCACCGCCGACGACCGCGCCGTCCGGGCGGCCCTCACGGGCCGGACGGCCGCCCTCTACAAGGAACTGGTCTGCAAGGGCGCGGCCTGGGCCGTGGCCAACCCGCTCCCGGCCCGCCGCCGCCGTGTCGTACGGCAGCCGCTGGAGACGGTCACCACGGCGGAGGCGTCGGCGGAGGCGACGGCCTGACCCGCCGGCGCCCGGGTGATACTTCGGTGCCCCCGCGCGCTGCAACGGGCATGAGTGCGTACCTCCGTCTGCGAGCGGTGCCGCCTCCGGCCCTGCGCAACAGCGCGACCTGGCTGGAACGGCTTTTCGAGACAGACGCGGGAACGGTCCGGTACCGAGCCTGCCGTCCGCGCGGGGAGACACCGGGCCGGCGCTACCTGGACCAGGAGCGCATCTACGCGGGCGCTCCCCCGTACCGCGCCGAGAACCGGCCCCAGACCCAGGTGGTGCTCGGCGGCCGCCCCGTGTTCCGGCCCGGCCGCCACAGCTCTCCCCTCCGGGTGCTGACGGCGGCCCAGGCCCGCCGGGTCGCCGAGTTCCTGACGACGGCCGACTTCGACGCGCTGTGGGACTTCGCCCGCGGAGAACTCCTCCCGCGCTACGGCGGCGTGAGCGCGGAGTCCGAGACATGGGGTGCCTTCGCCTCCGCGCACCAGGAACTGAGGGCCTTCTACACCCGGACGGCGGGCAGCGGCGACGCGGTGGTCAAGTGGCTCCCGGGCGACGGTGGTCCGGGCGACCCGGAGGACGCCGGGCCACGGCGATGAGCACTCCGGCAGGCGTTCCTCCCGTCGTCCTGATCGAACGCCGCGGCCCCGCCGTCGGGTGGGAGGCGGATCAGCGCTTCAGCGTGAAGTCGAAGTCGCCGGAGGTCCGCCCGCTCAGCCGCGCGGCCGAGACGAGTTTCCCTTCCTCGGCCAGCCTCGCCACCTCCGACCGCGCCAGACCGCACCCTTCGGCGATCAGCCGTACCGGCCGGACGGGGATCCGCGCCGCGAAGCGGACCGAGACCTCGATCACCTCGCGGTCCAGGTGCTCCGATCCGCCGGTGTCGAGGCGCCAGGCGCCGTCCCAGTCGAGGGCGACACGATTGCGGCGCCGCACCACCGGGTCCTGGAGCAGTTCGGCCGCCAGGGCGGGGTCGTTGGCATGGAACCGGTCGAGCAGCTCGGGCCGTACGGAGCGCACGTTCGTACGCTCCAGCACCGTGAGCTTCGCGGTCTCCCCGCACAGGGAGCAGAGCACGAGGAGCCAGACGTCGACGAGTCTGTGGTGCGCGTTGACACGGAACTTGCCGTCCGCCCGGAAGCGGTCCGACGCGCACGTGTGGCAGCGGCGGAGGACGAACGGCAGGCAGGTGGGCGTGACCACCCAGGTATTGAGCACAGAAGTACACCGTTTCCAGTGAGAAGTCCGCAGCAGGAAGCAGCGCGGCGCACAGGTGCGACGCGCGACAGATCAGCGCTCGGGGGTTCTCACAGGGTGTACAACGGCACGTCCTCGCCTGGACAACGTCGGTCCGGAGCACGCTAGTTGCGGACGGCGACGCCGGGCCACCGGATTTCACAGCACGACAGCCGTTCGCCACCTTCGGCCGGCTTCCGGCTGCCGTCGTGTGTGACGTCTGAGCACACAGGTGCGCTGGGTGTGGGGGCGGCCTGTGTGACGGCTGTGCCCAAGTCACACCCCGCCGCTCGCGCTCGGCGGGTTCCCCCTCTTCCCCTCCAGCACCGGCACCCTGACGACCACGCTCCCCGCGTCCGAGGACGGCTACTGGCGCTGGAACTTCGCGGGCACCTCCACCACCCCGGCCGCCAAGGCGACGGGGGACTTCGTGGACGTGCGGTAGCCCGCACGGCGCTCACACCCCCGGGTCCCCGACCCGGGGGTATCCCATGGGGCGTGGGGTTCTCCGCCGCAACGAGCCCTGCTGCCGGGCCGGGTTGACCCTCGACCTTGTACAGGGCCCAGAGTTCCGGGTGTGGAGAACGACATGCACGGCATCGGCGAGACGGCCCGCGACAGCGGTCTGGGTGTGAGCGCCCTGCGCTTCTACGACCGTGCCGGTGTGCTGGTCCCGGCCTGGGTGGATCCCGTGAGCGGCTACCGCTGGTACGCACCCGAGCAGCTCGAGGAGGCCCGCGTGCTCGCCCGCTTGCGCCGTGCCGGAATGCCGCTGCCGGACATCAGGCTGGTGCTGGCCGGCTGGTCCGGCGCGGACACCGATCTGGTCCGAAAGCTGCTCCAGGCGCACCTGTGCCGTCTCGAACAGGGACTGTCCGATGCCCGCAGCGAGTTCTCCGCGCTCCGAGCTCTACTCGATCACCGGGAGAATGCCATGACGTCGCTCCCATCGACACCGTCCGGCTGTCCGGCGCCGCACCCGAGCTGGCAGCCGCGCTGGACGCGGTCCGTTTCGCGGCGAGTACCGCCCCCGAACTGCCGATGCTCGCCGGGGTCCTGTTCGACATCGAGGGCGACGGACTCCACGTCGTGGCGACCGACCGGCACCGCATGGCTGTCGCGCGGGCCGGAATCGCCGGGCACGAAGGGAGCCGCGTGCAGGTCGTCGTGCCCACCCCGCTCGTCGACGCGATGCGGGCGCTGCTGGACGGCGAGGGGCCCGTGCGGCTGTCCGTCGACGGTGATCGCGTGACGCTGGAGGCGGGGACAGGCAGGCGGCCGGTCCGTGCCTCGACCACGACTTCCCCGACTACCGCCGTCTCCTTCCCCGGGTCGCGGGGCGCCGCGCCGTCGTCGAGGTGGCGGCCTTCCGGAAGGCCCTGGAGACCGGCCCCGTCCGTTCCGAAGGGGCCGGAGCGCCCGACCTCAGTGTGCTCAGGGTGGAGGACGGCGGTACGGCGACCCTTTGCACGGACGATGACGCGGACCCGAACCGTGTCGCCGTCAACCGGGAGTTCCTGCTGGACGCGCTGGCCGCCGGGGCCCGGGACCGACTGATCCTCGAGATCGACACCCCCACGACGCCGATCACGATCCGCCGCCCCGACGATGAGAACACCTTCTCGCTCCTGATGCCGGTCCGCACGGACGACTGACGGGCCCCTCACCCTGCCCCGGCCCGCCCGGCCATCGGGCGCAGCTTCGGCAGGCCTCAGGACATCTGCCGCAGGCCGCGCAGAGCGCCGGTGACTCGTCGGTGGACGCTGCCGGTCTGCGCGCCCGCTCCGACGCGGAGGCTGACCTCGAGTTCATGGGCCTGCATGGCCACATGCCCGAACCGGGCTGAGAACCTGACCAGACCGGCCGGGGTTTCCGCATGCACGCCGGGCACGTCTGCGGTCAGCTTCACCTCACAGCCCGCGCCACCGGCATTGGCCGCAAGGACCTCTTCGACCTCGCGAACGATCGGCGACAGCGCCTCATCCAGGGAACTCTTCGCTATGCCGATCGACCGCCGGCAGATTTCGACCCCACTCCCGCGCAGGCTGGTCAGAGTCAGGCAGACACTCCTGGCGCTGTAGATACCGTGATGCCGCCGTCATCGGAACATTCTCAGGCATAGTAGTCCTCCGCCTGTTCGAGCGGATACCCCCGCGAATAACTCATCAACGCCGAGTATTTGTCATTTCCGAGGAAGTACTCACCGCTGTGGTGCAGATAGAAGAACCGCCCGTCCTCGTCCATGAGGACCGTCCCGCCGTCGTACGTGTCGTGCGCGACGGGAAAGACCTTCTTCCCCAGGCCGTCGGCAAGCTCTTGAACATCTTCTGCTGCGCCCCGGTACATGAGCCGCGGATAGAACTCCACCCGGTCTTCGGTGGAGGCGTGCCGGGGTGCCACGAGACCGATGTGCTCGCGCAGGAACGCGAGAGCGGGCGTGATGACATCGAGACTGCCGCCGTCGTCACGGAAATCCTTCAGAACACTCGCCACCTCGGAAGCGGCAAGGTCGTCACATCGGCGTCCCGGATACCATCCGGCATTCGACAGCCAGACATCCACCGCCTCGGGCGATTTCAATACGCGCACGATTCTCATCCCCTTCTGGTCAAACGGCCGTGACGCCGACGAGCGGCAGCATGCGTCCTCGTCCACGTTCGGCCAGTCGACGCCCACGAGGCCGAGTGCCTGGTCGACGATGTCCGGCAGCATGATGCCCATGTCCCGTGATCGTTCGGCTTCTTTGCCATGAGCGAGTTGTCTCAACTTCGCACTGAGGCGCCTGCTCATGTTGGTGGTACATGCGTGCGAAGGCTTAGCGCATACCGGGCAAACCAGGGACCGTGATCGATGACAGCCGGGGCCGAGGCGCGGCTGCAGCGGCCGATCCCGAACCCCCATGCGGCAGGAGCGCGATCGAAGCCGGGCGTCGCCGCCCCCCGGCGGAGCCACGCCACCAACCGGACGCGATCAACGGGCCCGTATGGCGTCGAAGACACGGCCATGGTGTACCCCGCCGGGAGGAGGCCCTTGATCTCCTGGAACCCCGGCTGCGTGCCCGGCCGCCGGCCAGCCGGTGAACATCGCCACGTCGTCACCGGCCTGCCCGGAACGGCAGTGCGTTCGTGTGCACATACGGTGCGCCGCCACTGACCACCCCGCACAGCAAAAAGGCCCCGGTCTCCGACCTGGGCCTTCTTCGTGGAGCGGGTGACGAGAATCGAACTCGCGCTCTCAGCTTGGGAAGCTGATGTTCTACCATTAAACTACACCCGCGTAAGTCGGACATGTCCCGAGGGACCCGATGTCCGGACGCTCGCTCACTGTACATCATCACGGACCCGCGGTGCCCGGTCCCCGCGGGAGTGAGTCGCCGCGGGAGGGGTAACCGGCTGCGGGCGCCCGGAGTTGGGGCGTACCGTGGACGGGTGGGAGAGGGTCCGGGTGCGGTCGGAGTGCCGCCTGGAGAGTCGTCTCTTTGATCCCGTAATGTGGCTTTTGCCGTCGGACAGTTGAGCAAGTCCGACGAGGGTCTTGGGGAAGGGACATAAGGGACTTGATGGAACGCACCGTCGTCCGCTGCGCGGACGGGCACGTCTTCAGCACCGCTTCGTTCCCGATGCAGCAGGCCGAGCGGCTCGGCCCCGGCCGGCTGCTGAGGTGTCCACGGTGTGCCCGGCTGCGCAGCGTCGTGCCGGTCACCCTGGAGAAGCGGTAACCGCACGGACCGTAGTGGCGCGGCAACACCGTGCAATAACGCCTGGCGCGCGGGTCCTCACGATTGTCGGGGCCCCGCGCGCCTTGCGTATCCTCGCTACGTGCTTCTCTCAGACAAGGACATCCGGGCCGAGATCGACGCCGGGCGGGTGCGGATCGATCCCTTTGACGAATCCATGGTGCAGCCGTCGAGCGTCGATGTACGGCTGGACCGTTTCTTCCGGGTGTTCGAGAACCACCGGTACCCGCACATCGACCCCGCGGTCGAGCAGGCGGACCTCACCCGGCTCGTCGAGCCCGAGGGCGACGAGCCGTTCATCCTGCACCCCGGTGAGTTCGTGCTCGCCTCCACGTACGAAGTGATCACGCTTCCCGACGATCTCGCCTCGCGTCTCGAGGGCAAGAGCTCGCTCGGCCGGCTGGGACTCGTCACGCACTCCACCGCCGGGTTCATCGACCCGGGCTTCAGCGGGCACGTGACGCTGGAGCTGTCCAACCTCGCCACCCTCCCCATCAAGCTGTGGCCGGGGATGAAGATCGGGCAGCTGTGCCTGTTCCGGCTGACCTCGCCCGCCGAGTTCCCGTACGGCAGCGAGCGGTACGGCTCGCGGTACCAGGGGCAGCGCGGGCCGACCGCCTCGCGGTCCTTCATGAACTTCCATCGGACCCAGGTGTGAGGGCGACGACTACATGAGTGACGTACGGGAGAACCTGACGTACGAGCGGTTCGGCACCGCCGTGCGCGAGCTGGCGCAGACCATCGCCGACGACGGGTACGAGCCGGACATCGTGCTCAGCATCGCCCGTGGCGGGGTGTTCGTCGCGGGCGGGCTCGCGTACGCCCTGGACTGCAAGAACATCCACCTCGTGAACGTCGAGTTCTACACCGGTGTGGGCACCACGCTGGAGATGCCGGTCATGCTGGCGCCCGTCCCCAACGTGATCGACTTCTCCGACAAGAAGGTGCTGATCACCGACGACGTCGCCGACACCGGCAGGACGCTCAAGCTCGTGCGCGACTTCTGCCTCGACACCGTCGCCGAGGTCCGCTCCGCGGTGATCTACGAGAAGTCCCACTCCCTCGTGAAGTGCGAGTACGTCTGGAAGCGCACCGATGAGTGGATCAACTTCCCGTGGAGTGTCCTGCCTCCCGTGGTGAAGCGCGCCGGACAGGTGCTCGACGCCTGATCCGCCGTGGGCCGGGTGGGCCCACGCGACGCTCACCCACGTGACTGCGCCGGCGTCATGGCGCGGTTCGCCTGCGGCCGGAGCACCGGGGGTGCCGGCTGAGCCGGGCCCGCGGGTGCCGTCCGCGCCTGCGTGAGCGCCCGGTGGAGCCTGCGGGCCCCGCTCAGGGCGGTGGCCGCGGCGAGCAGTGCCGCGATGACGGTCACCCCGTATCCGGCCGCGGCGCCGGAGCGTTCCACCACCGCGCTGGCGATCGCGGAGCCGCAGGCCGCGCCGACGGCGAGTCCGGTGACGGTCCAGGTCATCCCCTCCGTCAGCCGCGCGGCGGGGACGATGCGCTGCACCAGCAGCGTCGTGGTGATCATGGTCGGCGAGAGCAGCATCCCGGCGACGAACAGGGCCGCTGCCAGGAACACGAGGTTCGTCACGAACAGCAGCGGCAGCATGCTCAGCGCCATGACCACCACCCCGGCGAGGTAGCGCCGGGACAGGGGGCCGCGCAGGGTCAGCGTGCCGAAGACGAGTCCGGCGATGCACGAACCGAGCGCGTACACGCCCAGCACCACGCCGGACAGCGCCTTGTGGTGCAGATGGTCGGCGAAGGCGACGGTGACCACCTCGAGCGAGCCGAGGATCGCGCCCACGCCCACATAGGTGAGGACCAGGATCCCCAGTCCGCGGCAGCGCAGCACGGAACCCAGGGCTTCCTTGCGCTGCCGGGGCGCGCGCAGCGGCGGCTCGGTACGGCGCTGGGCCGCGAGCAGTACGGTCCCGACGGCGAGGAGCAGCGTGGTCAGGGCCGGCCCGGCCTCGGGGAAGAGGGTCGTGGACAGGGCCGCGGCGAGCGGCGGCCCGACGATGAAGCTGATCTGGGTCAGCACCGACTCGAACGAGTAGGCGGGGTGCAGCATCGGTGAGCCCCCGTAGATGTGGGCCCAGCGGGCGCGGACCAGCGAGCTCATGCTGGGCATGCACCCGGCGACGGCGGCGCTCGGGAACAGGGTCCAGGCCGGGGCGTCCAGGTAGACGCAGAGCACCAGCGTGCTCATCGCGACGACGGTGACGCCGGACGCCGTCAGCATCACCCGGCGCTGTCCGAACCGGTCCACGAGCCGGCTCACCTGCGGTCCGATGACCGAGGTCGACAGCGCGATGGTGGCCGCCACCGCGCCGGCGAGGGCGTAGTGGCCGTGGGCCGCGGCCAGCATGGCGACGACGCCGACGCTCTGCATGGACTTCGGCAGGCGCGCGATGAACCCGGCGGTGGAGAAGGCCAGGCTCCCGGGGGCGTCGAAGATTCGCCGGTAGGGGGAGAGCGCAGACGGCATGGGGTCTTCCTGGCGGGCTCGGGGGCGGGAACGGTCGGTGGGGCGGGCGGTGCACTGATCCGAACGTAGTCCGGCCCCGGCCTCCGTTCCGTCGGCCGATCGGCCCTCGCCCCGGTGGACGCGGACTCGCCCCGCCCGCGCCGCCGCGGATCTCCCGCCCGCGCGGACACGGGCCGTACGCCCATCTGACAAGGGCCCCGTACGCCCGATCCGGATCCCGCCCGGCCCACGGCAAAGGCCCCCGGCTGCAGTGCCGGGGGCCTTGTCACGCTCTCTTCGGCCGGTACTCCTCGTCCCGAACCGCCACCGCCGAGCCGCCCTAGAACGTGCCGAGCTTCACGATCGACAGCAGGGCGATCAACTGGATCGCGGACGCGCCCAGCGCCTTGGGCCAGGGCAGGTCGTGGGAGCGGGAGACCATCAGGGTCAGCAGGGCACCCGCCCCGATCCAGGTGGCCCAGCCGAGCAGCTGGACGAAGCCCGCGTCGCCGCCGAAGAACATGGCGATGACCAGGCGGGGCGCGTCCGTGAGCGCCGTGATCAGCATGGACAGGCCCACGGTCGGCTGCCAGGCGCCGTCACCGCCGAGCTGGCGGGCCAGGGTGTGGGTGACCACGCCGAGGACGAACAGGCCCAGCACCATCACGACCGCGGTCACGAGGACGATCGGCACCGCGTTGGACAGCGTCGCGTCGATCGCGTCCTTGCGGGCGCCGTCGAAGCCGAAGACGGCGAGCAGGCCGTACAGGAAGGTGACGATGAGGGCGGGGGCCCACATCGTGTAGTCCCGCATGCGCAGGAAGGTCGGGCCGGGGGAGAAGACGATCCCCTTCAGCAGTTCCTTCCAGTGCAGCGGCGGGCCCAGCGGTGCCGCGGGGGCGGCGGAGCCCGCGTGGTAGGTCGAGCCCTGCGTGTAGCCGGCGGCCTCGTCGACCGAGAACGCCTGGGTGTGGCCCGGATGGTTCGCCGCGTACGGGTCGTGCCCGCCGGGTCCCGTGCCCGGGTGGCCGCCGTCGCCGAAGTACTCCGGGCCGTCGTCGGCCGGCCCCGGGTAGCCGTACGACTGCCCCTGCTGCGGGTACGGCGGCTGCGGTGCCGCCGGGTAGCCGTACGAGGGGCCCGCGGGCTGCCCGTACGACGGCCCCTGCCGCCCGCGCGACGGGCCGCCGGGCCGCCCCTGTCCGTACGACGGTCCCTGCGGCGCCTGCTGTCCTTGGGGGGTGCGGTTGTCCCGGCCCCCGCGTCCGATCCTGAATCCAGCCACGTCTTCGAACGTACCTGGTCCCGGAGACCGACGTGCCGGACCCGGGTGTCCGGGCCCGGCTTTGCGGCCGACCTGTGACATCCCCTAAGGGATCGTCAGCGGTACGGCCGCAGGTCCCTCGGGGTTCGTCGGGGTTTTCCGGGAGGGGTTCCCGGGTGCCGCCCGCGTCGACGCGGGACGGCGGTGGGGGCTCAGTCCGCCATGACGACGCCGAACTGCGGGGTGCCGGTGGTCGAGACGCCCAGGGCGGACGGGCCGATGGAGCGCGCGCCCGTCGTGGTGATCTTCTGTCCGGTGGAGGGCAGGTAGGTGAGCGAGCCGTCGCCGCTGTTCTCGTACGAGCCGATCACCAGGTCGGCCTTGCCGTCGCCGGTGATGTCGTCGAGCTTGACCTCGGAGCCGAACCGGTCGGACTTCTCGTCGGTGCCGGGGACGCCCGCGGTGCTCTGGCCGAAGGACTGCATGCCGGAGGCGGTGTTCACGCCGGAGGCGGAACCGTACAGGACGGTGACGCTGCCGGCGTCGACCACGGTGCCGACGTTCTCCTGGGGGCTGCTGACGACGAGGTCCTGGTAGCCGTCGCCGTTGACGTCGCCGAGGTCCAGCTCGTAGCCGAAGGCGTCGCCCTTCTCGGAGGTGCCGGGCACGCCGCCGGTGTTCTGGGTGATGGCGGTGGTGGCGGCCGGGCCGGACGCGGAGCCGTAGGTGACGTTCACCTTGCCGCCGTCGGAGGCGTACGGGATGGAGGTGCCGTCGCTGGTCTTCGCGTCCCAGTCGGCGCCGCTGACGATGTCGCCGAAGCCGTCGCCGTTGACGTCGCCGATGGCGGTGATGATGCCGGGCCTGAGCGTCTTGGCGGAGGCGCCGCTCAGGCCGCTGGAGGTGCCCGGCAGCCAGTAGTTGGTGTTCCAGCCGTACTGGGTCTTCGTCTCGTAGCCGTCGACCACGAGGTCGGTGCGGCCGTCGCCGTTGACGTCACCGGCGGTGAGGTTCAGCGGGCCGTACGGGTAGTCGTTGTTGCCCGAGTCGATCGGCGGCTTGACGGTGGTCCGGCTGCCGTAGCCGCCGGCGGTGGTGAAGCCGCCCTTGTACAGGTAGAGGGTGCTGCTGGAGCTGCCGACGGCCAGGTCGGCCTTCCCGTCGCCGTCGAAGTCGCCGGCGGCCAGGGTCTGGCCCCAGAAGTCGTGGGAGGACGTGGCCGGGTCGGACACGGTGACGCCCTTGCCGGTCAGGCCCTCCTTGGAGCCCCAGAGGATGGCCAGGGTGCCGCCGTTGGTGTCGGTGCCGACCTTCTCGCCGGGGCTGCCGACCGCGAGGTCGTCGTAGCCGTCCCCGTTGAAGTCGGCGTACGCCAGGTCGCCGCCGAACACGTCGCCGGCCTCGGCGGTGCCGGGGACGCCCGCGGAGTTCTGGCTGAGGGTGGTGTGCGCGGCGCCGGTGAGGCCGGTGGACGTGCCGTACATGACGACGACCTGGCCGGCGCTCTTGAGTCCGCTGACGTAGGCGGTCGGCGCCGAGGTGGCGACGTCGCCGACGCCGTCGCCGTTGAAGTCGGCCTTGGCGACATCGAAGGAGTCGGCGGCGGTGGCGGTGACGGCGGAGAAAGTGAGCAGACCGCCCGTCAGAGCGGCGGCGGTGGCCGTCGCGAGGGCGAGTCGCAGAGGCTTGTGCATGCGGGTTGTCTCCTGCGGCATGCGGGGATGCCTGGCGGGCATCCACAGTCGATGGGGTGCGGACGCTCCCGGTTCGTCGTGGGTTGTCCCACGGTTCACGGAGCGTTCGGCGATCAAGAGACCCGCGCCGGGGCGTCAGGGTTGTACGCGAGTTCGAGGAAGTTCCGGATCGCCACGGCGGGAGGCGGCGAGCCGCTACCGCGCGAGGAACTCCGAGGTCGAGAAGCGCACCGCGGGCCGGGTCTCGAGCAGTCCCTTCGCCGACCCCCGGTACACGGCGACCGTGTCCTTCGTCTCGCCCTGGTACGTCCGCACCGCCAGGTCGGCCTTCCCGTCGCCGTCGAAGTCGCCGGCCGCGAGCACACGCGTCGTCCCGGCCGCGGCCGGCCGGACGGTGACCGCGTCCCGTGCCGACAGGCCCGCCGCACCGGCGCGCAGGACGCGCAGCCGGGAGCCGCTGGTGAGGAGCTCGTCGCGGCCGTCGCCGTCGAAGTCGGCGGCGTCGAGCACCGAGCCCGGGGAGGGGAGCGAGGCGCGGGCGGCGGGGAGCGGGAGGTCGTAGCGCAGGGACGTTTCCGCCATGCCGCCGACCGCCGCGTCCAGCGCTCTGCCGTGTCCGAAGCGGCCGAGGGCGACGTCGACGCCCGAGGGCAGGACGGTGCCGGTGCGGGCCGGCCCGGTGGGGCCGCCGAGGACCACGGCGGCGGTGCCGGGGCCCTCCGAGGTGCGGACGACGAGGTCGTCGTACCCGTCCCGGTCCACGTCGACGGCGGGTCCGGCCGGCACCTCGCCGGGGGCGGGCAGGGGTGCGCCGGCCGCGTGCGGGGCGCCCTCGCGGCTGAAGGGCCCGCGCAGGTACGACAGCCGTCCCGCGGAAGCGTGCAGCACCAGGTCCATGCCGCCGTCGCCGTCGAAGTCGCCGCACACCGGCTGGTCGGGCCAGTCGTTGCCGAAGCGGGCGCGGGCCGGGACGGCGAGCTTCACCCCGCGCCCGGTGAGCCCGGACGGGGAGCCGAACAGGATCTGCAGCGGCACCGGCGGCTGCCCCTGGCCGTCGTACGGCGGGTCGGTCGACACGATGAGGTCGGTGAAGCCGTCGCCGTCGAGGTCGCAGGTCTCCTCGGCGTCGAAGGCGGCGGGCAGCCGGCCCTCGGTGGGGGCGGCGTACTTGCCGGGGCTCAGCAACTGCCGTGCCCCAGGGGCGAGTCCGTGCGGGCCGCCGTAGACGATCCCGATGCCGGGGTCGTCGGCGTGGCTCTGCGCCTTGACCAGGTCGTCGAGGACGAGGTCGCGGTGACCGTCGCCGTTGAAGTCGTCCCGGACCTTGCTGCCCCTGCCGTGCGGGACGGGCAGCCGGGCGGGGGCGTCGGCGATCCTCGTCCCCGCGGGCCGGGCGGTCCCGCTGTCGTCGCCCGGACCGCACGCGCCGAGCGCGATCACACAGCCGACGGCGACCGCCGCACCCGCTCTGCCGCTCCGCATCCGCACCGTCCACCTCACCCGCCCCGCCGTCACGACCCCGCAATGATGCACGTGTTCGAGAACGGGCGACACCCCTGCCCCCCAGGGGCGGGTGGGCGGCGACGCTCTTCTGAGAACGGCGGCCGGGTGGGCCAGGATGGAGGCATGAGCGTAGTGAAGATCAATGAGGCTGTCAAGGCAGGCACATGGGCTTGACCTGCGCAAATGTCCAGCAGAGCCCCCACCAGCGGTGACGACGTGTTGACCCCGCCCATGTGCCACGGGGGCAGACGCACAGGCGGGGCCGCACCGACCCGCTGAGCCTTTCCAGGGCCGTCCTCAGCGAGCCGGGGCTAGGGGGGGCGGAGCGCACGTTCCGGGGGTCGTCGGGATGCCCATGGACCATGTGCGTGTGCATGGCCCGGACCACTGTCACAGCAGCCTGCCGGGCGCCGGTTGAAATGGCCTCCCTCACGCTGTCCCGCAGCGCCGCGCACACATCGCAGGAATCTGGGTCCACCCTGCCGGGGCGAGGCGTCCGAAGATCGAGAATCAAGCTAGGCACTATCCGCGCTCCGCTCACACGTGGCGCAGGGAAACCGGCATGCCGGAAGTTGTCTCCCGCGCGGAATGCGGATCACTCCGGACCGCACGTCCAGGGCCCCGCCGTACTGGGTCCACCAGCCTTCGGGAGAGTCCGCGTACGGCCCATCCATGAGGCTGACTAGTTTCGGGTCGGGTAAGGCGCTCACGCGGGCGCTGGCGCGCTTTGCAGGGGACGTCATCGCGGGCACCGGAAATGCCGGTAAACAGCGACCGGTGATCCGGACTGCCTTTCGATGGTGGAGCGCCGGACTGGCTCAAGCCGTTCAATCCGCTGGTCGCACTCAGCGCACGTCGACCCCTCAGGCGCGTACGTGACGTAGTCCGCTTCGGGCGCTGCACTCGCTGCCATGTCATCCCCTCGCGTTCGGCCAAGACCCTCAGGCTCTCTCGGGTGTTGATTCAGCGAATAGCGGCCCCGTGTAGGCCGGCTGTCGGCCAGAATTGGGGCATGGGGAGCAGCATCGGGGCCAACATCCGGCGAGAGCGGGAACAGCGCGGGTGGAGCCAGGCACGACTAGCGCGTGAGGTCTGCCGGGCGGCAGGGGTAATCGGTGATCCGGTAGGACGGCAGGAAGTCAGCCGGTGGGAGACAGGGAAACGCACGCCTCGCGAATGGCTGCCGTTCCTCGCGGCTGCCCTGGGCTTGCCCCTGGACGCTCTGAAAGAGCCACAGGCGCCCGCTGAGCCGCCTTTGCCGACCCTGGCGGACTTCCTACCCGAGGGAGACCCGCTAGCACCTCTCAGCGCAGCCACAGGGCGCCGTATCGGCATGGGCCAGGTAGATGACCTACAGCAGCGCGTGCACGGTCTACGGCTCGCCGACGACGTCCTAGCCGGGGGCGATCTAATCCGGCCCGCGCTCCGCGAACTGCGTTCCGCCGTAAGGCTGTACCGCCAGGGAACCCACACAAGCGAAGTTGGCCGTCAACTGCTGCGTCAGATAGGTGAGTTGGCGCAAATCGCCGGATGGATCGCTAGCGACGCTGGTCAGCGCAGCGAGGCAGAGCGCATCTACAGGTTGGGGATAAGTGCAGCGAGGCAGGCGGAAGACCACACGCTAGCGGGCAATATCACCGGATCGCTGGCCTACCAAATGAGCAACACAGGGCGGGAAACCGAGGGGCTGACGCTGGCGCAGGCGGCGCTGCATGAGGCTGGCAGCGAGGCCCCGCCAAAGGCACGCGCCCTGTATCTCGATCGCGTGGCATGGGCCTACACCAAAGCGGGCTGAATCGAGAATGGGCAAGCCGCAATGCGCGCCCTGGGGGAAGCGGGGCAGGCGCTCAGCGAGGACAGCGAGGGAATCGAGTCACCGGCCTACATGTACTGGGTCGACGCTGGCGAACTGCGAGTCATGGAGTCCAGGGTTTACACCGAGCTGCACCGGCCTCTGCGGGCTGTTCCCTTGCTTCAGCAAGTGCTCAGCGAGTACGACGCAACTCATACCCGCGAAATGGCCCTGTACCTCTCTTGGCTGGCCGTGGCGCTGGTCGATGCAAACGAGCCTGAGGAAGCGGCAGCCGTGGCGGAACGGGTTATTACTCTATCATCTGACATACCGTCAGAGCGGACGTCGGAACGGGTGCGTGTCGTCCTAAGCCGGCTGCAGTGCTATGCCGACGTTCCGGAGGTTGCCGCACTACTAGTTGAGCATCCACCAGCCTAGAAGGGCACCAACTTAGCTGAGAATCGGTGCGCCACTTAACTCGACACGTCCTTCAAGTGATTCACCAGCCCACGGTGGTGGCTCTTCCGGTGCTCTTTGCGCTTATCTTGCCACCTCTTGTGCGGCTGCTTCTTCTGTCCCTCAGCAGGACATGCGAGGCTGGCCTTATCTGGATGTTCAGAGAGTTTATGTAGGGCGCAAGGGCCAGCCTGATCGAAAATGCCTCCGGATTGGTTGCCAGTGCTGTTGGCCTGAACCTGATTGTCTGACTGACTGTTGCTCTGGTAACTACCCGATTGGTCCCGTGTGTTGCTCAGGTGATTACCGGATTGGTCCTGTGTACTGCTCGACTGGTCCGGTGTGCTGCTGTTGTCTGATCCGCCCTGATCGCCGCTACCGCCTGCGTCATCCTGGATCACAGAAGATACCTGGCTAGATGTCTGGGGCGCGGCCGTAGCGACGATCGTGCCCGTTGAGACGGCGAACGTTGCAGCCAGGAAGGAAGCGCCGATAAGTCGAGGAATCTTACGACGTGAGATGCTGCTCATGATGGCCTCTAGGATGTAATGGCAACGCCAACTTGTTCTGGTACTGAAGGCAGCCAACGATTTCGGATCTGAAGCTCTGACTAGGTGCCGTACGTAACGCTAGTCAGTTTCCAGTCGAGCACCATGGGTCTTCCGACTATAAGTATGGGCCATAGGGTCCAATTAGGTTGAACGGGAAATGCCTTGCCTTGCAAATGTTGAATTTGCAACTCTTCCTGGGACGCTTCACATTCGAATGGAGCGCCCGATAGGGGCTCAGGGCTTCGGGTGACAGGGTCGCGCAGTGGGTTGGCCGGTGGTCGCCTACGGGCACTCGTCAGCGTGTGGCCGGTCACACCAGGGGTTAGCCGGGCTCCATTCGCGTGTACTTCCTTACGGGTGCAGCGCGTTGCCGACTATCTCGCTGTTGACGTCCTCCCGGACATGCGCTGGATGTCGCCCAGGCACCGGGTTGCGCTGCTGTGTCTGACGCTGATTCGGTCTTTCCTATGGCTCCTTCCGGGGGGCGTCACCCATCGCATGCCGGGGGACCCATCACCTACCAACTTTTGGGATGTGGCGACGCCCTTGACCCGCGCTCTGCCCGCCCCGAACATGGCGCCATGGATGCAGGAACAGCCGCCGTGCTAGGGGCACTTGCAGGTTCGGTCGCGACGATTGGCGCAGCGATGGCGGCGGGGTGGGCGCAGCGGGAAGGGGCGCGCATCGTTGCCCGCTCACAGCACAGACGGGAAATGAGGGAACCACGGCACGGTGCTTACGAGAAGTTCATTTCTTCAATGCTGAGTTTGCACGCCCAGACATCAATCTTTCAAGGTGATGCAGAAATGGTCCCTGAAGAAATGAGTAACGAGTCGTACAGTCAACTGCATCAGTTGGCAACCTCAGTTGAGCGAAACTCCGTGGCTGTAGCGTTGGCTGGCCCAAAGGAGGTGACTGAGGCGGCATTGAAAATTGCCCGAATGAGCGTTGAACTAGTCGGTCAGATTGGGTTCGTGCAGCTAGGAACCGACATGAGTGATGAGCGGCAGGTCAATAGATGGCGGTGGAGGCTGAGCAAAGTAATCGCCGATCACGCTGTACTGTTTGAAAATTCGCTAGATGATTTCGTATATCTTGCGCAGGCAGCCTTGGATGATGACGGCAGCGCGAACTAGGCGCTTCCCCTTGTTTGGCATCTCCGACGCTTACGGGCGTATTCTGCCTTGCATGCTCGACACCAGGGCTGAACACCACGTCGAGCCTCATAGGCGAACTCGCTGGCTGCTTTTTCCTGCTGGCAGCGAGAGCACCAGTAAGGCAGGTTATCCCAATACTGTGCGTAGGTTGCGTAGTCTTCCATCGAGTCACTTTCAGTTAATGTATAGCTGATTGGTGGTGTAGAACCAGTCTTTAAACTGGGCGCACTGGCCGGCGCCCTCCCCCGCGTTCATCTCCCCCAGGGGGTCAAGGGGGCACCCCCCACCCCCCGGAGTCACGTAGCGTGAGATAGCGAGCAAATACCTCGCGTGGTGGCTAGCATGAATGGCAACGATGACGGATCGTTCGCTAGCCATCAGCGCTGAATGCGTGTGGCCCTGGAGACCTAGCGCGACAATGTGGTATGCCAGCCAGCATCTGAGAAACGTGTGCAAGGCACGTACGCGGCTTGGCTCTGGGGCAGGCTCTCAAGGGCATTGGGTTGTCCTTGTGGGCATGGTGCAAACGACCCTCTATGGGGCTATGAACGGAACTTAGACGCCTCGCTGGGGACCCCGAGGGTGCCATTTCAACGTGCATTGATGGCAGCCCTTCGGAAATCGATGCCCCTTACGGCCAAAAAATAGCCCAATCGAACGTGCAGAGTCGTATTTTGCCTCCTTATTGGGACCGATCACGTACCAAAATTGGTAGGTGAGCGGCCCAATCAGGGGTTCGAACTACTTTTCTCCCAGCATGTGGCGCTTGTAGTTGGTGGCGGCAGCGCGAGCGCGCTTCAACTCGGTAACGGCCAGCGAGGTACGGCCAGCGGCAGCACGCTTCGGATCACCGGAATTGGCGGCAGCCCTGGTGACTTCGGCGCGCACCAGGGTCAGGATTGCACTACTGGTGACCGAATCAACGCCGTTGGCGGCCAAGAAGTCTGTCAGGTACGTCGAGTTTGCCACCAGAGCGCCTACAGCATCGTTGCGTTGCGCTGCGCGCTTTAGGACGTCGGCCAGTGCACCGGAGTTTCCGACATGGCGCTGAGTGAGCATCTGTAGATCGGCGCGAGCAGTCATACCGTCCGCAGCCGACAGTGTTGGGCGGGCCGCCTCATATAGCAGAGCGTCAGCCACCGTAATGCGCGCGTCCGCGTCTGCTAGGGACTCGCCAGCGGCTTCCTGAGCTGTCTTCATGGCCTCGCTGGCCAGCACCTCGCGCCCCTCAGGGTAAAGGCGAATGTCGTTGCGGAAACCGTCGGCGCGCTCGCGGGCCTGCTCGGCGGTCGTGATAGTGGACTCAATGGCGCTTGACGCAGCGCTGAGAGCCTGCCGGATGTCAGCGGGAAGGTTAGCGCTATAATCAGCCGAGTTTCTGAAGGCGGCAGTGTGCCGAGAAACGGCCCCAGGTAGGGCGGCAATAGCGGTGACTACGGGGTCCGGCGCTTCGGGCTTGACGTTGACCGGAATGGGGTTTTCCTCGCTGCCAACGGGCGCCATGGAGTTGCTTGTAGGGGTGATCTCAGGCATGAATCTGTTTCCCTTTCCTGGGATTAATGGTGTTGTGGCCCACGTACCAAAATTGGTAGGTGCTAGTTGGCGCCCTCAGGCGCATAGGCGTTGACTTCCAGAGCTACACGCGCCCGATATTCCTTGCTAGAGCCCGCATCGCGGCGCATCCGGCAATAATCCGAATTCCGGCCGTGCATGAAATGCGTTCGCTTATTGCCGCTGACACGCAGCGTGACAGGTGTCAGGCACGCGGTACAGATGAACGGGCCAGCGTCGCCCGGCGCGTCATGCGCTGCAAAAACCTGCATCCGGTATGGCGAGAGTGCGCCCAGCATCAGCCACGGCTCGCGTAGTAATTGGCCAGCGAACCGGTACGGGCCGCGAGTAGATCAGCGTGCGCCTGGACCAGGTCGGCGAAAACGCCGACAGCGTCGTTGCTTGGCTGGTCTTCAGCGTCGAGCAGATGGCGCCCCACCCTCTCGAACAGATCTGAGATTAGGTGCCGTTCGCGGGCCGGACGATTGACGTGCGGCGGGGCCAGGTCGGCAGGTGTGGGTATGTCGGTCACGGTGGTTCCTAGGGAAAGAAAGGCGGGAATGGCGGGCGGCGCGCTGACCATGGGATAGGTCGCAGCCGGCTCGGGCCCCGGAAATGGAAGAAGGCCCCCTAGGACCGGGAGACTCAGTGCCGCGAAACACGAGAGTCTCTACCGGTACCCAGGGGGCCCAGATTCGAGAGCGGAAGTAGCCAGCGCTAGGCGCCGTTCGCGGTGCTACGTAATCCGCACAGGAGGCCGTAAGGGCCTCACAAGATTACTAGCGGTTCGGATACCAGATGCGGTCGAGTGCCTTTCTGCGCAGCGTCTCAGCGTCCAGCGAGCACGGCGGGCAGTAGGGCCAGTAGTCGTGCACGTCATCGCTCCACAGGAAGAACTGCGGGCCCTCACGCTGGTCTAGAAAGGTGAGTTGCCATTCGGCGGCAGGGGCAGCGCAAAGGGCGCAGGCATGTTCGCTGGCCTCCCCACGCAGATACCGCACCTTGGCCAGCGCGTTGCGGTAGTCGTCGTGAGTCTTGGGGTTGCGCTTCGCGAGTCTGGCTAGACGCGCGTCGCGCTCGGCTAGTCGGGCAGTGAGTGAACGCATGCTGAAGTCCCTTCCAGGGAGTGGCTGTAGGGCCGTCTGACGGCCGAGGGGCGACGCCCTGGCACAAGCCCCAGGGCGAGGCTGTACGGGGTTCAGGTAGCCGTCTGGGCGCGTCGCTCAGCGCGGTAGTGGGCGACTCGGCAACGGTCGGAACAGAAGCGGCGGGGTCGGCCTGCACCCTCCCAACCGGTCGAGCTGTCGCAACCCTCGCGCGCACACTCGGCGTCCCAGCGCTGATTTTCCTTACGGGTCATCTCGCGGGCTAGTTCGTTTTGTAGCTCAGCGCATGTCTGGTCGGCGTCATTCGTGAAGTCGCAGTAGGACTGCTTGCCTCTCAGCGGGCGGAACGTGGCGCCACAGAGTCGGCAATGCCTCTCGGCAGGCTTCGGACCGGTGCGCCGTCTGGCACGCATCTTGCAGCGCGCCGAGCAGTAGCGGGCCTGGCGGCCGGATAGCCACGTGTCGCATTCCTCGCACGTGGGGGAGTCACTGAAACCGAGCATCTTGGGGGCGTTCCGTATCTCGATCAGGGGTTACCAGTTTTTGGTATCCCTTTGGGTTTCTATTAGGAATCTGATTTTTAGTAACCACAGATATAGATAAAGAACAGCTACTGAGGGTGGCTGGTTGGGTGGCCCTCTCCGCTGTCCTCAACCGCGTTGCCTCGCTCGCTGCGCGCGCTTCTTGCAGGCCCCGCAGCAGTACATGCGCGGGCGCCCAGTGGCAGGCTGCGTAACGGCCTCTCCGCAGACAGCGCAAGCCCCGTCGGTCCCTAGGGCTGTCTCGCTGCGTAGTGCGGCGGCTATGTGGTCCAGGATCCTGGGCGCATTGCCGGTCTCTCCATAGAGGGCACCCTCCAGGGCGGTCTGGGCTTCGCGCAGCAGGGCGATTAGTTCACTCTTAGTCATCGGGTTTCGTTCCATTCGGGGACATGGCCAGTTGTCCCTAATCCTGTTTCAAGGACGTTCGCGGAGTCTCTAAAGTGGTTTCGGGGTCAACGTCCGCATCCGAAAGTCACTAAACGAGCGCATAAAGAGGCCGCCCAGCGCATTGCCGGACGGCTCATTTGCGGGATTGGGGTTAAGCCGGCACTAGGCCAGCCTTTCGCTTAGCCTGGCGCTCAGCGTGCAGGCCGAGCATTGCCAGTCGCTTTGCCTGTAGGACGGGGTCGCTGCCCATGTCCGACTGGAATGCACGCACGAGGCGGCCACGGTGAGAGTTCTCCGATGCCCAGGACATGATCACCTTCAACATCTCTTCCGCTGCCATGGTGTCTGCCTCTCTCCTCAGTGGACTTGTCTCGGTTCACAGTGGGACTAGCGGCCCGGTTACCTGGGGCCAGCGAGATAGCAAATCTGACGAGCCGTCACGTACGGGGATGGGCGCCCCAAGTGGCGCCAACGGTTAGGTGCGTTATCAATGCGTTATCTTTGGCTGTGTGCCCGTCTGGGGGCAGCAAGCGGCCCCGCCCAGCAATCCCACCAGGGATGCCGGAACGGGGCCGTGAGGGGCGCTCGGGCGCCTAGCTGGCCGGTGCCCCCGCCCAATGCACAGTCACTCGATCCTCTGTGTTCGCGTTCCGTCCACGGCCAATGGACTTAGCGACGGTGATGCGATCGGCGAAGAACGCCAGGAATCTACGTCGTTCCTCCAGGTCCCAACTGCCCCATGTGGAGTCCGGTCCGATGGGGTCGCCCTCCGGTTCCGTCCACTCCGAGGGAATGGCAATGGCGCCGCTCTCATCCCGTTCCAGTTCGGATACTCGCCCACTCACGCGAGCCTCATGCGCAGTCAGCCGGTCGACGGATTCAGCGAACATGGCCGTTCCGGTCGCCCCCGCGTAGAGCCCTGCCTGCCGGTCGGCATACAAAGTGCGCAGCGCTTCCCGTACGTGTTCCAATTCGGCTCGCGCGGCAGTCAGTTCGGCCTGTCGCTCACCCGTGTCAGCCTGTGCGGCAAAGCGGCGCGCTGCCTCCGCAAGCCATTCGAGGTCTTCAGGGTCTCTAGGGTCCAGCGCAGTCAGACGGGACCAGACGGTGCGGGCCACGACGTCGTCAGCCGCTGCCATGTTGATGGCGAGGCCGCCATGTCCAGCCACGGCGCCGGACTGGGCACGGTTGCACCGGTAGAGCTGCGTACCGTTCCGCTTGTCGGTGACCATAGATGAGCCGCAGACCCCGCAGAACAGCATTCCTGCCCCACCGAGCAGCGAGGGGACCGAACGGCCACCCTGCTTTACGACCTGGGGCGCTCGGCCGCCCAGGACGTCCTGGAGACGCCACCAATCCTCGGCAGGGACGATGCCCTCATGTGCCAGCAGCGGGGCGCCGGAAGCGTCGCGCAGGATGACGCGCTTAGTTCCCTGGCGTTCAGCGGCGTAGCCAGCGAGACGGGGGTCACGCAGGATGCGCAGCACGGTTGAAGAGCCCCAGGCGGTTCGCTCTAGCGGCTTGCTTATGCCCCTGGCCCGTCGGGCATTTACGCGGGCTGTCATGTCTGCCGCTTTGGTGGGCACCCCGTCTGTGTTGAGTTTGCGAGCGATAGCGGAGGCGGCCATCCCTGCCAAGGCCCACTCGACCATCTGACGTACGTGGGGTGCTTCCGCCGGGTCCGGAACCAGCTTCACTACAACCAGTTCCCCGCGCGGCTCACGGGTCGATTGGAAGCCGTAGGGGGCCATGCCCGAGACATGCGAGCCAGCGGCGCGGAGCGTTTCTTTCGTTGCGGTGATGTACGCCGACTTCATGTCGCTTTCCTGCTGAGCCAGAGCAGCGATGAGCCCGAAGATCGCCACTCCCATGGGGGTGGACGTGTCCAGGTACGGTTCTTCGACGCTGACGAGTAGCACGCCGTGTTTGGCGAGTTCCTCGTTGATGAGCATTGCTTCGAGGGCGCCTTGACGGGTGAGGCGAGACAGGGAGAACACGACCACTGCGTCCACGTGACCGGCGCGAACGGCGGCCATCATTTCCTCGAATTCGGGCCGGACGACTTTCGGGTCCCATCCTGACTTGCCCACGTCGGCGAAGTGTCCGGCGTTGTCCCAGCCCTTTGCGGTGATCAGTGCCTCGCACTTGGTTCGCTGGGCTTCGGGGGACGACGCGGAATCGTCTTCCCGCCGCTTGGACTGTCGGATGTAGGACACTGCGCGCACGTGGTCCAGGTTAGGGGTCCAGCCGGGGCCCCGCTTAGAGAGAGGTGTCATGTGCCTAGTGTTGTAAAAATCAACGTGCTGACCGTTCCCGCCGAGCAGCGGGAGGTGCTGGAGAAGCGGTTCGCCTCGCGGGCCCACGCCGTGGAGAACTCCGACGGCTTCGAGTGGTTCGAGCTGCTGCGGCCCGTGGAGGGCACCGACCAGTACCTCGTGTACACGCGCTGGCGGGACGAGGAGTCGTTCCAGGCGTGGATGGAGGGACCGATGAAGACCGCGCACCAGGGCGGCGGCGAGGGTGCCGAGCGGCCCCGGCCGGCCGCGTCCGGCTCCACGCTGTGGTCCTTCGACGTGGTCCAGCAGGCGGGCCCGAAGGGCGCGTAGCGCGCCGGCGCCTCGCGCACACGACAGCGCCCCCTGCCTGTGCGGGTCAGGGGGCGCTGTCGGGTCTCGGGGGCGGTTACTTGACCGGCTCCGGTTCCGGGGCGGTCTCCGAGTCGGCCGTGCCCGCCGGGGGCTCGTCGTCGGTGACCGGGGTCCTGACGGAGTCCAGCAGGAGCTGGGCCACGTCCACGACCTGGATGGACTCCTTGGCCTTGCCGTCGTTCTTCTTGCCGTTGACCGAGTCGGTCAGCATGACGAGGCAGAACGGGCAGGCGGTGGAGACGATGTCCGGGTTGAGGGCGAGGGCCTCGTCGACGCGCTCGTTGTTGATGCGCTTGCCGATGCGCTCTTCCATCCACATCCGGGCGCCGCCGGCGCCGCAGCAGAAGCCGCGCTCCTTGTGGCGGTGCATCTCCTCGTTGCGCAGGCCCGGGACCTTGCCGATGATCTCGCGCGGAGGCGTGTAGATCTTGTTGTGACGGCCCAGGTAGCACGGGTCGTGGTAGGTGATGATGCCCTCGACCGGGGTGACCGGGATCAGCTTGCCCTCGTCCACCAGGTGCTGGAGCAGCTGGGTGTGGTGGATGACCTCGTAGTCGCCGCCGAGCTGCGGATACTCGTTGCCGAGGGTGTTGAGGCAGTGCGGGCAGGTGGCGACGATCTTCTTCGCCGCCTTCGGCTTCTTGGTCGACTCGTCCTCGTCGTCCTCACCGAAGGCCATGTTCAGCGCGGCGACGTTCTCCATGCCGAGCTCCTGGAACAGGGGCTCGTTGCCCAGACGGCGGGCGGAGTCACCGGTGCACTTCTCGTCGCCGCCCATGATCGCGAACTTGACGCCCGCGATGTGCAGCAGCTCGGCGAAGGCCTTGGTGGTCTTCTTGGCGCGGTCCTCCAGGGCGCCGGCGCAGCCGACCCAGTAGAGGTACTCGACCTCGGTGAGGTCCTCGATGTCCTTGCCGACGACCGGGACCTCGAAGTCGACCTCCTTGGTCCACTCCAGGCGCTGCTTCTTCGCCAGGCCCCAGGGGTTGCCCTTCTTCTCCAGGTTCTTGAGCATCGTGCCCGCCTCGGACGGGAACGCGGACTCGATCATCACCTGGTAGCGGCGCATGTCGACGATGTGGTCGACGTGCTCGATGTCCACCGGGCACTGCTCGACGCAGGCGCCGCAGGTGGTGCAGGACCACAGGACGTCCGGGTCGATGACGCCGTTCTCCTCGGCGGTGCCGATCAGCGGGCGCTCGGCCTCGGCGAGGGCGGCGGCCGGAACGCCGGCCAGCTGCTCCTCGGACGCCTTCTCCTCGCCCTCCACGGTCTTGCCGCCGCCCGCGAGCAGGTAGGGCGCCTTGGCGTGGGCGTTGTCGCGCAGCGACATGATCAGCAGCTTCGGCGACAGCGGCTTGCCGGTGTTCCAGGCGGGGCACTGCGACTGACAGCGGCCGCACTCGGTGCAGGTGGAGAAGTCCAGCAGGCCCTTCCAGGAGAACTGCTCGACCTGGGAGACACCGAAGACGTCGTCGTCACCGGGGTCGGTGAAGTCGATCGGCTTGCCGCCGGAGGTCATCGGCAGCAGGGCGCCCAGGGAGGTCTCACCGGTGGCGTTGCGCTTGAACCAGATGTTGGGGAAGGCCAGGAAGCGGTGCCAGGCCACACCCATGTCGGTCTTCAGGGCGACCGTGATCATCCAGATGAACGAGGTCGCGATCTTCAGGCCGGCGAAGAAGTAGGTGAGGTTCTGGAGCGTGGAGACGTCCATGCCCTCGAGCCAGTTCACCACCGGGTACGAGATGAAGAACGAGCTCTCGTAGCCGTCCACGTGGTGCTGCGCGCCTTCGAGGGCGTGCAGCATGAAGATGCAGACGCCGACGATGAGGATGACGGCCTCGACGAAGTACGCCTGGCCGAAGTTGGAGCCGGCGAAGCGGGACTTGCGGCCCGGGTTGCGCGGGTGGCTCAGCTGGCGGATCGCGATCAGGACGAGGATGCCGACGATCGTCATGGTGCCGATGAACTCGACGTAGACGTTGTACGGCGCCCACTCGCCGATGATCGGCAGGATCCAGTCCGCCTCGAACAGCTGCCCGATCGCGTTGACGATCGTCAGCAGCAGGGTGAAGAAGCCGACCGCCACGAACCAGTGCGCCACGCCGACGATGCCCCAGCGGTTCATCCGGGTGTGGCCGAGGAACTCCTTGACCACGGTGATGGTGCGCTGTGTGGGATCGTTGGTCCTCGTGCCTGCCGGCACCGGCTGGCCCAGCCGCATGAAGTTGTAGATCTGCAGGAGGGCGCGGCCGAACAGTGCCACGCCGACCACGATCAGGACCAGCGACACGATGATCGCGGCGAGTTGCATTGGGGGCTCCTGAAGCGGCCTCGAATTTAACCGAGCGACATTACTAAGCGGTAACTTATGCAGTCCGTCTGAGACTACCCCCATCTTCCGCCGGGATGCAGCAGAGCGCGGGGTGATCTGAGTCGCTGAGGGTGACCTGCCTGCTCCTTCTGCAGGCAATCCGATCGTGTTATTCATCCCGAATTGATACGTTCGCCCCTACCTTAGAGCCGTGCTCTACGGGATCGCCGCCGCAACCGCCGCCCTGCTCCTCGCCGCCGTGCTCGCGGCGCTGCTGCGGGCGCCCGCGCTGCGGCTGGGCGTCCGCGACCGCCGCCGGCAGCGGCCCCTTCCGGTGCTCGGCGGGCTCGCCGTCGTGATCGTCACCTGTCTCGTCGCCTGGACGGGGGAGTGGACCCGCGTCGCCCCGCTCGGAGACGGCGTGGGACGGCTGTTGTTCGCCGCCGCCGGGGTCGCCGCGCTGGGTCTGGTGGCCGACGTCTGGCGGCTGCGCGCGCGGGTGCTCGTCGCCGGTACGGCCGTGGCAGCGGTCTGCGTGGTCCCGTACGACGAGACCGGGGTGCCGGGCGGGATGCTGGCCGTCGTCTGGATCGTGGTCGCCTCCCTCGCCTTCCGGGGGCTCGACCACGCCGACGGGCTGGCCGGGACGGTCGGGGTGGTCACGGCCTTCGGCGCGGGGGCCTGTGCCGCCGCCGAGGTGATGGACGGACTCGCCGTGCTGCTCAGCGTGTTCGCCGCCGCCCTCACCGGATTCCTGATGCACAACTGGCATCCCGCGCGGGTCGGTATGGGGGCCTGCGGGTCGCTGTTCACCGGATTCCTGCTGTCGTCCTCGGTTGTCTTCACGCGCGCGGGGTACGCGATCGGGCCGAGCGCCGCCGTGGTCTGCTGCCTCGGCGCGGTCGCCGCCGCGGACGCCGTGCTCGTGGTCCTCACCCGGGCGGTGGCCCGGCGTCCGCTGCTGCGGCAGCGCCCGGACCACCTCGCGCACCGGCTGCGGCGGCTCGGGCTCACCCCGCAGGGGAGTGTCGTGCTGCTGGGCGCCTGCTCCTTCTCGGCGGTGCTCGTCGGGGTGCTCGTGCACACCGGGTGGACCGGCGACGGGGCCGCGCTGTGGGTGGCGGGAGGGGCGCTGCTGGCGGTCCTGGTACTCCTTCGGATCCCTGTCCGACCACCCAGGCGAGCGCCGTCGACGCAGGTCACAGGCCCGTTGCGTGTAAGGAACGGATAAGACTTGAGTCCGTACGGCTCAGGTCTGTTGACCCAGAGAATCCTCTCGTGCACACTTGAGCCTGTTCCACTCAAGTCAGCTGGAGGAATCAACCATGGCACGTGCGGTCGGCATCGACCTGGGCACGACTAACTCCGTCGTCAGCGTTCTGGAGGGCGGCGAGCCCACCGTCATCACCAACGCCGAGGGTGCCAGGACCACGCCGTCCGTCGTCGCCTTCGCGAAGAACGGTGAGGTGCTCGTCGGCGAGGTCGCCAAGCGCCAGGCGGTCACGAACGTGGACCGGACCATCCGCTCGGTGAAGCGCCACATGGGCACCGACTGGAAGATCCAGCTCGACGGCAAGGACTTCAACCCGCAGCAGATCTCCGCGTTCATCCTGCAGAAGCTGAAGCGGGACGCCGAGTCCTACCTGGGCGAGAAGGTGACCGACGCGGTCATCACCGTCCCGGCGTACTTCAACGACTCCGAGCGTCAGGCAACCAAGGAGGCCGGCGAGATCGCCGGTCTGAACGTCCTGCGCATCGTCAACGAGCCCACCGCGGCCGCCCTGGCCTACGGCCTCGACAAGGACGACCAGACGATCCTCGTCTTCGACCTCGGCGGCGGCACCTTCGACGTCTCGCTGCTGGAGATCGGCGACGGCGTCGTCGAGGTGAAGGCCACCAACGGTGACAACCACCTCGGTGGTGACGACTGGGACCAGCGCGTCGTCGACTACCTGGTCAAGCAGTTCCAGTCCGGCCACGGCGTGGACCTGTCCAAGGACAAGATGGCCCTGCAGCGTCTGCGCGAGGCTGCCGAGAAGGCCAAGATCGAGCTGTCCTCGTCCACCGAGACCTCGATCAACCTGCCCTACATCACGGCGTCCGCCGAGGGCCCGCTGCACCTGGACGAGAAGCTCACCCGGGCCCAGTTCCAGCAGCTGACGGCCGACCTGCTGGAGCGCTGCAAGACGCCGTTCCACAACGTCATCAAGGACGCCGGCATCAACCTCTCCGAGATCGACCACGTCGTTCTCGTGGGTGGCTCCACCCGTATGCCCGCCGTCGCCGAGCTCGTCAAGGAGCTGACCGGCGGCAACGAGGCCAACAAGGGTGTGAACCCGGACGAGGTCGTCGCCATCGGCGCCGCCCTCCAGGCCGGTGTCCTCAAGGGCGAGGTCAAGGACGTCCTGCTCCTCGACGTCACCCCGCTGTCCCTCGGTATCGAGACCAAGGGCGGCATCATGACCAAGCTGATCGAGCGCAACACCACGATCCCGACCAAGCGGTCCGAGATCTTCACGACGGCCGAGGACAACCAGCCGTCCGTGCAGATCCAGGTCTACCAGGGCGAGCGCGAGATCGCGGCGTACAACAAGAAGCTCGGCATGTTCGAGCTGACCGGTCTGCCGCCGGCGCCGCGTGGCGTCCCGCAGATCGAGGTCGCCTTCGACATCGACGCCAACGGGATCATGCACGTGACCGCCAAGGACCTGGGCACGGGCAAGGAGCAGAAGATGACCGTCACCGGCGGCTCCTCGCTGCCGAAGGACGAGGTCGACCGGATGCGCCAGGAGGCCGAGAAGTACGCGGAGGAGGACCACGCCCGCCGCGAGGCCGCCGAGACCCGCAACCAGGGCGAGCAGCTGGTCTACCAGACCGAGAAGTTCCTCAAGGACAACGAGGACAAGGTCCCCGGTGAGATCAAGACCGAGGTCGAGGCCGCGGTCGGCGAGCTGAAGGAAGCCCTCAAGGGCGAGGACACCGCCGAGATCCGCACCGCCACCGAGAAGGTCGCCGCCGTCTCCCAGAAGCTGGGCCAGGCCATGTACGCCGACGCCCAGGGCGCGCAGGCCGCGGGCGGCGCGTCCGCCGGTGCCGACGAGGCCAAGGCCGACGACGACGTCGTCGACGCCGAGATCGTCGACGACGAGCGCAAGGACGGTGCCGCGTGACGGAGGAGACCCCGGGCTTCGAGGAGAAGCCCGACGTCCCCTCCGGCGCCACCTCTGACGACGCCGAGCCGAAGGCCGCCCCCGAGGAGGGGGCGGCCCCGGCCGGGGACGCGACCGCAGACGCCGGTCTGGTCGCCCAGCTGGACCAGGTCCGCACGGCGCTGAACGAGCGCACGACGGACCTCCAGCGCCTCCAGGCCGAGTACCAGAACTACCGCCGCCGGGTCGAGCGCGACCGGATCGCGGTCAAGGAGATCGCCATCGCGAACCTCCTGACCGAGCTCCTGCCCGTGCTCGACGACATCGGCCGCGCGCGGGAACACGGCGAACTGGTGGGCGGCTTCAAGTCCGTCGCCGAGTCGACGGAGACCGTCGCGGCGAAGTTGGGGCTGCAGCAGTTCGGCAAGGAGGGCGAGCCCTTCGACCCGACGATCCACGAGGCCCTGATGCACTCGTACGCGCCGGACGTCACCGAGACGACCTGCGTGGCGATCCTGCAGCCCGGGTACCGCATCGGCGAGCGCACCATCCGCCCCGCGCGGGTGGCCGTCGCCGAACCGCAGCCCGGCGCGCAGACCGTCAAGGCCGAGGGCGCCGAGGAGAACACCGCGCCGAGCGGCGACGACAAGGAGAACGGTGGCCCGGAGGAGGGCTGACGTAATCACCGACGACGCAGGAGAGGAGGGACGTCGAGGATGAGCACCAAGGACTTCATCGAGAAGGACTACTACAAGGTCCTCGGCGTCCCCAAGGACGCCACCGAGGCTGAGATCAAGAAGGCGTACCGGAAGCTCGCCCGCGAGTTCCACCCGGACGCCAACAAGGGCAACGCCAAGGCCGAGGAGCGCTTCAAGGAGATCTCCGAGGCGAACGACGTGCTCGGCGACCCCAAGAAGCGCAAGGAGTACGACGAGGCGCGCACCCTGTTCGGCAACGGCGGCTTCCGCCCCGGGCCGGGTGCCGGCGGCGGCTCCTTCAACTTCGACCTGGGTGACCTCTTCGGAGGCAACGCCCAGAGCGGCGGAGGCTTCGGCGGCGGCATCGGAGACGTCTTCGGGGGCCTGTTCAACCGGGGCGGCACGGGCACGACCCGTACCCAGCCGCGGCGCGGCCAGGACATCGACACCGAGGTCACCCTCAGCTTCACCGAGGCGATCGAGGGCGCGACGGTCCCGCTGCGGATGACGTCCCAGCAGCCCTGCAAGGCCTGCTCCGGCACCGGCGACAAGAACGGCACCCCGCGGGTGTGCCCGACCTGTGTCGGCACCGGGCAGGTCGCCCGGGGCTCGGGCGGTGGTTTCTCGCTCACCGACCCCTGCCCCGACTGCAAGGGCCGCGGCCTGATCGCCGAGCACCCCTGCCTGGAGTGCAAGGGCAGCGGGCGCGCCAAGTCGTCGCGCACGATGCAGGTCCGCATCCCGGCGGGCGTCACCGACGGGCAGCGCATCCGGCTGCGCGGCAAGGGAGCGCCCGGCGAGCGGGGCGGCCCGGCGGGCGACCTGTACGTCACCGTGCACGTCGGCGAGCACCCGGTGTTCGGGCGCAAGGACGACAACCTCACCGTCACCGTGCCGGTCACGTTCGCCGAGGCGGCTCTCGGCGGCGAGGTGCGGGTTCCCACCCTCGGCGGCCCCGCCGTCACCCTGAAGCTGCCGCCCGGCACTCCGAACGGCCGCACGATGCGGGCGCGGGGCAAGGGCGCGGTCCGCAAGGACGGCACCCGCGGCGACCTGCTGGTCACCGTCGAGGTGAGTGTTCCCCCGGACCTGTCGGGGAAGGCTCGTGACGCACTGGAGGCGTATCGCGAGGCGACCGCGGGCGAGGACCCGCGGGCGGAGCTGTTCGAGGCCGCGAAGGGAGCTTGAGAGTGATGGACGGCCGTCGGCGTAATCCGTATGAACTGACCGAGGAGACCCCGGTCTACGTCATCTCGGTGGCGGCCCAGCTCTCCGGACTCCACCCGCAGACGCTGCGCCAGTACGACCGCCTGGGGCTGGTCTCCCCGGACCGCACCGCGGGCCGGGGCCGCCGCTACTCGGCCCGCGACATCGAACTGCTCCGTCAGGTGCAGCAGTTGTCGCAGGACGAGGGCATCAACCTGGCCGGCATCAAGCGGATCATCGAGCTGGAGAACCAGGTCGCCGCGCTCCAGTCCCGCGTCGCGGAGATGGAGGCGGCCCTGGACGGCGCGGCGGCCGCGATGCGGCAGCGCGAGGCCGCCGTCCACGCCTCCTACCGCCGCGACCTGGTCCCGTACCAGGAGGTCCAGCAGACCAGCGCGCTGGTGGTGTGGCGGCCCAAGAGACAGCAGCAGCCGGACTGACGCGCACGGCACGACACGCATCGACGAGAGGGGCCCGGACGTCCGGGCCCCTCTCGTCGTGCCGGGCGGTGGTCGCGGCTGTGGCCGAGTTCGTTCGGTCCTCTGCTCGAATCGGGAGAAGCGGTACGCGCGGCCCCGGATCGCGGCCCCGGGCGTACGGCCCCGGTTGTCCGGATCTTTACCCTCCCGTGAACTCCGCTTGGATGGAGGGTCCGTAAAGAGAGTTTGGAGGCGATTCCGCTGACCCTTCACAGGAGAAGCGGAGTGTGGTGTTGCGGACTCGTTAAGTGATTCCGCTTGACGTCGGTGGGCGGCTCCAAGTTGTCTTTTCAGACACCTGGGTCGTATAGCAGCGCCCACGTCCGGAACACACCTGAAGTGAGCCCTCGAATGCGTCGTATCGCCATATCCGTGGCTTCGTCCACGTTGATCCTCTCGGTCGCCGGCTGCGGCGTACTCGACGCGACGGGGGACGGCGCCAGCGCGAGCCCCACGAAGGGCGACGACGTGACCGTGGGTCTGCTCCTGCCGGAGAAGGCCAACACCCGCTACGACAAGTTCGACTACCCCATCATCAAGAACAAGGTGGCCGAACTCACCAAGAAGCACGGCAAGGTGGAGTACGCCAACGCCGACGCCAGCGCCACCCGCCAGGCCGACCAGCTCCAGCAGATGATCGACGACAAGGTCGACGTCATCCTGCTCGACGCCGTCGACTCGCACGCGGTCGTCGACGGTGTGAAGAAGGCCAAGGACGCGGGCATCCCGGTCATCGCCTACGACCGTCTCGCCGAGGGCCCGATCGACGCCTACATCTCCTTCGACAACGAGCTCGTCGGCGAGGTGCAGGCCCGTACCCTGCTGGGGGCCCTGGGGTCGGGCGTCGACACCTCCGACAAGATCGTCATGGTGAACGGCTCGCCCACCGACCCGAACGCCAAGCAGTTCAAGCAGGGCGCGCTGTCGGAGCTGAGCGGCAAGGTGACGATCGCGGACTCCTTCGACACGAAGGAGTGGAAGCCGGAGATCGCCGAGGCCCGCATGGCCGAGGCGATCGCCAAGATCGGCAAGAACAACATCGCCGCCGTCTACGCCGCCAACGACGGCATGGCGGGCGGTGTCATCAAGGCCCTCAAGAACGCCGGCGTCACCGACCTGCCCCCGATCACCGGCCAGGACGCGGAACTCGACGCGGTGCAGCGGGTGGTGGCCGGCGAGCAGTACATGAGCGTCTACAAGTCCTACCCGGACGAGGCCGAGGCCGCCGCGCAGATGGCCGTCACCAAGGTCCAGGGCAAGGACATCCAGTTCGACGCCCTCACCCAGGACAAGGTCGACAGCCCCACCGCCAAGGACATCCCGTCCAAGCTGGTCCAGGTGAGCGCGCTGACCCAGGACAACATCAAGGACACCGTCATCGCGGACGGCATCTACAGCGTCGGCGACATCTGCACCGCCAAGTACAAGGCGGCCTGCTCGGCGATCGGCCTGAAGTAACGCCCGGCCGCCCGGCGGCCGCCCGACCTCGAGCCGTACGACCCCGTGTCGTACGGCTCGAAGCCGTGGGGCGGGCACCGGCCCCTGCGGCCCTCCCCGCATCGCACCACCCCCGTGGGAGCGATGCGGCGGCCCCGGCGGGGCGGGGGGTGCCCGGGCCGGGGCCGCTCCGGATGCCCGTGGCACCCGGGGGAAGCGGGAACAACGATGCACCGGTGATGGCCGGACCACCACCATCATCTTGTTGCAATGCGAGGTGCGGAGCCTGGACGAAACATGGGCATAACGTCGGTTTACGGCGGCCCTCGTGGGGGGAGCCGTGTTGCGGACCCGGTCGACGCCGCGCATAGTTGCGCTGCGGAAGTGGCAGCGACCGGGGGTGGAATGGGCGATGGCCGGGCGCGGGGCGGAGGAGCATCCTCACGGTGCCGACCGGCTGTGCGGGGCCGGGGACCGGGTGTACTCGCGCGCCGTACGCCGGGGACGGGTGCGGCGCACGGACGCCGAACAGGTGCCCTGCCTGCTGGAACTGGCCCTGCTGCACCCGGATCCCGACGACATGGACTGGCTGGTGCCCACCTCCCCGCAGGAGGTCATGACCAGGCTGCTGCGCGGTGTCTACGACGAGGTCAGCGCCAGCCAGCGGCGGGTGGGCTCGGCGGTGGCCGCCTTCGAGTGGTACGCGGGCCTGGGACGGCAGCTGAACGCGCTGGCGGCGCCGGCCGAGGGCAGTGCCATCCGGGTGCTGGACGGGCTCTCCCGCATCCAGGCCGCGATGGACGAGGCGACCGAGGCGTGCACGACCGAGGTGCTCACCGTGCAGCCCGGCGGCATCCGGCGGGAGGCCGAGCTGACCGAGGGGCTGCACCGGGCGCTGGCCCTGCGCGGCCGGGGCGTGCGGATGCGCGACCTGTACACCCATGTGGCCCGGCACGGCCAGGGACTGCTCAACTACCTGGAGCTGATGGGTGACACGGTCGAGGCGCGCACCCTGGACGAGGTCATCGACCGGCTGATCCTCTTCGACCGGACCGTGGCCTTCATCCCGGCCAACACCGACCGCACGATGGCCCTGGAACTGCGTCATCCCGCCCTCGTGGAATACCTGGTGACGGTCTTCGAGCGGCTGTGGCGCCTCGCGATCCCGCTCACCGCGGCGCTGCCGGACACCGGCATCGAGGGCATCTCGCACCGCGAGCAGTCCATCGCCGCGCTGCTCGCCGAGGGGCACCAGGACGCGGTGATCGCCGAGCGGCTCGGCATCAGCGTGCGCACCTGCCGGGCCCACATCGCCCGTCTGTCGGAGACGCTCGGCGCGGCCAGCCGTACCCAACTCGGCGTCCGGATCGCCCAGGTGGGCCTGGACGGGCACCGTCCCGGGCGGGCGGCGGGCGCCTTTACCGCTCCTGATCGAGAATCCCCGACCGTCCGATGAGGTAGCCGAGCTGGGCGCGGCTCTCGCTGCCGAGGGCGGCGGCGAGCTTGGCGATGTGCAGCCGCGCGGTGCGGACGTTCATGCCGAGCCGCTCCGCGACGACCGCGTCGGTGTGGCCCTCCACGAGGAGTGCGGCGATGGCCCGCTGCCGGGGCGTGACGCCGCCCAGGGAGGGCGGCTGGACGGCCTGCGGGTACATCGGGGTGGCCAGGTGCCACAGCCGGTCGAAGGCGGTGCCGAAGAAGCCCAGCAGGGCCGGGTGGCGCACCTCCAGGGCGAGCCGCTGGTCCTCGTCGGCCGGCAGGAACGCCACCGCGCGGTCGATGATGATCTGCCGGTCCGGCAGCTCGTCGAGCGTGCGCGCCTCGGCCCGCCCGCGCAGCGACTCGTAGCGGGCGCGGATGAGCGGCAGATGGCGCTGCGTGTGCTGGTAGAGGGTGCGCAGTCGGCCGCCCCGGTCGAGCAGCGCCTGGTCCCGTTCAAGGGACCGGGACTGGGCGATCCGCCCGCGCTCGTCGTGGTAGTGGGTGTTGGGCTGCACGCAGCACACCTCGCTGGTGGCCTCCGCCATGGCGTCGCCGATCGCGCGGTTGATGGCCTCGGTGCCGCTGAGCAGGCGCAGGGTGGGCGTGTCGGCGGGCGCGCCCCGCCCGCCGGTGTGCAGGAGGGGTTCGAAGAGCTTCAGCAGCCGGTTCTCGCGGCCCCGTTCCTCGGCGATCCGGGCGCGGGAGGTGCGCAGGAAACGGTTCAGTACGGCGGCGGGGGCGACGGGTTCCAGCCGGGCGAGGTCGTCGACGGCCGGGTGCAGCAGGCCGAGGCCGGTCAGGCAGGGCGCCTCGGCGGCCTCGGTGGCGGGCAGGTACCCGTCCCGCAGGGCACGCTCGTAGAGCTTCTCGCCGGCGGCGCACAGCTCCTCGATGCCGTGCTCGCGGTGGTTCACCGGGCCGTCTCCTCCTGCCGGTCGAGCATCCCGGACCGTCCGATGAGGTAGCCGAGCTGGGCGCGGCTCTCGCTGCCGAGGGTGGCGGCGAGCCGGGCGATGTGGACGCGGGCGGTACGGACGTTCATCCCCAGCCGTTCCGCGATGACCGTGTCCGTGTGGCCCTCGACGAGGAGCGCGGCGATGGACCGCTGGCGAGCGGTGACACCGCCCACGGACGGCCGCCGGACGGCCTGCGGGTACATGGGGGTGGCCAGCCGCCACAGCCGGTCGAAGATCGTCACGAAGTACGTGATCAGCGCGGGGTGCCGGGCCTCCAGGGCGAGGGTGCCGTCGGCGCTCGCCGGGAGGAAGGCGACCGCGCGGTCGATGACGATCAGCCGCTCGGTGACCTCGTCCAGGCTGCGCGCCTCGGTGTCCCCCGTGAGCTGCTCGTAGTAGGAGGCGACGGCCGGCAGATGGCGCAGGGTGTGCTGGTAGAGCGTGCGCATCCGGCCGCCGCGGTCCAGCAGGGCCTGGTCGCGCGGGACGGCGGTGCGCCGGGAGGCGTGGCCGCGCGCGGTGTTCAGCTCGTGGTGGGGCTGGACGCACAGCACTTCCCGGTGGGCCGCGCCCATGGCCTCCGTGATGGCCTCGTTGATCCGGGCCGTGCCGCTGAGCACCCGGAGCGTCGGGGTGTCCGCGGCGTCCTCGGTCCGCCGGCCGTCGATGCGCATGAGCGGTTCGAACGCCTCGGCCAGCAGGACCTCGCGTCGGCGCTCGTCGGCGATCCGGTCGGCCGACGCGCGCAGCAGCCGGTGCAGCACCACGGCCGGCGGGACGGGCTCCAGACGCCGGGCATCCTCCGCCGTGGGCCGCAGCAGCCCGAGGCCGAGCAGACAGGGCGCGCGCCCGGCCTCCGCGGTGCCCACGTGCCCCTCGCGCAGGGCGCGTTCGTAGACCGCGGTGCCCGCCGCGCACAGGTCGTCGGCGTCGTGCTCGGTGTGGTGCGTCTCCGTGCCTCTCGCCCCCGGCCCGGCCATCGCGTCAGTGGTCCCGGTCGAGCATGCCGGACTGGGCGATGAGATAGCCGAGTTGGGCGCGGCTGCCGCTGCCGAGGGCCTGGGCGAGCTTGGCGATGTGGGCCCGGCAGGTGCGCACGTTCATGCCGAGACGGCGGGCGATGGCCTCGTCGACGTGGCCCTCGACGAGGAGCTTGGCGATGGAGTGCTGGATGTCGGTGATGCCGTCGGGCGCCGTCTCGTAGGGCGCTCCGGCGCTGAGCGGCACCGCCCGGTCCCACATGAACTCGAACACCTTGATCAGGTAGCGGACCAGGCCGGGGTGGCGCAGTTCGAGGGCCACCTGGCGGTCGTCCTGGATGGGGATGAACGCGACGGTCTCGTCGCAGACGATGAGCCGGTCCACGAGTTCGTCGATGGTGCGGTACTCCACCTTGCCGTTGGCGAAGTGGTCGACGTAGGCCAGCCGGTCGGGGCTGTACCGGGCCGTGTGCTGGTAGAGCGTCCGGATCCGCACCCCGCGCTCGATCAGCGGTTTGTCGCGTTCGAGCCCCTCGATGAGCCGCTGTTCGGGGCGGCGCCGGCCGCTGGGCTGCACGGTGAGCATCTCGGTCCGGCAGTGGGCCGTGGCCAGGTCGAGCGCCGCGTTGATCCGGTCGAGTCCCTCCAGGACCGTGATGGAGTGGGTGGGCGTGCTCTCCTGGGTGGTGCTGAGGGCCATGAATGGCTCGAAGACTTCGGCGAGGGCGACGGACAGCCGCCGCCGTTCGGTGATCTCCTGCTCCAGGGGGTGGAGGCGCTGTGCGAGGACCAGGGTCGGGGGAACCGGGCGCAGCCAGTCGGCGTCGTCCGGATCGGGGTGAAGGAGGGCGAACTCCATCAGGCAAGGGGCGGTCTCGACATCGGCTCGGGCGATACGTCCGGTGCGCAGCGCCGTCGCATAGAGGCGGTTCCCTTCCTCACACAAGTCGGTAACCGCGTGGGGATGTGTCGCCTTAGTCCCATTTGTTGCCAAATCTCCACCCCCCAGGGTCCTGAACATGCAGGAACATGATGCACCGATCGTGTGGTCATGACGTGCCCGAATGAGCCATCGTCTTACTCGACGGGGGAAGAGGGGACCTTCAAGTGAGGACGAAGCCGACTATGCGTAAGAGAATGCTTCGCTCGGTGCTTGTCGCCGCCTTCTCCGCCGTTGCGGCCTTCGGAACGTTGGCCGGCCTCTCCGGCGTGCAGGGGGACGGTCACGGGGCGAGTGGTGCTCGGACAACGGGGACGGTCGCTGTCGGCGTCGAGACTCCGGTCAGCACGGATGACAGCGTCTGGGACTGACTATGACTACTCCACCCGACGACCGCTCCTTCCGGCGTGAAATGGCCACCGCCTACCGATCCGGCTGGCACTTCATCGACCTGGTCACCGCCATCCCCCACAGTGGTGACTCGCTGATGGTGCCCGTCTTCGGTGAGCCGGTCGTCGTCACGCGCGACGAGGACGGCGACGTGCGGGCGTTCCGGTGCCTGCGCAAGCCGCGCGGTGCGCCCCAGCCGGTGCGCTGCGCGATCCGGTACGGAATGATCTTTGTGAACCTGGACCAGCGGGACCACCGGCTGACCGAGCCGGAGGACTCCGACCTGAGGACCATCTCGGCCACCCCCCGCAGTGCCTGACGCGATTCCCCCGTCGTAAAAGATCGCTCAGGCGCTTCCCCCCGCAGCGGCGTCACCGTGACCTGAACACGGTGACGCCGCTGCAGTTTTGCGGGGACATTTCACGCTATCGGCGGGTCTCCACCCTGGCTGAAATCAGCCGTACGACGGCTGGGGCCGGCCCTGCCGCGGCCGGACGTGCGTGCACTCCCGTCACCCGTGCCCCAGTGCCCTCTCCACCGCGATCTCGATCACGACCCGCGCCGGGTTCGGCGACGGCACCCGCTCGTACCGTTCGGCGTACCGCCGCTCCGCCTCCGCCACCCGCTCCCGCTCGGTGTGCACGTGGGCGCGTCCCTCCAGCGTCGCCCAGCGCCGGCCGTCCACCTGGCACACCGCCACCCGGGCACCCTCCGCCCCGGCCGCCAGCACGTGCGCGACCTTGGCGCTCGACCCGTTGGCGATCACCCGGGCCACCCCCGCCCCCGGGTCGTAGGTCACCCCGACCGGCACCACGTGCGGGCTGCCGTCGCGCCGGAGCGTGGTGAGCGTGCACAGGTGCCGTTCGCGCCAGAAGGCGAGGTACGGCTCGTCCGGGGCAGTCGGATCTACGGAGTGGGTCGTCATGCCCGAAAGCTAACCCCACCGCACCTTGAGTGGAATCGACTCAACTTTGTGTACGCTGATGTAGTCAGCAGTGGAGAGAGGCCGAGGAGGAGTACGGACACGTGGACGCCGAGCTGACCAACAGGAGCCGGGACGCGATCAACGCCGCGAGCAACCGCGCCGTGGCCGATGGACACCCGGACCTCACCCCCGCCCACCTGCTGCTGGCTCTGCTCCAGGGGCAGGACAACGAGAACATCACCGACCTGCTGGCCGCCGTCGACGCCGACCAGGCCGCCGTACGCTCCGGCACGGAGCGGATCCTGGCCGGGCTGCCCAGCGTCACCGGTTCCACGGTCGCGCCGCCGCAGCCCAACCGCGACCTGCTGGCCGTGATCGCCGACGCCGGCGAGCGCGCGAAGGACCTCGGTGACGACTACCTGTCCACGGAACACCTGCTGATCGGCATCGCCGCGAAGGGCGGCGCGGCCGGCGAGATGCTCGAAGGGCAGGGCGCAGATGCGAAGAAGCTGCTGGAGGCCTTCCGGAAGGCCAGGGGAGGACGCCGCGTGACCACCGCCGATCCCGAGGGCCAGTACAAGGCCCTGGAGAAGTTCGGCACCGACTTCACCGCCGCCGCGCGCGAGGGCCGGCTGGATCCGGTCATCGGCCGGGACCAGGAGATCCGCCGGGTGGTGCAGGTGCTGAGCCGCCGCACGAAGAACAACCCCGTGCTCATCGGTGAGCCGGGTGTCGGCAAGACCGCCGTCGTCGAGGGGCTCGCCCAGCGGATCGTGAAGGGTGACGTGCCCGAGTCGCTGAAGGACAAGCGGCTGGTGGCGCTGGACCTCGGCGCGATGGTGGCCGGCGCCAAGTACCGCGGCGAGTTCGAGGAGCGGCTGAAGGCCGTCCTCGCCGAGATCAAGGGCTCCGACGGCCAGATCATCACCTTCATCGACGAGCTGCACACGGTGGTCGGCGCCGGCGCCGGCGGGGACTCGGCCATGGACGCGGGCAACATGCTCAAGCCCATGCTGGCCCGCGGTGAGCTGCGCATGGTCGGCGCGACCACGCTGGACGAGTACCGGGAGCGGATCGAGAAGGACCCGGCGCTGGAGCGCCGCTTCCAGCAGGTGCTGGTCGCCGAGCCGACCGTCGAGGACACCATCGCGATCCTGCGCGGCCTCAAGGGCCGGTACGAGGCCCACCACAAGGTGCAGATCGCGGACAGCGCGCTGGTCGCAGCGGCCACCCTCTCGGACCGCTACATCACCTCCCGCTTCCTGCCGGACAAGGCGATCGACCTGGTGGACGAGTCCGCCTCCCGGCTGCGCATGGAGATCGACTCGTCCCCTGTCGAGATCGACGAACTCCAGCGCGGCGTCGACCGGTTGAAGATGGAGGAGCTGGCGATCGGCAAGGAGACCGACCCGGCCTCCCGCGAACGCCTGGAGAAGCTGCGCCGCGACCTCGCCGACAAGGAGGAGGAGCTGCGCGGCCTGACCGCCCGCTGGGAGAAGGAGAAGCAGTCCCTCAACCGGGTCGGTGAGCTGAAGGAGAGGCTGGACGACCTGCGCGGCCAGGCCGAACGCGCCCAGCGCGACGGCGACTTCGACACCGCGGCCAAGCTGCTCTACGGCGAGATCCCGGAGCTGGAGAAGGAGCTGGAGGCCGCCTCGGAGGCCGAGGAGGAGGTCGCCAAGGACACCATGGTCAAGGACGAGGTCGGCTCCGACGACATCGCCGACGTCGTCGCCGCCTGGACCGGCATCCCGGCCGGCCGCCTGCTGGAGGGCGAGACGCAGAAGCTGCTGCGCATGGAGGACGAGCTGGGCAAGCGGCTCATCGGCCAGATCGAGGCCGTGCGCGCCGTCAGCGACGCCGTACGGCGCTCCCGGGCCGGCATCGCCGACCCCGACCGGCCCACCGGCTCCTTCCTCTTCCTCGGCCCGACCGGTGTCGGCAAGACCGAACTCGCCAAGGCGCTCGCGGACTTCCTCTTCGACGACGAGCGGGCCATGGTCCGCATCGACATGTCGGAGTACGGCGAGAAGCACAGCGTGGCCCGGCTCGTCGGCGCGCCCCCCGGGTACGTCGGCTACGAGGAGGGCGGCCAGCTCACCGAGGCCGTCCGCCGCCGCCCGTACAGCGTGGTGCTGCTGGACGAGGTGGAGAAGGCCCACCCCGAGGTCTTCGACGTCCTGCTCCAGGTGCTGGACGACGGCCGCCTGACGGACGGTCAGGGCCGTACGGTCGACTTCCGGAACACCATCCTGGTGCTCACCTCCAACCTGGGCAGCCAGTTCCTGGTCGACCCGCTCACCGGTGAGGCCGAGAAGAAGGAGCAGGTGCTGGAGGTGGTCCGGACCTCCTTCAAGCCGGAGTTCCTCAACCGGCTCGACGACCTGGTGGTCTTCTCGGCGCTGACCAAGCCCGAGCTGGAGCGCATCGCCGCCCTCCAGCTCGACCGGCTCGGCCGGCGGCTGGCCGAGCGCCGGCTCACCCTGGACATCACCCCCGAGGCGCTGGCCTGGCTCGCGGAGGAGGGCCTGGACCCGGCGTACGGCGCCCGGCCGCTGCGCCGCCTCGTCCAGACCGCCATCGGCGACCGGCTCGCCAAGGAGATCCTCTCCGGCGAGATCAAGGACGGCGACACGGTCCGCGTGGACCGCTTCGGCGGCGGCCTGCTGGTCGGCCCGGACACCGGGAAGACCCTGTAGCCGGGGGTACGCGGAGGCGGGGCGCCCCGGTGCGCGTGCGTCCCGTGTAAGCCCTGGGCTGACACGGGACGGCCGGGGCTTGCCACCCCCCTCCCCGCATGGGGGAGGATGACGGAATCCGCATGAAGGGAAAAACACGGTGAGCATCGACCCGTCCTCGATTCCGAACTTCGGGGGCCAGCCAGAGCCGCAGCCCCAAGGGCCGGCGGGCCCCGTCGTCCCGGATCAGGACCTCGTGAAGCAGCTCCTCGACCAGATGGAGCTGAAGTACGTCGTGGACGAGGAGGGTGACCTCGCGGCTCCGTGGGAGCAGTTCCGCACGTACTTCATGTTCCGTGGAGAGGCCGAGCAGGCGGTCTTCTCGGTGCGGACCTTCTACGACCGCCCCCACAAGATCGACGAGAAGCCCCAGCTGCTGGAGTCCGTCGACGACTGGAACCGCCGCACCCTGTGGCCCAAGGTCTACACCCACACCCACGACGACGGCACGGTCCGGCTGATCGGCGAGGCCCAGATGCTGATCGGCACGGGCGTCGACATCAACCACTTCGTCTCGTCCACGGTCAGCTGGGTGCGGGCCGCTATCGAGTTCGACAAGTGGCTCGTCGAGCAGCTCGGCATCGAGCAGGAGGTCGACGAGGCAGAAGAGCAGCAGGACGACGGAGAGTAGCTCCGCCGGACGTCACAGGGGCGCGCGCCCGAACACGACCAGGTACGCGCCGTAGACGTAGCCGAGCCCGGCCAGGGCCGCGACCACCACGGTCGCGTGCCAGGGCCGGGCTCTCGCCGTCCGTACCAGCGCCCGGGCGAGCGGCAGCAGCAGCGGGAACGCCGGCAGCAGGAACCGCGGCTTGGACTCGAAGAACCCCGAGCCGCCGATCACGACGAGCAGCAGCACCCCGCTGTACACCGACAGGGGCAGCGGCACCCGCTCCAGCAGCACGAGCGCGTACAGCACCACCGCGACGGCCACGAGGACCAGCGTCACCGGGAAGGCGAACTTGGTGGCGTGCAGCAGCGAGCGGCGCACCATGTCCAGCCAGCCCTCACCGAGGTCGAACCTCGACCCCCAGCGCCGCTGCACCTCGAAATAGCCGCCCAGCGGGTCCCCGGTGCGCCCGCCGACCCAGAGGACGTACGCCGTCCAGCCCAGCGGGGCGAGCGCCGCGCCTGTCCACAGCCTGTGGGAAACCCGGCCGCGGCGCCGCCACGCCGCGGCGCCGGCCGCGGCCAGCACGGCGGCGGCGACAGCGAACCCGTTCGGCCGGGCGAGGCCCGCGCAGGCCGCCAGCGTGCCCGCCCAGACCCAGTTCCCGGCCAGCACCGCGTACAGCGACCAGGCCGCGAACGCGGTCAGCACCGGCTCGGTGTACGCCATCGACAGCACCACCGAGTGCGGCAGCAGTCCCCACAGCAGCACCAGCACGGTGCCGACGGCCCGGCCGTACAGCCGGGCGCCGACGGCGTAGATCCCGGCGGCGGCCACCGCGGCCGCCGTCCACGACACCAGCAGTCCCGCGCCGATCCCGCCGAGCGGGGTCAGCGCGGTCACCGCCCGCACCAGCGCCGGGTACAGCGGGAAGAACGCCAGGTCGCTGACGACCGTGGCGCGCAGGTGCAGCAGGCGGCCGTAGCCGTGCACGGCGATCCCCAGGTACCAGACCGAGTCCCAGGACCGGCCGAGCAGCGTCAGGGGGTGTCTGCCGCCCGCCTGCCCGACGAGCGCGAGCACCAGGGTGCCGACGAGCCGCACCCCGAGGAACAGGCCCACCGCGACGGCGGCCGCCCTGCGGAAGGACGGCCCGCCGCGCCTCGGGGGCGGAGGCGCGGGTGCGACGACGGGCTGAGCGGCGGGCGGGGCGAGGACGGTGCTGGCGTGCGTCACACCACCGCACCTTGCAAGGGCCCGGCCGCGGATGCGAACACCGGGCGGCCGAGTGCGTCACCGGTTCACCTGTGTCGCGTACAGGACCCGCTCACATGGCCCGCAGTCGCCGTGCCGCCTCCCGCAGCACTTCCTCCCGCTTGCAGAAGGCGAACCGCACGAACGGCGCCCCCGCCTCCCGGTCGTCGTAGAAGACGGCGTTGGGGATCGCGACCACGCCGGCGCGCTCGGGCAGGGCACGGCAGAAGGCGAAGCCGTCCTTCTCGCCGAGGGGGCGGATGTCGGTGGTGACGAAGTAGGTGCCGGCCGGCCTGAAGACCTCGAAGCCCGCCGCCGTCAGCCCCTCGGCGAGGATGTCCCGGCGTTCCCGCATGGACCGGCGGAAGTCCTCGAAGTAGGAGTCGGGCAGCGCCAGGGCCTCGGCGACCGCGTACTGGAAGGGTCCCGAGGAGACGTAGGTCAGGAACTGCTTCGCCGAGCGGACCGCCGTGACCAGCTCCGGAGCCGCCGTCACCCAGCCGACCTTCCAGCCGGTGAAGGAGAAGGTCTTGCCGGCCGAGCCGATGCTCACGGTGCGCTCGCGCATCCCGGGGAACGTGGCGAGCGGCAGGTGCCCGGCGTCGTCGAAGACCAGGTGCTCGTACACCTCGTCGGTCACCACGAGCAGGTCGCGCTCCACCGCCAGCTCGGCGATCGCGGCCAGCTCCTCGCGGGTGAGGACCGTACCGGTCGGGTTGTGCGGGGTGTTGATCAGCAGCAGCCGGGTGCGGCCGGTGACCGCCGCGCGCAGCTCGTCCAGGTCCAGGCGGAAACCGCCGTCGTGCGGCCGCAGGGTGACCGGCACCCGCGTGCCGCCCGCCATCGCGATGCTCGCCGCGTAGGAGTCGTAGTACGGCTCCAGTGCCACGACCTCGTCGCCCGGTTCGAGCAGCGCCAGCAGCGAGGCCGCGATCGCCTCCGTGGCGCCCGCCGTGACCAGCACCTCGGTGTCGGGGTCGTACGCCAGCCCGTAGCGGCGCAGCTGGTGCGCGGCGATCGCGGAGCGCAGCTCGGGGATGCCGGGACCCGGCGGGTACTGGTTGCCGCGCCCGTCGCGCAGCGCCCGCACGGCGGCCTCCCGGACCTCCTCGGGCCCGTCGGTGTCCGGGAAGCCCTGTCCCAGGTTGATCGACCCGGTGGCCACGGCGAGGGCCGACATCTCGGCGAAGATCGTCGTCCCGAACTCGGCGAGACGGCGGTTCAGGAAGGGACGCGCGGTGGAGGTCATGCCGGCCATCCTCCGCCCAAGCTCTGGAGTTCCTCAACTCTGCTTTGAGCCCTCGGCCGGCCGGGCATCCCCCGGTCACCGCGGCGGACACGGCAGCGGGCGAGGCGCCCACGGGGGGCCGCTTCGGGGGAACGGAAGGAGGGTGGCGCCATGGAGTTCGGCATCATCCTGGCAGTGGTCGCGGTGCTGGTCGTCGCGGCGGTGGCGGGCCGGTCCCGCCGGAAGGGGCACGCCGGGGTCTCGCTCGGCAAGAGCGGCCGGGGCAGGCGGAACCGCTCGTCGTCGTCATCGTCGTCGTACGACAGCGGGAACAGCTGGTGGGCCTGGGGCGGCGCGTCCGGCACCGGGTCGTCGTCGGGGAGTCACGGCGGTCACGGGGGGCACGGCGGTGGTCACCACTCCTGCGGAGGCGGCCACTCGTGCGGGGGCGGTTCGTCCTGCGGCGGCGGTTCGTCGTGCGGCGGGGGCGGATGCGGGGGAGGCAGCTGACACGGGGCAGCTGAGCTCACCGAGCGCCCGCCGGAGGAGGACGTCCGGCGGGCGCTCACCCGTTCGGGTGGCGCGCCCGGCGCACGCCGTTGTTGAACAGTTGAGCTGTGGAGCCCTCTGAGGGATGGAAACCCCACGAAGTTGGGTAAAAACGCTGTGGCGTCGCCTGTCTTCATGATTCCCTCTAAATCGCCAACGCAGCCCCTCGGACGTCCCATCAGACTCCCCTCCCGGCCGGACCGGCTGGGCTGACATGGCCGATCTCCCCCTCATCGCGTGTTAGCGGAGCCGATCCATGCTCACGACCCTGAACACCTCCTACACCGATACGCGTGCCGCCGACCTCGCCTGGGCACTGGGACGCGAGCCGCTGCCTGCGCTGGCCACCCTCGACCTCGAACTCACGGGCGCGAAGATGCAGTTGCGGCTGCTGGGCGCGTCCCACCAGGTGCTCCTCGAGGAGGAGCGCGGCACCTGCTCGGAGACGGTCGCCTGCATCCCCGGCTCCAGCACCCCCCTCCCGCTGGGCGTCGCCAAACGGGTCGGCGACTGGGAGTACGAGTTCGCCGCGCGCGTCGAGGTGCTCACACCCGGCTCGTTCGCGGGCCGCGCCCAGGAGTTGCTGGCCCTCGTCTCCGACCACCCGCACGGCCTCGCCGGCGTCTTCCCCGGCAGCCCGCACGCGTTCACGGCGATGCTGGCCCAGCGGCACGACGGCCAGGTGCACTGGCGCACCTGGCACGCCTACCCGCAGGACGGGCAGTTGGTGGCGACGCGGACCCGGGTCGGGGCGCGGGTCGCCGTGCCGCAGCAGGGCTGATCCGGACGAAGCCCCGCAGGGCGTGCCCGGCCGACATAAACACGGAATACGTCAACCGCCCCCACTTCCACACGTGTGGGTGACGAAGCGTGCCGAGCGTGTGACGTAACGTCGCAGAGTGATCGAACCGCACGCCCCCGCGCCCCCGGGAGCCCCGCCGTCCTGGACCGGCCCCGCACGGCTGCCCGTCCGGCCCGGCACCGGGCGGTTCCTGGTCCTCGTGTGCGTCTTCGTCTGCGCGGCCTGCGGACTGGTGTACGAACTCGAACTCGTCGCGTTCGCCTCGTACTTGATGGGCGACTCGGTCACCCAGGCGTCCGTCGTGCTGTCCGTCATGGTGTTCGCGATGGGCATCGGCTCCCTCGGCGCCAAACGGCTGCGCTGGCACGCCGCCGCCGGATTCGGCGCGGTCGAGTCGGCCCTGGCGCTCGTCGGCGGTTGCAGCGCCATGGCGCTGTACGCCGTGTTCGCCTGGACCGGCGGCTGGGGCGGGGTGTGGGCGCAGGGCCCGCGCTGTCTCCTGGTCGCTTTCTCCCTCGCCATCGGCCTGCTCATCGGCGCCGAGGTCCCGCTGCTGATGGAGCTGATCCAGCGGATCCGCCGCCAGGACGCGGGCGGTGCGGTGGCCGACCTGTTCGCCGCCGACTACGTCGGCGCCCTCGTCGGCGGCCTCGCCTTCCCCTTCCTCCTGCTGCCCTTCCTCGGCCAGCTGACCGGCGCCCTGCTTACCGGCGCCGTCAACGTCGTCGCGGGTGGCGCCCTCGTCCTCGGCCTCTTCCGCCGCGACCTGACCCGGCGGGCCCGCTGGGCCCTGTTCCTCGTCGGCCTCGGCGTCCTCGGTGTCCTCGGCTCCGCCGCCGCTCTCGCCGACGACTTCGAACGGGCCGCCCGGCACGCCGTCTACGGGAACGACGTCCGGGTGGCCGTCCAGACCGGCGTGCAAGAGGTCGTCCTGGCCGGCGGCACCCACGGCAGGCCCCTCGACCTGTACCTCGACGGCCGCCTCCGCGTCGGCGGCCGCGACGAACGCCGCTACCACGAGGCCCTGGTCCACCCGGCCCTCTCCGCCGGCCCCGAGACGCGCGTACTCGTCCTCGGCGGCGGCGACGGACTGGCCGCCCGGGAGGTGCTGCGCCACCGCGGGGTGCGCCGCCTCGACATCGTCGAACTCGACCCCGGCCTGATCCGGCTGGCCCGCAGCGACCCCGGTCTGTCCGCCGCCAACGGCCACGCCTACGCCGACCCCCGCGTCCATGTGACCGGCGCGGACGCCCTCGGCTGGCTGCGCGGCACCCACGGCCGGGCGTACGACGTCGTGATCGCCGATCTGCCCGATCCCGGCATCACCGCCAGCACCAAGCTGTACTCCCAGGAGTTCTACGGCCTGGCCCGCCGTGTGCTCGCCCCGCGGGGCCGCCTGGTGGTGCACGCCGGGCCCGTCACCGCCCGCCCCCGGGTCTTCTGGACGGTCGCCGCGACCCTCCGCGCGGCCGGCTTCACCACCAGCCCCTACCGGGTCCTCGGCCAGGACCGCGGATTCGCGGCCGGCCCCGACCGCTCCTCGGGGGCGTCCCGGGTCCCCCACGACTGGGGCTTCCTGCTCGCGGCGCCCGGCGGCTCGGCACCCGCGCTGCGCCTCGACCCGCGCGGCCCGCGGCCGTGGACCCTGACCCAGGACGGGCTGACGGCCGACGCGCGCGCCGCGGCCCGCACCCGGACCGGCGGACTGCCGCCTTCCACCCTGGTGCATCCGCGCTACTGAGCGGCCGCGGCCCCCGTCCTCCCGGTGCCGTCCCCGAGGGACTGCTGCGCCCAGACGGTCTTGCCGACCGGCAGGTACCGCGTGCCCCAGGCATCGGCCAGCGTGGCGACGATGAACAGCCCGCGCCCGGTCTCGTCGCTGGCACGGGCGTGCCTGATGTGCGGAGCGGCCGAGGCGACGTCGGTGACCTCGCAGGTCAGCACGCCGTTCAGGATCAGCCGCAGTCGAAAGGGCGGAGCGCCGTAGCGCACCGCGTTGCCCACCAGTTCGCTGACGATCAGCTCCGTGACGGAGGAGGTCTCCCGGTCGATGCCCCACTCCCGCAGCCGGCGGCGCGCCGCCGCGCGGGCGAAGGGAGCGGCCTCGGCACCCGCCGGCAGCGGGCAGGTGAAGACCTGCTCGGCGGGGAACGCCGTCGTGCGGGCGAACAGCAGCAGCGCGTCCCCGGCCCGGCGGCTGTGGTCGACGGCGTAGGCCAGGCCGTCGCACAGTTCGCTCAGCGGCCGGCCGGCACTGCCGTCGAACAGCGGGCGCAGCGACGCGGACGGCGCGAGGGCCTCCCGCGCCAGCAGGCTGGTGCCGATCGCGAGGGTGCTGCCGGCGGGCAGGGGGACCGTGGTCGCCGGGAACGGGGCGTTGCCGGGCCCGGCGAGCAGCGGGCCCGCCGGGACGGGCACGGTGGCCGGGTCGCCGTCGGGCGGTACGACCAGCGGGTCCGACAGGCCCGCCCGTACGAAGGTGCAGGTGAGGTCGATCGGGTCGTACACGGCGATCAGGCAGCTCGCGGTCAGCGGCTCCCGGTGCAGCGGGTCGCCCGTGGGCAGCGCGGCACGTTCGTCGGCGAGCCGGGTGGCCGTGTCGTTCAGCCGGGCCATCAGCTCGTCCGGCGCCACGTCCAGCGCGGCCAGCGAGTGGATGACGGTCCGCAGCTGCCCCATCGTGGTGGCGGCGGCCATGCCCCGGCCCGCCACCTCGCCGACGATCAGCGCGGACCGGGCGCCCGCCAGGCCGATCACGTCGAACCACACGCCGCCGCCCTCGGGGGCGGGCAGATGCAGGTGCGCCAGCTCGACCGTGGACGGCACGGCCGGCCGCTGGGGCAGCAGCCTGCGCTGCACGGTCGCGGCGATGGTCCGCTCCCGGGCGTAGCGCCGGGCGTTGTCGATGCACAGGGCGGCGTGCCCGCACAGGTCGGCGGCGAGGGCGACGTCGTCCTGCTCGAAGGGGTCCTCGTCCCCGTGCCGGTAGAAGCTGACCACGCCGAACGCCTCGCCGCGCAGCTCCAGCGGGGCGACGATCAGCGAGTGGGCGGCGGAGTGCTTGATGGCGTCCGCCCGTGCCGGATCGGCCGTGAGCCACAGGCTGTCCTCCTCCACCGACACCAGCCGCGGCCGCAGGTCGCTCAGCACGCGCGAGAAGGGCGTGCCGTAGGGCAGGTGGCGCACGTCTCCCAGCGGATAGGCCGGCATCCGCCCGCTGAACGCGGCCCGCCGGAGCGGCACGTCGCGATCGACCGGGACCAGGGGCGGGGCCTCACCGCGCACCACGGCGTCGACCACCTCCACCACGGCGATGCCCGCGAACGCGGGCACCACGGCGTCCACGAACTCCTGGCAGGCGGCGATCACGTCCAGCCGCTCGCCCACCCGGCGGCGGACCTCGCCCAGCACCGACAGCCGCTGCAGCGCGCGTTCGCGCTCGGTCACGTCCACCGCGGTGACGACCAGGCCGAGGGTGTCCCCGCGGACGTTCTCCAGGCGCACGTAGGAGACGGAGTAGATGCCGCGTCCCCGGCCCGGCGTCGCGCGCGTCCCCCGTACGAGCCGGTTCAGCTCGGGCCGTCCGCTGTCGAGCACCCGGCGCGCCGCCGCCTCCTCGGCCTCGGGGGCGGTGATGCCGTACGCCTCGGTGAAGAGCCTGCCCCGCAGCCGGCCCACGGCGGTGCCGCGCAGTGCGCGCGTGGCCGTGTTCATGCGGACGATGCGCAGGTGTTCGTCGAGCACGTGCAGGCCCACCGGGGACTGGGTGAACATCGCCCGCAGGATCGCCACGTCCTCGCCGGAGGCGGCGTCCGCCGCCCTGCGCACGTCCCACACCAGCCGCTCGTCCGTGAACAGTGGCCTGACCAGCACGGCGTGCGTCTCGTCGAGCCGGCTGCGGCCCACCGGTCCGCCCGTCGCGGCCCCCCGCACCAGCGCCGCGACGGACTGGCCGACGGTCTCCTCGGCCGACCAGCCGAACATCTCCTCGGCCGCGCGCCGCCACTCGAGCACCCGCCCGCCCTCGTCAAGGCGCATGAGCATGTCGTCGCTGAGCATGGCCGCACCACCTCCGACCCCATGCATGCCCCCGCCGTGTGCCGCCCGGACCCGTCGGCCCCCGGCTGCCGCCGATCGGCGCACCGCGATGAGGACGGTGCGCCCGGTACGCGGGAGGGTACGTTCCGGCCACACCTGGGTAGGCTCAGCCGACATGGAGCACCAGGTCTTCGTCCCGGTACCGGCCGACCGGCTCAGAGCGGCCCTCGCCGACCCCGTGCGGGTGGCACGGGCGGTTCCCGGGCTCCAGCAGGACGCCGGGGCCGAACCCGTCGCCGGACGACTGAAGGTGCGGGTCGGCGGACACTCCGTCACCTACCGCGGCGCGGTGCGCGTCAGCCGCCGCGCGGACGGCACGTACGCCGCCGAGGGCGAGGCCACCGAGGCCCGCGGTGCCGGCACCGTGAAACTCGCCCTCACCCTGCGCCTCGCGGACACCGACGGCGGCACCACCGTCACCGTCGAGGGCACGGCCGACGCCGACGGGCGCATCGCCGAACTGCCCGCGGACGCGGTGGGTTCGGCGGTGACCCGGCTGCTGAACCGCTTCGTCGAAGCCCTCGCCGACGCGGACCTGCCGCAGGCCCCGGAGGGGGAGGCGGAGCCGGAACCTCGGTCGCCGTCCGCGCAGGAGCCGCCCGCCCCGTCCGTCTTCGACATCGAAGTGCCCCCGCCCTCCCTCGATCCCGAAGCCACGGAGGGCGAGGACGCGGCCGACCGTCTCGCCGAGGACTTCGCCGACACGGGCGAGCCGCCCGCCGAGGCCGCGCACGCGCGCCGGACGATGATCGGCCGCAGCGCCGAGGAGGTCGACCACGCGCCGCCGCGCGGGCGCTACGCCCCCGTGCCGGCCCCCCAGACCGTCGGCGGGAGCACGGTGCTGCGCTGGGCGGCACCGGCCGCCGCCGTGGCACTGGCCTCGGCGATCGTCGTCGGACGCGCCCTGCGCCGGCGTCGGTAGGGCCTAACCCATCCCGAACGAGTCGTGCACCGGCCGCACCTCGACGGCCACGACATGGAAGTCCAGGACACGTTCGGCGATCTCGCGGGCCCGCTCCCCGCTCGCGCACTCGACGACGTAGTAGGCGGTGAGGTGCAGTTCCGCGGGGACGAGCGGCCCGTCGGCCACCGCGACCGGCCCGTCCGGCTGCCACCGCAGGGTGGCCGTGTCGGCCGGGTAGCCGAGTCCCGCGCCGTTCAGCATCTCGCCGGTGCCTGCCAGTTCGGCGTGGAGGGCGTCGTGCCGGCGGAACACCTCGGCACGCTGCTCGGCGGTCATCGCCGCCGTGGCACCGGGGTCGGCGTACATCAGCACCAGATACTTCATGCCCCCACCCTGCCGCTCGCGCGCCGCCCGCGTCCGGCGGACGTCCTCTTGATCTCCCCAGTAGGGTCGGGACGTGAGCAACGACGACATCACGCTGACCGCGGGCGACGCGGAGGTGAGCGTGCTGCCGGGAAACGGCGGCCGCATCGGTGGGCTGCGGATCGGCGGCACGGAACTGCTGCGGCAGGGCGAGCGCTTCGGTTGCTTCCCGATGGTGCCGTGGTGCGGCCGGATCCGCGAGGGCCGCTTCCTGGACGGCGCCACCGTCCGCCAGCTGCCGCTCAACTCCCCGCCGCACGCCATCCACGGCACCGCCCGTGACGGTGCCTGGCGCACCGCGCGCGTGTCGCAGGACGAGGCGGTGATCACGTACGAGCTGGTCGACCCCTGGCCGCACCCCGGCCGCGTCACCCAGATCGTCGCGCTCGCCGAGGACAGCCTGACGCTGACGATGTCCGTGGAGACGTACGACGACTCCTTCCCGGCCCAGATCGGCTGGCACCCGTGGTTCCACCGCAGCCTCGGCGGCGACGACGTCCGGCTGGACTTCGCGCCCGCCTGGCAGGAGGAGCGCGGCGCCGACCACCTGCCCACCGGCAACCGCATCGACGTCGAGCCCGGCCCCTGGGACGACTGCTTCGGCATGCCCGGCGGCGTCGACGTCACCCTCACCTGGCCCGGGCAGCTGGAGCTGAAGGTGACCAGCCGGGAGGAATGGGTGGTGGTCTACGACGAGCAGGCCGAGGCCGTGTGCGTCGAACCGCAGACCGGACCGCCCAACGGCCTCAACACCCACCCGCGGCTGGTCACACCCCTGGAGCCGCTGGAGGCGACGACGACCTGGAGCTGGCGTCGGCTCTAAGCTGTTCGGCATGACGGACGTACGTGGCGCTCTGCTGCAGCAGATCAAGGACAAGGCCGTGGTGCACGGCAAGGTGACCCTGTCGTCGGGCAAGGAAGCCGACTACTACATCGACCTTCGTCGGATCACGCTGGACGGCGAGGCCGCGCCGCTGGTGGGTGAGGTCATGCTCGACCTCACCGCCGAGCTGGACTTCGAGGCCGTCGGTGGCCTCACTCTCGGTGCCGACCCGGTGGCCACGGCCATGCTGCACGCCTCCCACGCGCGCGGGAAGACGCTGGACGCCTTCGTGGTGCGCAAGGCAGGCAAGGCGCACGGCCTGCAGCGCCGGATCGAGGGCGCCGAGGTCAAGGGCCGCCGGGTGCTGGCGGTCGAGGACACCTCCACCACCGGCGGATCCGTGCTGACGGCCGTGGAGGCGCTGCGCGAGGCCGGCGCCGACGTAGTCGCCGTCGCCACGATCGTGGACCGGAACACGGGCGCGGCCGAGGCGATCGCCGAGCAGGCCGGAGTGCCGTACGTGTTCGCCTTCTCGAAGGATGAACTGGGTCTGGACTGACACGCCCCTTTGACCTGGACTTGGCGGGGGCATGGACCAGCGCCCCGTGTCTGGAAAGATGGGGGCGACGATGACGTCACCCCCAAGGTCTAGGTCAGGGCCGTAACGCAGCACGTCAACCCGCACACTCAAGGAGCGGACACATGCCCATCGCAACCCCCGAGGTCTACAACGAGATGCTCGACCGGGCGAAGGCAGGCAAGTTCGCCTACCCGGCCATCAACGTCACCTCGAGCCAGACCCTGAACGCGGCCCTGCGCGGTTTCGCGGAGGCGGAGAGCGACGGCATCGTCCAGATCTCGACCGGTGGCGCCGAGTTCCTCGGCGGCCAGTACAGCAAGGACATGGTGACCGGCGCGGTCGCACTCGCCGAGTTCGCGCACATCGTCGCCGAGAAGTACCCGGTCAACATCGCGCTGCACACCGACCACTGCCCGAAGGACAAGCTCGACGGGTACGTGCGTCCGCTGCTCGCGCTCTCCAAGAAGCGCGTCGAGGCCGGTCTCAACCCGCTGTTCCAGTCCCACATGTGGGACGGCTCCGCCGAGACCCTCGCCGACAACCTGGAGATCGCGCAGGAGCTGCTGGAGCAGGCCCGCGCCGCGAAGATCATCCTCGAGGTCGAGATCACCCCGACCGGCGGCGAGGAGGACGGTGTCTCGCACGAGATCAACGACTCCCTCTACACCACGGTCGAGGACGCGATCCGCACCGCCGAGGCCCTGGGTCTCGGTGAGAAGGGCCGCTACCTGCTGGCCGCCTCCTTCGGCAACGTGCACGGCGTGTACAAGCCGGGCAACGTCGTGCTCCGCCCCGACCTGCTGAAGGAGCTGGCCGACGGCGTCTCCGCCAAGTTCGGCAAGGCCGCCCCGTTCGACTTCGTCTTCCACGGCGGCTCCGGCTCCACCGAGCAGGAGATCCTGACCGCGCTGGAGAACGGTGTCGTGAAGATGAACCTCGACACGGACACCCAGTACGCCTTCACCCGGCCGGTCGCCGACCACATGTTCAAGAACTACGACGGCGTCCTGAAGGTCGACGGCGAGGTCGGCGACAAGAAGACCTACGACCCGCGCACCTGGGGCAAGCTGGCCGAGAAGTCCATGGCCGCGCGTGTCGTCGAGGCCACGCAGAACCTGCGCTCGGCGGGCAACAAGATCAAGTAAGCGGTGCTCCTCGGTGGGCCCGGCGGCTGTCTGTGCCGCCGGGCCCGCTGTATACCTGGGGGCATGCCCGATGTCCGGCTGGCCTCCCCCCAGGGCAAGTGGATCCTGCTGACCACGGTCCTCGGCTCCAGCATGGCCATGCTGGACTCCACCGTCGTCAACGTGGCGCTGCCGAGCATCGGCCGTGACCTGGACGCGAGCCTCGCCGCCCTGCAGTGGACGGTCAACGCGTACATGGTGACGCTGGCGGGCCTGATCCTGCTCGGCGGTTCGCTGGGCGACCGCTACGGCCGCCGGAAGGTGTTCGTGGTGGGGGTGGTGTGGTTCGCCGCCGCCTCCCTGCTGTGCGGCTTCGCCCCGAGCCCGGTCGTGCTGATCGCCGCGCGGGCGCTGCAGGGCGTCGGCGGCGCCCTGCTCACCCCGGGCTCGCTCGCCCTCATCCAGGCGTCCTTCCACCCCGACGACCGCAGCCGGGCGGTCGGTGTGTGGTCCGGCTTCGGCGGGATCGGTGCCGCGATCGGCCCGTTCCTGGGCGGCTGGCTGGTGACCGGGCCCGGCTGGCGCTGGGTGTTCCTGCTCAACGTGCCGCTGGCGCTGCTGTGCGTCCCCGTCGCCCTGCGCCACGTTCCCGAGTCGTCCGACGAGAAGGCCCACGGCCGCTTCGACGTCCTCGGCGCGGTGCTGGGCGCCCTGGCCCTCGCCCTCCTGACCTACGCGCTGATCGAGGCGCGGGGCGGCTCGGTGGCGGTGGCGGCCACCGCGGTGCTGGGCGTCGTGGCGGCGGTGGCCTTCGTGTACGTCGAGAGGCACCGCCCCGAGCCGATGCTCCCGCCGGGCATCTTCGCCTCCCGCCAGTTCACGGCGGTCAACCTGGTCACCCTGTGCGTGTACGCGGCCTTCGGCGGGTTCTTCTTCCTGACCGCCCTGCAGTTGCAGGTGGTGGCGGGCTACTCGCCGCTCGCGGCCGGTACGGCCCTGCTGCCGACCACCGTCCTGATGCTGCTGTTCTCGTCCCGTTCGGGCGCGCTGGCGGACCGCACGGGACCCCGGCTGCCGCTCACCGTCGGCCCGCTGCTGTGCGCGGTGGCGATGCTGCTGATGCTGCGGGTGGGCGAACACGCGGACTACCTCACCGACGTCCTGCCCGCTGTCCTGGTGATGGGCGCCGGCATGGTCACCCTGGTCGCCCCGCTGACGGCCACCGTACTCGCCTCCGTCGACACCTCCCGGGCGGGTCTGGCCAGCGGCATCAACAACGCGGCGGCCCGGGCGGCGGGCCTGCTGGCGGTGGCCGCGCTGCCGCTGCTCGCCGGGATGGGACCGGAGGCCTACCGGTCGGCCCCGGCGTTCGACGCGGCGTTCGACCGGGCGATGCCGATCTGCTCCGCCGTTCTCGTCGCCGGTGCGGCACTGGCCTTCACCCTGGTGCGCCGGCCCGCCCCGGGCTGCCGCCGGCCCGAGTGCCGTACACACGGCAACCTGACCGCGCCACCGCTGGAGGGGGAGCGGCCACCCGGCTAGGGACGTGCGTGGGGGTGTGTCGTGGCCCGGCGTCGCTTGGGGCCGTTGGCGGCCCGGTGCGGTACGCGGGGCGGGGTGGCGGCTTCGTCGCGGGAGGGGGAGGGGCCGGCCGGTTGGGGACGGGTGTGGGGGTGTGTCGTGGCCCGGCGTCGCTTGGGGCCGTTGGCGGCCCGGTGCGGTACGCGGGGCGGGGTGGCGGCTTCGTCGCCGGCCGGGCAGGTGCGGGTGCGGCGTGCGCCGCTGGTGAGCCGGCCGCAGGCCCCGGGGGCGGTACGCGCGGGTGGGCCAGGGGGGCGTTCTCGTGTGCGGGTGTGTCGCGGTCCGTCGCGCGATTTCCCGTGCCGCGCCGCTTCTGGCCGCCGCCGGTTCACCGGTTGCCCCGGGCACTCGCGCCCCGCGGCCCCGGGTGCGGGAAACTGGACCCATGACGATTCACGAGAACCTCCTCGGCGGCCCGCCCCCGACCCACCTCCCCGACGACCCGGAGCCCCGTGAGCTCCTCGCCCAGGGCACCGCCCCCGCGGACGTCGCCGCCAAGTACCCGACCTCCTCCCTCGCCTGGGCCCAGCTGGCCGACGAGGCGTTCGAGCGCGGCTCGGTCGTGGAGTCGTACGCCTACGCCCGTACGGGCTACCACCGCGGCCTGGACGCCCTGCGCCGCAACGGCTGGAAGGGCCACGGCCCCGTCCCGTGGGAGCACGAGCCGAACCGCGGCTTCCTGCGCGCCCTGCACGGGCTGGCCCGCGCCGCCCAGTCCATCGGCGAGCAGGAGGAGTACGAGCGCTGCTCGCAGTTCCTGAAGGACTCCTCCGCGACGGCGGCCCAGACCCTGGGCTGACCTGGACGGGAGATACCGGTGTGGCCCGTCTGGCAGCGGACGGGCCTTGCCGTATCCGGGGGGATTGCGGAGGATTCCGCTTGGGGACCGGGGCCCCCGTGCCGGCATCGGCAGGGGCGGACCGCTACCCGGATCGACAACAGGAGACAGCGATGTCCCAAAAGGCTCACCCCCCTTCCGAGGCCGCTGAGCCCGAGACCCCGCATCTCGACTTCGCGGGCACGACGCCGTACGAGGACTACGTCAAGGCGGACGTGCTCACCCACCTCCAGCACACCCTTTCCGACGACCCCGGCGAGATGGTCTTCCTGGTGACCACCCAGGTCATGGAGCTGTGGTTCACGGTGATCGTGCACGAGTGGGAGACCGCCGCGCGGGCGCTCCGCTCGGACGACGTCCCGACCGCCGTCGCCGCGCTGAAGCGCTCGGTGCGCGAGCTGGAGGCGCTGAACGCCTCCTGGACGCCGCTCGGCCAGCTGACCCCGGCGCAGTTCAACTCCTACCGCAGCGCCCTCGGCGAGGGCTCCGGTTTCCAGTCGGCGATGTACCGGCGCCTGGAGTTCCTGCTCGGCGAGAAGTCCGCGTCCATGCTCGTACCGCACCGCGGCGCCCCCCGCGCCCACGCGGAACTGGAGAAGGCGCTGCACGAGCCGAGCGTGTACGACGAGGTGCTGCGGCTGCTGGCCCGCCGCGGCCACGCGATCCCCGAGGCGGTCCTCCAGCGGGACGTCTCCCGGCGCTACGAGCCCTCCGACGAGGTCGAGCGGGCCTGGGCGGCGATCTACTCCGGTGACCAGGACGCCGAGCTCGCCCGACTCGGCGAGGCGCTGACCGACGTCGCCGAACTGGTGTGGCGCTGGCGCAACGACCACCTGGTCGCCACCCGCCGCGCGATGGGCGCGAAGGCCGGTACGGGCGGCTCCGCCGGTGTGGCCTGGCTGGAGAAGCGCGCCCGCAAGAACGTTTTCCCCGAGCTGTGGACGGCGAGGTCCCATGTCTGAGCTCGCACTGCTGGCGGAGAAGGCCGACGCGGCGGACGAACTGGCACCGGTGCGCTCCCGGTTCGTCCTGGACGACGTCGTGTACCTGGACGGAAACTCCCTCGGCGCGCTGGCGGCCGTCGTCCCCGACCGGATGGCGGACGTGGTCCGCCGCCAGTGGGGCGAGCTGCGCATCCGCTCCTGGGAGGAGAGCGGCTGGTGGACCGCGCCCGAGCGGATCGGCGACCGCATCGCCCCGCTGGTCGGCGCGGCGCCGGGCCAGATCGTCGTGGGCGACTCCACGAGCGTCAACGTCTTCAAGGCGCTGGTGGCGGCGGTCCGCATGGCCGGTGAGGGGCGTGACGAGGTCCTGGTGGACGCGAGCACGTTCCCCACGGACGGGTACATCGCCGAGTCGGCCGCCCGCCTGACCGGCCGCACCCTGCGCGCGGTGACCCCGGGGGAGGTGCCCTCGGCACTGTCCGGCCGTACCGCCGCGGTCCTCCTCAACCACGTCGACTACCGCACCGGCCGCCTGCACGACCTGCCCGCGCTGACGGCGGCGGTCCACGCGGCCGGCGCCCTCGCGGTCTGGGACCTGTGCCACAGCGCGGGCGCGCTGCCGGTCGGCCTGGACGAGCACGGGGTCGACCTGGCGGTCGGCTGCACCTACAAGTACCTGAACGGCGGCCCGGGTTCCCCGGCGTACCTGTACGTCCGCCGGGAGCTGCAGCCCCGCTTCGACTCCCCGCTGCCCGGCTGGAACTCGCACGCCGACCCGTTCGGCATGAGCCCGTCCTACGCCCCGGCGCCGGGCGCCCTGCGGGGCCGGGTGGGCACGCCGGACATCCTCTCCATGCTGGCGCTGGAGGCGGCCCTGGAGGTCTGGGACGACGTATCGGTCACCGCGGTCCGCGCCAAGTCCCTGGCCCTGACGGACTTCTTCCTGAAGTGCGTCGCCGCCTACACCGAGCCGGGCCGGGTCGAACCGGTGACGCCGGAGCGGCACGAGGAGCGGGGCAGCCAGATCGCCCTGCGGTGTCCGGACGCCGGTGAGGTGATGAAGAGGCTGATCGCCCGGGGCGTGGTGGGCGACTTCCGGCATCCCGACGTCCTGCGCTTCGGCTTCACCCCGCTGTACGTGAGCTTCGGCGACGTGGAGCGGGCGGCCCGGGTGCTGGGGGAGGTTCTGGCGTAGTCCGCCGGGGGCGGAGTCCCGCGTCCGGCGGCTCCGCCCCCTCGGAACCGTTCCGCCCCTCACCCTGCGTCACATCCCCGTGTCCCCGCACGTCACCCGCCTGATACCGTCCCCGTCCAACGGCCGGCGAACGATCCCCACCTGGTCCGTCACATCACGCACCCGTTCCCTCGCCGAGAGGTTGGAGCATGCCGGACGACTCCGCAGCAGCCCGCGCCGCCGCCGAGGAGGAGTCGGCCTTCTCGCACCCCCCGGTCGACCCCGACGCGACCGCCGCCTACGGCGACCACCCCGACCAGGTGATCGACTTCTACGCCCCCCGGGCCGACGCCGGCGCCTCCTTCGCCCCGCTGGTCGTCGTCCTGCACGGCGGCGCCTGGCGCGCCCCCTACGACCGCCGCCACATCACCCCCTTCGCCGGCTTCCTGGCCCGCAGGGGCTTCGCCGTGGCCAACGTCGAGTACCGACGGGGCGGTGAGCCCCAGATCCCCGCGCAGAACGCCGGGACCGGTTCCGCGGCCCCCCTCGCCGGCCGCTGGCCCGACACCTTCGACGACGTCGCGGCCGCCCTGGACGCGCTGCCCGCGCTGGTCCGCGCGTCGCTTCCGCAGGCCGACGCCCGCCGCACGGTCCTCACCGGGCACTCGGCGGGCGGCCACCTGGCGCTGTGGGCGGCGGCCCGCCATGTGCTGCCCCCGGACGCCCCGTGGCGCACCGAGCGCCCCGCCCTTCTCCGCGGTGTCGTCGCCCTCGCCCCGATCGCGGACTTCGAGGTGGCCGGGAAGCTGGACGTCTGCGGCAACGCGTCCCTCCAACTCCTCGGCGGGCCGGACCACTTCGAGGAGCGGCGGCCGTACGCGGACCCCGCCCTCCTCCTGCCGACGGGCATCGCGACGACCGTGGTGCAGGGCCGTGCCGACCTGGACGTACCGCAGGCGGTGGCCGAGGCCTACGCGGACGCCGCGGCGAAGGCCGGCGAGATGGTGGGCCTGACCCTACTGGAGGGCGTGGGCCACTTCCCGCTGATCGACCCGGCCGCGGACGCGTGCGCGGTCGCGGCGGAGGAGATCGCTCAACTGGCCTGGTGACAACCGGATTCCGGACAAACCGGAGCCCGGCCGCGCCTGCGGTCCCGGACCCCGGTGATACCCGTAGTACCTGAGAGCTACCCCGCGGGACAGCTCTCCGGCGGGACGCCGACGACCGGTGCCGATCCCTAACTTCCCTGGTGGACAAGCCCGATGGCCGGGCACTCCGAAGGGAAGCGCACCATGGGGTACGCCGCACCGCCCGCCAGGAACCCCCGCCCGCCGACGGCGGAGCCGCTCGCCGAGCGCCGCCCGCCGGCGCCGGAAGCCGGGCCGGTGACGCGGTGGGGACGACGGACCTCCTGGCTCCGGGCGGTGCTCGCCGCCCTCCTCACCGCCGCCATCGTCGCCCCCCTCGCGGGCGCCGCCCGCCCCGGCATCCCCGCGCCGCCCCCCGCCGCCCTGGCCGCCCCCCTCACCCCCGCGGCCCTGCGCACCGCCTACGGCGCCAACCGGGCCGACGCCGCCGAGGCGGCCCGCATGGCCGCCGGCCACGGCGACGCACACCGCGCCGCCGCGGACCGCGCTCTGGCCGCCCCCGCCCGGCACCTCCTCTCCTTCGACGGCCGAGGCACCGGCCTGGCCACCGAGGTCCTCGGCGACCTGCCCCGTGCCGACCACGTGGCGGTGCTCGTCCCCGGCTCCGACACCACGCTGGACACCTACGCCCGCTTCCACCGGGCCGCGGCCGCCCTGCACGCGGAGCTCCTGCGCCGCGCCCCCGCCGGCCACCACGTCGCCGTGGTCGCCTGGCTCGGCTACGCGACCCCGGCGACGGTCAGCGCCACCGTGGCCACCCCGGCCCGCGCCGGTCACGCGGCCCCCCGACTGCGCGCCCTCGTGCGGCAGTTGCACGCTCTCACCTCGGCCGGGGCGTGGATCTCGCTCCTCTGCCACTCCTACGGTTCGGTCGTCTGCGGCCGGGCCGCCCCCGGCCTCGACGTGGCCGACATCGCCCTGGTCGGCAGCCCCGGCACCGGCGCCGACTCGGCCGCGGACCTGCACGCCCGCGCCCGGATCTGGGCGGCCCGCGGCAGCGAGGACTGGGTCGGGAACGTCCCGCACGTCCGTGCCCAACTCTTCGGCACCACCGTCGGCTTCGGCACCGACCCGGTCTCCGGCGCCTTCGGCGCCCGGGTCTTCGACGCGGCCCGCGCCGGGCACAGCGGCTACTTCACCCCGGGCTCGGCCTCGCTCGCCAACCTGGCCCGGATCACCCTCGGCGCGACCTCGGAGGTCACCCGTGTCTGAGCGGACCGAGACCGCCCTGCGCCGGCGCGCCCGGCACCTGGACACCCTCACCCCCGCGTCCCGGGACCGGGCCGTCGACGCCCTGCGCGCCCTCGCCATCCTCGGGGTCGTCCTCGGCCACTGGCTGGTCACCGCCCTGGTGGCGGCGGACGGCACGCTGCGCACGGCGAGCCCCTTGCAGCATCTGCCGTGGCTCGCCCCGATCTCCTGGGTCTTGCAGACCCTCGCCGTGTTCTTCCTGGTCGGCGGCCAGGTGGCGGCCCGCGGTCACGCCTCGGCCGTGGCGCGCGGGGTGCCGTACCGCGCGTGGCTGCGCGGCCGGCTGGACCGGCTGCTCCGCCCGGTCGGCGCCCTCCTCGCCCTGTGGACGGTGGCGGCGACGGCCCTGCTGCTGACCGGCACACCCCTGGACACCCTGCACACGCTGCTGAAACTGGCCCTGTCCCCGCTGTGGTTCCTGCTGGTCTTCGCCGCGCTGACGGCGGCCACCCCGCTCGTCGCCCGCCTCAACCCGCTCTGGCCGCTGGCCGTCGTCCTGCACGTGGACGTCCTCCGCTTGGGCCTGCACACCGGCCCCGACTGGCTGGGCTGGGTGAACCTGCCGGCCGGCTGGCTGGTGCCGTACACCCTGGGCGCGGCCTGGGCCCGCGGAGAGCTCCACACCCGCCGCGCGGCACGGACGCTCTTCTACGGCGGGACGGCGTCCACGGTCGTGCTCGTGCTGTGGGCGGGCTACCCCGCCTCCATGGTCGGCGTCCCGGGCGCCGCGATCTCCAACCTCAACCCGCCGACCCTGGCGGCGGTGACCTTCGGCCTGGCCCAGTGCGGTCTGGCCCTCCTGCTGCGCGACCGGCTGCGCGCGGCGATGCGCCGCCCCCTCGCCTGGGCGGCCGTGGTACTGGTCAACCTCTCCGCGATGACGATCTTCCTGTGGCACCAGACGGCGCTGATGGTGACGACGGCCGCCGCCCTCCCGGCCGGCCGGCTCCCCGGTCTGCACACGCTTCCCGACGGCCTCGGCTGGGTCGCGGCCCGGCTCGTCTGGCTCCCGGTGTTCGCCCTGGTCCTCGCCGTGTGCTGGACGGCGTTCCGCCTCCGCGAACAGGGGACGCGTCGCCGCGACCCCGGCTCCGGCGGGGGACGGTCCCGGGTGGTCCGGGTGCACCACACCGCGGGCCCGGAGGCCGGGCAGGGGGTCCGCCGTGTTGTCTAGGGTGGTCCGTGTGACGGAAACGGGGGGCCGCCGGGTGTTCGCGCCGATCGCGTACCTGGTCCGGCGCTGGCTGCGGGTGCTGCGCGCGGACCTGTGGACCCTCCGCGCGGACCCCCTGCCCCCCTCGCTGTGGCTGCGCTGGTTCCCGCACGGCCTGCTGTGCCTGGTGGCGTTCGGGGTGTCCTTCGGCGCGGTCGCGCAGCTCGGCTCCGACGGCGGCGTGGGCGCACAGCTCTCCCTGCTGATCGGACTCGCGCAGGGCGGTGCCGTGCTGCTCGCGCTGTGGCGGCCGGTCCCGGCGTGGTGGCTGTCCATGGCGGCCATGCTGGTGGGGGCCGTGGAGGTACGGCGCCAGCTGCTGGCGGGCGGCGCCCACGCCTTCACCTGGCCCTGGTCGTCGGCCGGGATCGTCGGTCTCCTGGCCGTACTGCTGCTGCTCGCCCTGCGGGTGCGCACCCGGGTGTCCGCCGAGGCCCTGGCCCTGACCGCGCTGCTCACCTACGCCGTCCAGGGGCTGTGGGGCGCGTGGGACTACACGCCCACCGGGGTGCTCACGGTCATCCTCTCCACGGTCGTCGTGGTCCTCGGCACCGCGCTGCGCGGCCGCCGGGAGGCCCGCGCCGAGCTCGTCGAGCAGACCACCCTGACGGCCGAGGAGCGGGCCCGCCGCACCCTGCTGGAGGAGCGCAGCCGTATCGCCCGGGAACTGCACGACGTCGTCGCGCACCACATGTCGGTCATCTCCATCCAGGCCCAGGTGGCCCCGCACCTCGTCGAGCGGCCGTCGCCGGAGCTGGTCGAGAACCTGGAGGGCATCCGGCACAACGCGCTGGAGGCGCTGACCGAGCTGCGCCGGGTCCTCGGCGTGCTGCGCTCGGAGAACCCCGAGGACCCCTACGGCCTCGGGAACCCCGGCACCGGAGCGGCACCGGACGCCCCGCAGCCCACCCTCGACCGGCTGGACGCGCTGATCGAGAACACCCGGGCGGCGGGCCTGGACGTGACCGCCGGCGTCAAGGGCCGGGCGCGCCCCTACCCGCCGGGCGTGGAACTGTCGGCGTACCGGATCGTGCAGGAGGCGCTGAGCAACGCGCTGCGGCACGCGCCGGGTTCCGAGGTGCGCGTCGAGGTCGCACACCTGCCGGCCGGGCTCCGCCTGGCGGTCACCAACTCCCGCCCCGACCGCCCCGTCCCGCCGTCCGCGGGCGCCGGACACGGCCTGCTCGGCATGCGGGAACGCGCGGCGATGCTCGGCGGCACCGTCACCGCGGCCCGTACCCCGGCCGGCGGCTTCACCGTCTCGGCCTTCCTCCCCCGCGACGGCACCCCGCCCGCGCTCCCGCCCGACCCGGCCCCGACAGGAGAACCGACCCCATGACGAGCGGCACCATCCGCGTACTCATCGCCGACGACCAGCAGATGGTCCGGCAGGGCTTCACCGTGCTGCTCAACACCAAGCCGGACATCGACGTGATCGGCCAGGCCGTGGACGGCCGGGACGCGATCACCAAGGTCGGCGAACTGGTTCCGGACGTGGTGCTGATGGACATCCGGATGCCCGAGCTGGGCGGCATCGAGGCGACCCGCCGCATCACCCTCGACCACCCGGGCGTCCGGGTGCTGGTGCTGACCACCTTCGACCTCGACGAGTACGTCTACGAGGCACTGCGGGCCGGAGCCGCCGGGTTCCTGCTGAAGGACGCCTCCGCCGACCAGCTCGCCGAGGCGGTCCGGGTCGTGGCGGCCGGCGACGCGCTCCTCGCCCCCGGCATCACCCGCCGGCTCATCGCCGAGTTCTCCCGGCTGGACGGCACCCCGCGCGCCCCGCTCAAGCAGCGCGTCGGTGACCTGACGGAACGCGAGACGGAGGTGCTGGCGCTGATCGCGCAGGGCCTGTCGAACGCGGAGATAGCCGGACGGCTGGTCGTCGCCGAGCAGACCGTGAAGACGCACGTGGGCCGGATCCTGGTGAAACTCGGGCTGCGGGACCGTACCCAGGCGGCGGTCTTCGCGTACGAGTCGGGGCTGGTGCGGCCGTCCGGATACTGACGTCCGCAGGCGCGGGAGTGCCGTCCCGGACCCCGGCACCCGGCCTCGGTACCCGCCCGTAGTACTTGAGGGGGACGCCCGAGGACCCGTCTGCGAGGTGACGACCGCGGCCCGCGCTCGGCCTACCGTTTCCTCCGTGACCGACACGACGCACACGCAGACGACACCGGCGGGCGGGGCCGAGCGACCGCGCAGCCCCGAGTTCCGGCTCGCCGCGGACGCCCTGCGCGGCCTGCGGCAGGACCTGTTCCACGACGCGTTCGCCTACCGCCCGCTGCCCCGGGTCCAGGCCCGCGGCGGACTCGCCCGCCGTTCCGGCCGCGTCCGGGAGTACGCGGCCTGGACACCGCACGTGCTCGTGACCGGTCTCGGCGCGCTGGCGATGCTGGTGGCGCTGGCGGCCGTGAGCGACTCCGGGCTGCCGTCCCTGCTGTGCGGGCTGCTGGCGCTGGGCCCGGTGCTGCTGACCCTGGCGCGTCCCGTGGGCGCGTTCTGGTTCTCGCTGGCCGCGACCATGGTCACCTCCGTCATGAGCGGGGCGACCGGCTTCGACTGGCCGTGGTCGCCGGGCAGCTTCGTCTCGCACCTGGTGGTCCTGACGGTCGTGGCGATACGCACCCGGCCGCGCACGGCGGCCTGGATGTGGGTGCTGACCGCGGTCTACGGCTTCGTCGCCGAGACCGGCTTCGGCTGGGGCCACTTCGACACCGACGTCGGCCCGATGCTGATCCTCTCCGCGATGATCCTGCTGGCCGTCACCGTCCGGCACATCCGCCGGGAGGCCCAGCAGGAGGTCAGCGCGCAGCAGACGGTGACCGCGGCGGAGCGTTCGCGCCGCACGCTGCTGGAGGAGCGCACCACGATCGCCCGCGAGCTGCACGACGTCGTCGCCCACCACATGTCGGTGGTCGCCATCCAGGCGGAGGCCGCGCCCTACCGGGTGGAGAACCCGCCGCCGGAGCTGGAGAAGGCGTTCGCGACCATCCGGGAGAACGCGGTGGCGGCCCTCGCCGAGCTGCGGCGGGTCCTCGGAGTCGTCCGTGCGGAGGACTACGAGGCCCCGGACGCACCCCAGCCCACCCTGGCCGACCTCGACGGACTGATCGCCAACGTGCGGGAGGCCGGGCTGGCGGCGGAGAAGGCGGTGACCGGCGCGGTGCGCGAGCTGCCGCAGGGCGTGGAGCTGTCGGCGTACCGGATCGTGCAGGAGGCGCTGAGCAACACCCTGCGCCACGCTCCCGGCGCGGGCGCCCGGGTGGAGATCGGATACGTGCTCGGCGGTCTGGGGCTGCGGGTGGTCAACGGTCCGCCGCCCGCGTCGGCCCTGCTCAAGCCCTCGCCGGGGGCCGGGCACGGCATCACGGGCATGCGGGAGCGTGTGACGATGCTGAACGGGGAGATGACGGCGGGTCCGACCGCCGACGGAGGCTACGAGGTGACGGTGTTCCTGCCGGTGGCGGCCACCGCGATCGAGGACGAGGCATGACGATCCGTGTACTGATCGCGGACGACCAGATGATGGTCCGCGAGGGATTCTCGGTCCTGCTGAACGCGATGCCGGACATCGAGGTCGTCGGCGAGGCCGTCAACGGCCGGGAGGCGGTGGACCGGGTCCGTGAACTGGCCCCGGACGTGGTCCTGATGGACATCCGCATGCCCGAGCTGAACGGCATCGAGGCGACCCGGGAGATCGTCGCGGCGGACGCGGCGGCGAAGGTGCTCGTGCTGACCACGTTCGACCTGGACGAGTACGTGTACCAGGCGCTGCGGGCGGGCGCCTCCGGCTTCCTGCTGAAGGACGCCTCCGCCCGGCAGCTCGCCGACGGGGTGCGGGTGGTGGCGTCGGGGGAGGCCCTCCTCGCGCCCTCGGTCACCAAACGGCTGATCTCCGAGTTCTCGCGGCTGTCCGAGGCGCCGCGCCTGCTTCCGGCGGGGGCGCAGGCGGCCTACGGCGAACTGACCGATCGCGAGACGGAGGTGCTGGTGCTGATCGCCCAGGGCCTGTCCAACGCGGAGATCGCCGAGCGGCTGGTGGTGGCGGAGTCGACGATCAAGACCCATGTCAGCCGCATCCTGGTCAAGCTCGGCCTCCGCGACCGCACCCAGGCGGCGGTCTTCGCCTACGAGGCCCGCCTGGTGACACCGGGCTGACGGCACCGCCGCGGCCGGTCCCGCCGTGTGCGGACCGAAGGCGGCCGAGGGCACCCCTGGTCAGACGCGGGTGCACGCGTTAGCGTCCCCGCATGGCAGGCCCCCTCGACCTCGCTTTCGACCCCTGGGACCCCGCGTTCCTCGCCGACCCGTACCCGGCCTACGCCGAGCTGCGGGCGCACGGCCGGGTGGTCCGCTACGAGCCGACGGACCAGTGGCTGGTCCCGCACCACGCGGACGTCTCGGCCCTGTTGCGGGACCGCCGGCTCGGGCGGACGTACCAGCACCGCTTCTCGCACGAGGACTTCGGCCGGACCGCGCCCCCGCCGGCGCACGAGCCGTTCCACACCCTCAACGACCACGGGATGCTCGACCTGGAGCCGCCGGACCACACCCGGATCCGGCGCCTGGTGTCGAAGGCGTTCACCCCGCGCACGGTGGAGCGGCTGCGGCCCTACGTGCACGGGCTGGCGCACGACCTGGTCGCCGCCCTCGTCGAGGACGGCGGCGGTGACCTGCTGACGGACGTGGCGGAGCCGCTGCCGGTGGCCGTGATCGCCGAGATGCTGGGGATCCCGGAGGCGGACCGGGCGCAGCTGCGCCCCTGGTCGGCGGCCATCTGCGGGATGTACGAGCTGAACCCGCCGGAGGACACCGCGGCGCGGGCGGTGCGGGCGTCGGTGGAGTTCTCGGACTACCTGCGGGAGCTGATCGCGGCCCGGCGCGAGGAGCCGGGGGAGGACCTGATCTCGGGCCTGATCGCGGCGCACGACGACGGCGACCGCCTCACCGAGCAGGAAATGATCTCCACGGCGGTGCTGCTCCTGAACGCCGGCCACGAGGCGACGGTCAACGCCACGGTGAACGGCTGGTGGGCGCTGTTCCGCAACCCCGGCCAGCTCGCGGCCCTGCGCGCCGACCACTCCCTGGTCCCGTCCGCGATCGAGGAGCTGATGCGCTACGACACCCCGCTCCAGCTCTTCGAGCGCTGGGTGCTGGACGACATCGAGATCGACGGCACGGTGATCCCCCGCGGCACGGAGATCGCCATGCTCTTCGGCTCCGCCAACCACGACCCGGCCGTCTTCGCCGACCCCGGCCGCCTGGACCTCGCCCGCGCGGACAACCCGCACATCTCCTTCAGCGCGGGCATCCACTACTGCATCGGCGCCCCCCTGGCCCGCATCGAACTGGCCGCGTCGATGACGGCCCTCCTGGAGCGGGCCCCGACCCTGACCCTGGCCGCGGAGCCCCGACGCAAGCCGAACTTCGTGATCCGGGGGCTGGAGGGACTGCACGTGGAGGTGGGCTGACTGCCCCCTCGGCTGCTCAGCGGCCGGCGGGCAGGGTGAGCGACCAGGCGGCCTCCCGTACGGTCCAGGTCCGGCGTCGTACGGGGCCGGAGACCGCCGCGTCCGCCCGGTAGCGGAAGTCGGCGCCCACGACCGTCACCGTGCGCCCGGAGGCCAGTAGGGGGGGCGCCGCCGCGCCCAGCGACAGGGGGCGTACCTCCACCGAGGCCACCCCGCCCGTGCGCGGCGTCACCGACACCGCCTCGACCGGCTGGTCCAGGTCCACGACCGTCTCACCGTCGACCTCGACCCGCAGCCGGGCCGGCCCGGGCGAGGGCACGGCCGACAGCCGGGTGGGGCGGGGGGCCAGGGTGCGGACCAGGGAGCGGTACGTCGTCCGCAGCCAGGGGCGGCCCACGGGGACGGCCATCGGCTCGGCGGCGGCCCCCCGCACCGGCGTGGGCGGAATGCCCAGCGCGCCCAGCACCACCCCGTCGCTGTCGTCGACCAGCAGGTCCAGGCGCCGCTCGGACCCGTCCAGCACGGCCCGCGCCGCCGCCACGGTCCCGCCGGGCACCCCGAGGGACTCCGCGAGGGTGGTGTCACCCACCGGGACCATCGCCAGCGCGCATCCGGCCAGCTCCCGCCGGCGGTGCAACAGGGTCACCGCACGCACCAGGGCGCGGTCGTCGCCCACCACGACCGGCCGCCGGGCCCCCCTGCGGCCGAGTGCGCGGGCGAATTCCTCGGGCCCCTCCGGCAGGCACACCTTGGCCGTCGCACCCGCGCTGAGCACGTCTTTCGCGATCCGTACGGACTCCCCGTCCGCCTGCCGTGCCGCCGGATCGATGATCACCAGCAGCTGATCGGACGTCGCGAAGGTCGCCACCTCGGTCCTGCCTCGCTTCCTCGGGTAGCATCTTTGTGCAAGAGCCCCTTGCGCTATTGCGCCAGGGGCTTCGTCTATTCCGGGGCATCCGGTCCGACGGTTGTGCGACCAACGGCGGTCGCTGTGGCACGCGGCGGTGAACCTTACGCCCACGCCCCCGACCTTGGACATGCCCCGCCCGGAAGGGGTGTACGCGCGTGCCCGCACTTGTGCTGCTCGGTGCTCAGTGGGGTGACGAAGGCAAGGGAAAGGCGACCGACCTGCTCGGTGGCTCGGTGGACTATGTAGTGCGATACCAGGGCGGCAACAACGCCGGCCACACGGTCGTCGTGGGCGACCAGAAGTATGCACTCCACCTGCTCCCTTCCGGAATCCTCTCGCCCGGTTGTACGCCGGTCATCGGCAACGGAGTCGTCGTCGACCCGTCGGTCCTGCTCTCCGAGCTGAGCGGTCTGAACGAGCGTGGCGTCGACACGTCCAAGCTCCTGATCAGCGGTAACGCGCACATCATCACGCCGTACAACGTGACCGTCGACAAGGTGACGGAACGCTTCCTCGGCAAGCGCAAGATCGGTACGACCGGCCGCGGCATCGGCCCGACCTACGCGGACAAGATCAACCGCGTCGGCATCCGGGTCCAGGACCTGTACGACGAGTCGATCCTGCACCAGAAGGTGGAGGCGGCCCTCGACGTCAAGAACCAGGTCCTCACCAAGCTCTACAACCGGCGGGCCATCACCGCCGACCAGGTGGTCGAGGAGCTGCTGGGCTACGCCGAGCAGATCAAGCCGTACGTCGCCGACACCGTGCTGATCCTCAACCAGGCCCTGGAGAACGACAAGGTCGTCCTGTTCGAGGGCGGGCAGGGCACCCTGCTCGACATCGACCACGGCACGTATCCCTTCGTCACCTCCTCGAACCCGACCGCCGGCGGTGCCTGCACCGGCGCCGGCGTGGGCCCGACGAAGATCAGCCGCGTCATCGGCATCCTCAAGGCCTACACGACCCGTGTCGGCGCCGGCCCGTTCCCGACGGAGCTGTTCGACGCGGACGGCGAGGCGCTGCGGCGGATCGGCGGCGAGCGGGGCGTGACCACCGGCCGCGACCGCCGCTGCGGCTGGTTCGACGCGGTCATCGCCCGGTACGCGACCCGCGTGAACGGCCTGACCGACTTCTTCCTCACCAAGCTGGACGTGCTGACCGGCTGGGAGGAGATCCCGGTCTGCGTGGCGTACGAGATCGACGGCAAGCGGGTCGAGGAGCTGCCGTACTCGCAGACGGACTTCCACCACGCGAAGCCGGTCTACGAGACGCTGCCGGGCTGGTCGGAGGACATCACCAAGGCGAAGTCCTTCTCCGACCTGCCGAAGAACGCCCAGAACTACGTCAAGGCGCTGGAGGAGATGTCCGGCGCCCCGATCTCCGCGATCGGCGTGGGCCCGGGCCGGGACGAGACGATCGAGATCAACTCGTTCCTGTAGGCACCTCGCGGGAGCACCCGCCGTTCCGCCCCCGGGCGGCCCGGCGGGTGCTCCCGTTCCGTGTGCGCTGCACAATCGGGGTATGGGCGTCCACCGGAGCGCACGATGCCGGGGACCGTACGGCGGTGAGGGCCACCAGGCGGACGGCACGGACTGCTCCGACCCCGCCGTCTTCGAGGTCGCCCGGCACAACCGCCCGCCCCTGCCGGTCTGCCCGGTGCACCTGGGGCCGTCCCTCCTGCTGGCCTCCGGCATCCTCTGGCCCCCGCAGATCCACCTCATCGCCCGCGCACCGGGCCTGCGTCCCTAGGGTCCAAAAAGCCCGCGGGCCGCGGCCACGCGGTCAGCTGAAGACGATCATGGAGCCCTGGGCCAGGGAGCGGGTGGCCGCCGCGTGCAGGCCCAGCCACACGTGGCGTTCGCGGGCGAAGGGGCTGGGGTCGTACGGCGCCGGGACGGCCGGTTCCTCCAGCTCCGTCGGGGCGGCGGGGGGCTCGGGCGCGGATGGGGGGTTGGCCGGGTCGATGCCGATCGTCGGGGCGACGTACTGCAGTTCCCGCAGGAGGGTCTGGGCGGATCCCAAGGGGCCGCCGCCCGCGAGGAGTTCCTCGTTCGACAGCGGATGCGGGAACTCGACGGGGACGTACGCGCCCGCGTGGTCGTAATGCCAGACCAGGTGGGACTGCTGGGCCGTGGACTCGAACATCTCCAGCAACTGCTCGTAGTCGCCGCCCAGTTCGTCGACCGGGGTCACCGGCAGACCGCAGACCTGGAGCAGATAGGCCCGGCGCAGGAAGTGCAGGGCGTCGTAGTCGAAGCCGGCCACCGGGGCCACGTCACCCGACAGGCCCGGCATGTACTGGTACACCGGCACCGCCGGCAGCCCGGCCTCGGCCAACGCCTTGTTGTATTGCGCGAGTTCCTCGGCGAACGGGTTGTCCGGGGTGTGGCACAACACGTCGACGAGCGGTACCAGCCACAGGTCACAGGCCAAAGAGGGCTCCTCGCATCGGCAGGCGCCCGGTCCCGCACGGCGCCACTTGGTCAGGGAAGGGTAGTCGCTGCGGCCACGGAGCGGCTCCCCCGTGCGGGCCGTACCGGTCACTTACCCGTTGGCCAGGTGTTCCAGCAGCGCCAGCGAGTGCGCGTTCGCGGCGGCGACGACCGCCCGGGCGGCGTCGGCCTCGCGGCGGGCCAGCGCGTCGACCAGTTCCGTGTGCCCGGACCACAGGCGGCCCCGCAGATCGGGCAGCCGCAGCAGGTGCTGCACGGCGCAGACCCAGGACTGCACGCGCAGCCTGTCCAGGAAGTCGGCCAGATAGGGATTGCCGAAAAGGGTGCTCAACTCGCGCCAGAAGCGCAGGTCGTAGCCGATGAGGATGGTCAGGTCGCCGGCCGCGGCGGCGCGCTGCGCCTCCTCGCCGCGGCGGCGCACGGTGGCCAGCGCGGCGGCCGTGCGCGGATCGTCCGGCGGGGTCCGGAAGGCGGGGTGCCCCGAGACGAGGGCCTGGAACATGCCGTCGGTGACCAGGCTGCGGGCCTCGATCATGTTCCGGTAGTCGGTCAGGGAGTACTCGGGCACGCGGAAACCGCGATGCTGGTCGGCCTCCAGGATGCCCTGCGCGGACAGGTCGACCAGCGCCTCGCGGACGGGGGTGGCCGAGACGCCGTACTGGTCGGCGATCTCCTTGACGGTGAACGCCCGGCCCGGTCGCAGCCGCCCGGCCAGCACCTCGTCACGCAGCGCGTCCGCGATCTGCTGGCGCAGGGTGCTGCGCGTCACGGCGCCGTTGCCGGGCATGGTCCGGGCCTCTCCTCACGCGTGGGTGACGTACTCATCCGGTTCTTACGAGCACGTCACCTTACGCGTTCGGATCGGCCCGGCGGCAGCCCCGGCCCGGTCACGGCCGGCGACTCGTGCGACCGTGTCCCGGTGGTTACACCGTGTACTCGTCGGCCACGGTCAGTGCGGCGTCGAGCGCGGCCAGACCCTCCTTCAGCTCGGCCTCGGAGACGTTGCACGGCGGGACGACGTGCGTGCGGTTCATGTTCACGAAGGGCCACAGACCGTGCTGCTTGGCGGCGGCGGCGAAGGCGGCCATCGGCGCGTTCGCCTCGCCGGCCGCGTTGTACGGCACCAGCGGCTCGCGGGTCTCGCGGTCCTTCACCAGGTCCAGCGCCCAGAACATGCCGACGCCACGCACCTCGCCGACGCTCGGGTGCCGCTCGGCCAGTTCGGCGAGGGCGGGTCCGACGACCGTGTCGCCGAGCCGCTTGGCGTTCTCGACCACACCCTCCTGCGCCATCACCTCGATCGTGGCGACGGCGGCGGCGCAGGCCAGCGGGTGACCGGAGTAGGTGAGACCGCCGGGGTACGGGCGCTTGCCGAAGGTCTCCGCGATCTCCTGCGAGATGGCGACACCGCCGAGGGGCACGTAGCCGGAGTTCACGCCCTTGGCGAAGGTCATCAGGTCGGGCACCACGCCGGACAGGTCGGCCGCGAACCACTCGCCGGTCCGGCCGAACCCGGCCATGACCTCGTCCAGGACGAAGACGATGCCGTGCCGGTCGCACAGCTCGCGCACCCCGGCCAGGTAGCCGGGCGGCGGGACCATGATCCCGGCGGTGCCGGGGATGGTCTCCAGGATGATCGCGGCTATCGTCCCCGGGCCCTCGAAGGCGATCGTCGTCTCCAGGTGCTCCAGCGCCCGCGCGGTCTCCTGCTCCTCGGTCTCGGCGTAGAAGCGCGAGCGGTAGAGGAACGGCGCCCAGAAGTGGACGACACCGGCGCTGCCGCTGTCGGAGGCCCAGCGGCGCGGGTCGCCGGTGAGGTTCACGGCCTGCTGGGTGCCGCCGTGGTACGAGCGGTACGCCGAGAGCACCTTCGGGCGGCCCGTGTGCAGCCGGGCCATGCGCACCGCGTGCTCGACGGCGTCCGCGCCGCCGTTGGTGAAGAAGATCTTGTCCAGGTCGCCGGGGGTCCGCTCGGCGATCAGCCGGGCCGCCTCCGAGCGGGCCTCGACGGCGAAGGCGGGTGCGAAGGTCGTCATCTTCGCGGCCTGCTCCTGGATGGCCGCGACGACCTTGGGGTGCTGGTAGCCGATGTTGGTGTAGACGAGCCCGCTGGTGAAGTCCAGGTACCGCTTGCCGTCGTAGTCCCAGAAGTAGGACCCCTCGGCGCCTGCGACGGCGAGCGGGTCGATGAGGTCCTGGGCGGACCAGGAGTGGAAGACGTGCGCGCGGTCCGCGGCCTTCACTGCGGCGCCGGCGGAGGGGTTGGGCTGAGGGGTCATGCCCGCGAGCGTAAATGTCCGCGATGCGGAAGCGACATCGGCGTCCTGTTCCCTGCGCGGGCGATTTCCGCGACAGGTTGTCGACGCGCGCGCTGTTACGGAACCGTAGACGCAGGCCCGCGCCCCGCCCTGGGCGACCGCACTATCCTCGGTCTGTTGCACACGCAGGGGCCGTGTGCACGGGGGGAAGGCGGGGCAGCCATGGAGAAGCTCGGACCGGGGGATCCGCAGCGCATCGGGGCCTACCGGCTGCTGGCGCGGCTGGGCGCGGGCGGCATGGGGAACGTGTACCTGGCCCGCTCGGACCGGGGACGCACCGTCGCGGTGAAGCTGGTCCGGCAGGAGCTGGCCGAGCAGGAGGAGTTCCGCGCGCGGTTCCGGCAGGAGGTGCAGGCCGCCCGGCGGGTCGGCGGGTACTGGACCGCCCCCGTGCTGGACGCGGACACCGAGGCGGCCGTGCCGTGGGTGGCGACGGGCTACGTCGCCGGGCCCAGCCTGCAGCAGGTGGTGGGGCACGACCACGGGGCGCTGCCCGAGCGGTCGGTACGGATCCTCGCCGCCGGACTCGCGCACGCGCTCAAGGACATCCACGCGGCGGGGATCGTGCACCGCGACCTCAAGCCGTCCAACGTGCTGGTCACCATCGACGGACCGCGCGTGATCGACTTCGGCATCGCGCGGGCGCTGGAGACGACCACGGTCGGCGGGGAAGGACTGACCCGGACCGGCTCCCTGGTCGGGTCGCCCGGGTTCATGGCGCCCGAGCAGGTGCGGGGGGAGCGGATCACCCCGGCGTGCGACGTGTTCTGCCTCGGATCCGTGCTCGCCTACGCGGCGACCGGGACGCTGCCCTTCGGAGCCGCCAACAGCAGTGTGCACGCGCTGATGTTCCGGATCGCCCAGGAGGAGCCGGACCTCGACGGTGTGCCGGAGGGGATCGCCGACCTGGTGCGGGACTGCCTGCGCAAGGACCCCGGGGCCCGGCCCACGCTGGACGCGATCCTGGAGAGGACGGGCGCGGAGGACACGGTCGCCGGCGGTCGGTCCCGTGACCCCTGGCTGCCGGGGTCGCTGGTGGCCCAGCTGGGACGGCACGCGGTGCGGCTGCTGGAGGCCGAGGACCCCGAGGGGGACGGGACCGGGCCGGGCGAGGAGGCCGGTGCCGGCGCCGTCGCGGGCGCGCCGCCGGGTGCGGCCGGGTCCGCGCTCCCGCCCGTACCGGCCGTACCGCCCGTGCGGCCGGGTCCCGGTGAGGGGCAGGCGCCGCCGGCGTCCGCGGGAGCGGGGAGCGGCGCTCCGGGGGCCGCTCCTTCCGGCGCAGCCGGTGCCGGTGGGGCCTCCGGGGCTTCGCCCGCGGCCGCGGGAGGGGGCGAGCACGCCGCCGTCTCCGACGGGGGTGCCGTGCCGCCCGCCCCGCCCGCCGGCGCCGTGAACCACCTTCCGACCGTCGTCGCCCGGCAGACCCCGCCGCCCGTCGCGCCGCCGGCGGCACCCGGGTTCGGGGCGGCGCCCGGGGCCTACGGCTATCCGCAGCAGCACCCGCAGCCCGCCACGCCCTACGGCTACCCGCAGCAGCAGCCCGGTCCCGGGGCCTGGGGCGGCGCGCAGCCGCAGTACAACCCCTACGCCGGCGGGCTCGGTGCCACCCCGCCGTACGGCCCGCCGCCCGTGGGACCGACGCAGGAGCCGGAGCGGCCGGGCCGGCGCTCCACCGCCCTGCTCGTCGTGATCGCCCTGGTCGTGGCGCTCGGCGCGGGCGGCACGGTGTACGCGCTGATGCGCAGCGGCAACGGCACCGACGACAAGGGCGGCGACACGGTCAGCCCCGCGCCGACCGGCAGCTCCGCGCCGGCGACGACCGGCGGGAGCTCCGGGACCCCCGGTCCGACCGGCCCTACGCCCTCCGACTCCGCGTCCGCCGACGGCACGATCCCGGCCGGGTACCTGGGCAGCTGGGAGACCACGATCGACAACGCCAACGGCACCAACACCCGCGAGCTGACCATCCGGCAGGGCGAGGTCGGCGACACCGTGCTGACGCTGGTCGCGGACGGCCCTTCCGAGGGCGGCGGCACCTACCACTGCGTCTTCGAGGCCTCGCTGTCCGAAGCGCCCGGCAGCGGCGGGCCGTTGGAGATCGGGCCGTCCACCGTCACCACCGGCGAACCGGCCTCCTCCTGCTCCCCGGGCGAGGCCACCGAGGTCACCCTGCTGCCGGACGGAAAACTGAAGCGGACGAAGCGGAGCGGCGGGGAGAGCCTGACCTACACCCGGCAGTGAGCGGGAGCGGCCGCGCCCCGGCGGCTAGCGCGGCTCCGGCGGCCGCTGCCGGGGCATGTTCGGGCGGGAGCCGTTCGCCGGGGGCAGCGGGAACCGGCCCCCGGGCACCCCGTGGTCCTGCCGGGGCACGGACGCCACCGCCGTCTGGATGCCCAGCGGCGCCGACCCGGTCCGGAACTCCACCATCCAGTCGGTCGTCTCGGTGCGCACCAGCTCTGTGACGTCCTCCGAGAACCGCCGCAGGACGCCCAGGCACCGCTCGGCCGCCTCGCTCGCCGTGCCCTCCGCCGGGCCCAGCACCTCCCGCACGCTCTCCGAGGCCCAGTCGAACTGCAGCGCCTGGAGCCTGCGCTGCACCGCCTGCGCGGTGGCCACGTCCCGCATCCACCCGGACGTGACGCCGAAGAACCGGTCGATGCCGACACAGGCGACCCCGAGCAGCAGCGCCAGACAGCCCCAGGGGGCCACTCCGCCGGCCACGCCCGTGAGGTTCAGCAGAGGCAGCGCCGCGCCCGCCACCGCGCCCGCCGCGGCACCGGCCCGCAGCACTCGCGCGCCGCGCCGCTTCCACACCCGGTCCCGCAGATACCAGTCCGTCGTCCGCAGTGCCCCGCGCTCCACCCACCGGTACAGCTCGTCCAGCCGTTCGGCGGGCTCCCCCCAGTCCCCGAGCGGGAAGGCCCGCCCGGTCAGGTCGCCCGGCCGCAGCTCGGCCGCGCCCTCGCCCCGCCCGTCCTGAGGCGGTCCCTCGGGCTGCATCTCCGGCTGACCCACCCGGCACTCCCTATTGATCCCGACCAGTCACTTTGCGTGACATTTCATGACGACGCGCGGCACCCTTCCTACCGCCCAATGGGTGGCGAAGAGGGAGCTTTCCCGGCTTTTCCGCTCGGAAGAGGGCCTTGATCAGGTATAGGGCGCCCGACTTTCTCACTCGAAAGAGTGGCGGGGCGATGGTCGCGTGGACCACGTAGGCTCGTGGAAAGCGGAGAAGCAACGGTGAGACAGCGAAGACAGCGAGGAGCCGATCGTGATCCCCGGTGGCGGCCAGCCCAACATGCAGCAATTGCTCCAGCAGGCCCAGAAGATGCAGGAGGACCTGCAGCGGGCGCAGGAGGAACTGGCGAACACGGAGGTCGAGGGTCAGGCGGGCGGCGGCCTGGTGAGGGCCACCGTGACCGGCGCCGGTGAGCTGCGCGCGCTGGCGATCGACCCGAAGGCGGTGGACCCGGAGGACACCGAGACCCTCGCCGACCTGGTCGTGGCGGCCGTCCAGGCGGCCAACGAGAACGCGCAGGCCCTCCAGCAGCAGAAGCTGGGCCCGCTCGCCCAGGGCCTCGGCGGCGGCAGCGGCATCCCCGGCCTGCCCTTCTGAGTCCCGACGCGTCGATCGTTCTGGTGTTCGCCACCGGTGCGACACCCCCACCGCCTTCCAAGGACAGGCGGCAGCCAACTACCGTACGTACCGAAAGGTCTTCAGGAAGGGCAGTCCGTTGTACGAAGGCGTGGTTCAGGACCTCATCGACGAGCTGGGGCGGCTGCCCGGCGTCGGTCCCAAGAGCGCGCAGCGGATCGCCTTCCACATCCTGCAGGCCGAGCCGACGGACGTGAAGCGGCTCGCGCAGGCCCTCCTGGAGGTGAAGGCGAAGGTCCGCTTCTGCGCGACCTGCGGCAACGTGGCACAGGAGGAGCTGTGCAACATCTGCCGTGACGCCCGGCGCGACCACTCGGTCATCTGCGTGGTCGAGGAGCCCAAGGACGTCGTCGCCATCGAGCGCACCCGCGAGTTCCGCGGCCGCTACCACGTCCTCGGGGGCGCGATCAGCCCGATCGAGGGCGTCGGCCCCGACGACCTGCGGATAAGGGAACTCCTCGCGAGGCTGGCCGACGGGACGGTCACGGAGCTGATCCTGGCCACGGACCCCAACCTCGAGGGCGAGGCGACGGCGACGTACCTCGCCCGCATGATCAAGCCCATGGGCCTGAAGGTCACCCGCCTGGCCAGCGGCCTCCCGGTGGGTGGCGACCTGGAATACGCGGACGAGGTCACCCTCGGCCGCGCCTTCGAGGGGAGACGACTCCTAGATGTCTGACGCCACGCTGCACGACACGACGCAGAACCCGGACGACTTCGTGGTCCAGATCGCGGACCAGGTGGAGAGCTTCCTGGTGGCCGTCAGGGAGGTGTCGAAGGGCGACGAGCCCGAATCGGCCGTCCCCTTCCTGCTCCTGGAGGTCTCCCAGCTCCTGCTGGCCGGCGGCCGCCTCGGCGCGCACGAGGACATCGTCCCGGACGAGCGCTACGAGCCCGACATGGGCCCGGAGCCCGACGTCGACGAACTCCGCGAGAACTTCGCGCGCCTGCTGGACCCGATCGACGTCTACTCCGAGGTCTTCGACCCCTACGAGCCCCGCAAGGCGCCGGTGCCGGCCCGGCTCTCCGACGACCTCGCCGACATCATCACCGACCTCCGCCACGGCATGGCCCACTACCGTGCGGGCCGCACCACGGAGGCCCTGTGGTGGTGGCAGTTCTCCTACTTCTCCAACTGGGGTCCCACGGCCTCCGCGATGCTGCGCGCCCTGCAGTCGGTCCTCATCCACGTCCGCCTCAACCAGCCGCTGGAAGAGCTCGACGGCCTCGACACCGACCAGGCGAGCCTCGGCGACGAGACCCTGGAGTTCGAGGCGGGCCGGGTCATGGCGGAGGAGATCGGCGCCCCCCTGGGGATCCGGCCCGGGAAGTAGCGCCCGCACCGGTCACTGTGAGCCGGGGCACGTTCCGCGTGGAGCGGCCCGGGCTGGGCAGGTTCCGCAATCGAGCGGGCGTCGCACAACGCGGCGCTTCACCGATGTCTCACCATGCGGGAGCAGGGTGGTGGAATTCGGACGCTCGATAGACTGAGCCGACACAAACGAACCGAGCGAGGAGCGCACGTGGGCCTTGTCGTGCAGAAGTACGGAGGCTCCTCCGTAGCCGATGCCGAGGGCATCAAGCGCGTCGCCAAGCGGATCGTGGAAGCGAAGAAGAACGGCAACCAGGTTGTCGTCGTCGTTTCCGCGATGGGCGACACGACGGACGAGTTGATCGATCTCGCCGAGCAGGTTTCTCCGATGCCTGCCGGGCGTGAATTCGACATGCTGCTGACCGCCGGAGAGCGTATCTCCATGGCCCTGCTGGCCATGGCGATCAAAAACCTGGGCCACGAGGCCCAGTCCTTCACCGGCAGCCAGGCCGGCGTCATCACCGACTCGGTCCACAACAAGGCCCGGATCATCGACGTCACGCCGGGCCGGATCCGCGAGTCCCTGGACCGGGGCAACATCGCGATCGTCGCCGGGTTCCAGGGCGTCAGCCAGGACAAGAAGGACATCACCACGCTGGGGCGCGGTGGTTCCGACACCACGGCCGTGGCGCTCGCCGCCGCCCTCGACGCCGAGGTCTGCGAGATCTACACCGACGTCGACGGCGTGTTCACCGCCGACCCGCGTGTGGTGAAGAAGGCGAAGAAGATCGACTGGATCTCCTTCGAGGACATGCTGGAGCTCGCGGCCTCCGGCTCCAAGGTGCTGCTCCACCGCTGTGTGGAGTACGCCCGCCGCTACAACATCCCGATCCACGTCCGGTCCAGCTTCAGCGGACTTCAGGGCACGTGGGTCAGCAGTGAGCCGATTGGGGACCAGAAGGTGGAGCAGGCCATCATCTCCGGTGTCGCGCACGACACCTCCGAGGCCAAGATCACGGTCGTCGGCGTGCCGGACAAGCCGGGTGAGGCGGCCGCGATCTTCCGCACCATCGCCGATGCCGAGATCAACATCGACATGGTCGTGCAGAACGTGTCGGCCGCGTCCACCGGTCTGACGGACATCTCCTTCACGCTGCCCAAGACCGAGGGCCGCAAGGCCATCGACGCGCTGGAGAAGAACCGGTCCGGCATCGGCTTCGACTCGCTGCGCTACGACGACCAGATCGGCAAGATCTCGCTGGTCGGCGCCGGTATGAAGACCAACCCGGGCGTCACGGCCGCGTTCTTCGAGGCGCTCAGCGACGCCGGGGTCAACATCGAGCTGATCTCCACCTCCGAGATCCGCATCTCGGTCGTCACGCGTGCCGACGACGTGCCGGAGGCCGTGCGCGCCGTGCACAGCGCCTTCGGTCTCGACTCCGACACCGACGAGGCCGTCGTCTACGGAGGCACGGGCCGCTGATGGCGCCGACCGGGAAGCCGACGCTCGCGGTCGTGGGAGCGACCGGGGCGGTCGGCGCGGTCATGCTCCAGATCCTGTCCCAGCGGGCGGACATCTGGGGCGAGATCCGTCTGATCGCCTCCCCGCGCTCGGCCGGCCGCAAGCTGGCCGTGCGCGGCGAGGAGGTCGAGGTGGTGGCCCTCACGGAGGACGCCTTCGCCGGGGTCGACATCGCCCTGTTCGACGTCCCCGACGAGGTCGCCGCCGAGTGGGCGCCGGTCGCCGCCGCGCGCGGTGCGGTCGTGGTCGACAACTCGGCCGCGTTCCGGATGGACCCCGACGTGCCCCTGGTGGTGCCCGAGGTCAACCCGCACGCGGTGCGGACCCGCCCCCGCGGGATCGTCGCGAACCCCAACTGCACGACCCTGACGATGATCGTCGCCCTGGGCGCGCTGCACGCCGAGTTCGGGCTGCGCGAGCTGGTGGTGTCGTCGTACCAGGCGGTGAGCGGGGCCGGGCGGGCCGGCGTGGAGACGCTCAGGTCCCAGCTGTCCCTGGTGGCCGGCACCGAGCTGGGCACCAAGCCCGGGGACGTGCGGCGGGCCGTCGGGGACGACACCGGGCCGTTCCCGGAGCCGGTCGTGCTGAACGTCGTCCCGTGGGCCGGGTCGCTGAGGGAGGACGGCTGGTCGTCGGAGGAGATGAAGGTGCGGGACGAGACCCGCAAGATCCTCGGGCTGCCGAAGCTGCCGGTCGCGGTGACCTGTGTACGGGTGCCGGTGATCACCACGCACTCCCTGACCGTGCACGCCCGCTTCCAGGGCGAGGTCACGGTCGACGGCGCCCGCGAGATCATCGCCACGGCGCCCGGGGTGGTGCTGTGCGACGACCCCGCCGCCGGCGAGTTCCCCACGCCCGCCGACGTGGTGGGCACCGACCCCACCTGGGTGGGACGGGTGCGGCGGGCGCTCGACGACCCGACCGCGCTCGAACTCTTCGTGTGCGGCGACAACCTGCGCAAGGGCGCCGCCCTGAACACCGCGCAGATCGCGGAGCTGGTGGCGTCGGAGCTCTCCTGAGAACGCCGTGGTGCCCGCAGAACGCGCCCGGGGCCGTAAAGAAGTCGGCTGGGAGCGGGTCCATTTATAGGATCTCCGTAAGAGGTGTGTTGAGGAGTATGGTCCGGACCACTTGAACCGGGCCGTGCGACGACAGAGGATTTCCTCCCCGCCCCACGCAACCGCGTGCAGGGCGGGGAGCGTCTTTCCGGTCACCCTTGCGGGACCTGAGGACGGTGACGATCCAGGCGTGGGGACGCTGCGATCGGGGCGTGGGGACGCCCGTTCAACATGGACACAGCGGGAGAGCGGGACGCATGACGGCACTTGAGGCATCGCCGGTTGTCGCACATGTGACGTCCGGCACGTACAACCCTTGCGGGGGGAAACGTGTCCAACTGGCGTGGCAGAGGTACTCGAACTTCCAGCGGCCCGCGGCACGGCACTGCGGCCGCCCCGTGCGGCGCTCCGGCCCCGTACGCCCGGCGGCATGCCGGTGATCGCGCCCATGCCCGCAGCGCGGCCCGCCCGCATACCCAGTCAGCGTGACGGCGTCGAGGACTCCCCGGCGACCGAGGCGGCCGAGGCCGCCGGCACGACCGTCGACCATCTCACGGAGACGTACCGGGCCCACTACCGCTCGCTGCTGGGCCTCGCCGCGCTCCTCCTCGACGACACCGCCTCCTGCGAGGACGTCGTCCAGGAGGCCTTCATCCGGGTGCACTCGGCGCGCAAGCGCGTCCGTGACCCCGAGAAGACCCTCGCCTACCTGCGGCAGACGGTCGTCAACCTCTCCCGGTCGACGCTGCGCCGCCGCATACTCGGCCTCAAGCTCCTCTCCAAGCCGATGCCCGACATGGCGAGCGCCGAGGAGGGGGCCTACGACCAGCTGGAGCGGCGGGACCTCATCAAGGCGATGAAGGGGCTCCAGCGCCGCCAGCGCGAGGTCCTCGTGCTGCGCTACTTCGCGGACATGACCGAGGCCCAGGTCGCCGAGAGCCTCGGCATCTCGCTGGGGTCGGTGAAGGCGTACGGGTCGCGGGGCATCGCCGCGCTGCGGGTGGCCATGGAGACACCGGCATGAGCGGGGGCGCCCACGGGGCGATGCCGAGGCCCATCACCCGCACGAACGTCATGAGCCCCGCGCCCGGCACGAGCCGGCGGAACAGCATGGGTACGGGCACAAGCAATCGCACGCTGGGAACGGAACTGTGAACCACGGCCCCGACGCGAAGGGCCCCGAGGGGCCCGGACCGGACCTCGACGGGCTCGACCCGGATCTCGACGGGCTCGATCAGGACGAGTTGGCCCTGCGCCGGATGCTGCACTCCGCGGTCGGTGACATCGAGCCGGGCAACGGCACCCTGGAGCATCTGCGCCGGGCGGTGCCGGCGCGGCGTGCCCGCAAGCGGCAGGCCGCCGTCGGCATGGCCGCGGCCGCCCTGTTCTTCGGCACCGCGATCCCCGCGCTCGTGCACGTCTCCCACTCCGGTGGCTCCGACCCCAACACGGCCATGGCCGGGCAGAGCTCCCAGGCCCAGGGCGGCACCGGGCAGGGCAGGACCAAGGGCGGTCACACGCCCGGGAAGCACGACGAGGGCAGCGCCAGCGTCAAGCCCGAGGCGAGCGGCAAGCCCGGCAGGAAGGACGACAAGGGCGGCGCTCCCGGCGGTTCCACCGGCGACGTCAACCCCTCCGCGACCCTCGCCACGGGCACGCCGCTGTGCACGGCGTCCCAGCTGGGCTCCGCCACCGGGACGGCCGACGCGCCGGACTCCGCGGGCATCGTCTACGGCACCTTCCGGGTCACCAACGTCTCCGCCACGGCCTGCACCGTCGGCGGCGCGGGCAGCATCACCCCGTCGGCCCAGAACGCCGCGGACCCGGCCAAGATCAGCGCGGCCCGGCATGTGGCCGGGGACGCGGCGACCAGCCTGCCCGACCCCTCGCTGGAGGTCCCGGCACTGGTGCTCCAGCCGGGTTCGGCGTACGAGGAGAAGTTCGCCTTCGTGCCGTCGGAGACCTGCCCCACCACCGGCGGCAGCACCGGCGGCTCGGACAGCGGCGGCCCCTCGCCCGACCCGACGCCCACCGGCGAGACGAGCGCCTCCGGCGGCACGGACACCGGCAGCACGTCGTCCGGTACGACCACCCAGCTGTTCACCGAGGACGGCGGCACGGCCGACGGCAGCATCCTGCTCACGCACACGGCCCAGGGCGGCTCCCCCGCGGCCTCCACGGTCATCCCCAACGCGTGTGCCGGCACGGTGATCTACACGGGGGTGCTGGCAGGGGCGTAGGGCTCCGCCGGGACGGCGGTGGATCCCCGGCCGCGGGCGGGCACCGCTCAGCCGCCGACGACGGCCGCCCGCTCCGGCTCCTCCGGTACCAGGCCCAGCGCGGCGTCCCGCTGGAACTCGATCTCCCGCCGCAGCAGCCGGAACCACATGAACACCACGAAGCCGGCGAAGACGAACCACTCCCCGGTGTAACCGAGGTTCTGGAACGCCTTCAGGTCCAGCCCGGTCCCGGCGGGCGCGCTCGCGGGCACGGCCTTCATCCCCGAGTCGCCCCGCTCCAGCGTGACCCAGGCGTCGTACAGCCGGTAGGGCACCAGGTTCACCAGTGACGCGGAGCTGATCGCCGCCGTCTGCCCGGCGGGCAGCCCGCCCTCGGCGCTGACCCCGTTGTCCCCCGGGGTCTCGGAGGCCTGCAGCGACCCGGTGACCGTGACCTCGCCCGTGGGCGGGGCGGGGGCCTTCGCCGCGTCCGCCGTGCCGGGCAGCCAGCCCCGCACCACCGGCAGCGCCTTGCCCGAGTCGGTGCGCAGCAGGGTGAGGACGTAGAAGCCGCGCTTGCCGTCCAGCTCCCGTCCGGGCACGAGGAGCTGCTTGCCGTACCGGCCGCTCGCGGTGACCCGCTGCCCCGAGGTGCTCTGGTCGACGGGCAGCAGCCGCGTCAGCGGCCGTGCGGCCGTGTGCCGGCCGGCGGTGGCCTGCTCGGTCGCCGTGCGGTGGTCCTGCACCCGCCCCTCGAACCGGCTCAGCTGCCAGGACCCCATGAACACGCAGAACGGGATGGCGAGCAGCACGAAGACGTTGATGCCCCACCAGCGGGGTGTCAGCAGAAACCGGTACACGCCCTCCACGGTACGGCGCCCGCGCCGGTGCCCCGCCCGCGGGTCAGCCCTTGGTGGCCTTCAGCGAATAGATGAGCGGGACGCGCGGGTGGTCCGCCGGGAAGCGGTGGTAGCCGTCGCGGATCTCGAAGTTCTCGAAGCGCGGGAAGAGCGAGACGTCGTGCTCGTGGAGGAACTCGATGCGCAGGCCGGTCGCGGCGAGCGCGGAGACGACGTCGCCGAGGGTGTGCTGCCACTCGACGCTGCGGTTGTGGACGGTGACGGCGTCCGGGTCGGCGTAGGTGCCGGGCAGGTCGTACACCTGGGCGTCCCGGGAGAAGTAGTCGCGCACGATCCGGGTGCCGGTCGTGTCGTCCAGCATCTCGGTGACCGGGTGGAACTCGGCGAGGTAGAGGAAGCCGCCGGGTGCCACGAGCGCGGCCGCGGTCTCGGCCCAGCGCCTCAGGTCGGGCAGCCAGCACAGCGCGCCGAGCCCCGTGTAGACGATGTCGTACGACGGCTCGGGGACCGCGGCGGCGGCCTCGTACACGTCGCCGGTGACGAAGGCGGCGCGCTCCGGGCCGTGGCCGAGGCCGGCGGCGAGGGCGCGGGCCGCCTCGACGGCCGGGACGGAGAAGTCGAGGCCGACGACGCGGGCGGCGCCGCGGTGCGCCCAGGAGAGGGTGTCGGTGCCGATGTGGCACTGCAGGTGCAGGAGGGTCTTTCCGGTGACGTCCCCGACCTCGGCGGTCTCGAAGTCCCGCAGCACGTCCGGGCGGGCCCGGAAGCCGGCGAGGTCGTAGTACTTCCCGGCGACGTGGACGGGCACCCGCTCGTCCCACATGGCCCGGTTGTCCTCGCGCCAGCCCTCGGGGAGGGACGCGGAGGCGGTCTGTGCGCTCATGGTCGGAAAGTTATCCACAGGCTGCGCACACCCACCACCCAATTGTCGGCGCAACCAGGCACTATGGGCGCATGACTGGGGCCATGAGTGAGAGCAGGACGCCGGACGCACCGGGCATGCCGGACTGGGAGAGGCGCTTCCGCGCGCCGCGGGTCTCGCTGCCCGACTGGGCGGAGGACGCGCCCGACCGCTCCCTGTTCGTGTCGAACGCGACGGGGACGTACGAGCTGTACGCCTGGGACCGCGCCACGGGCGAGCAACGGCAGGCGACGGACCGGCCGAACGGCACGACGGACGGCGTGCTCTCCCCGGACGGCGCCTGGATCTGGTGGTTCGACGACAAGGACGGCGACGAGTTCGGTGTCTGGCGCCGCCAGCCCTTCGCCGGCGGCCCGGACGAGCCCGGCGTCCCCGGCCTCGACGCCTCCTACCCGGCCGGTCTGGCCCTGGCCCGCGACGGCCGCACGGCGGTCGTCGGCCGCTCCACGGACGAGGAGGGGACGACCGTCCACCTCGCCCGGGAGGGCGAGGACACGGTCGAGATCTACCGGCACCGGGAGTCCGCGGGCGTCGGCGACCTCTCCCACGACGGCTCCCTGATCGCCATCGAGCACACCGAGCACGGCGACGCCATGCACGCGGCGCTGCGCGTACTGCGCCCGGACGGCTCGGCGGTCGCCGAGCTCGACGACACCGAGGGCGGCACCGAGGAGCTGGGCCTGGAGGTGCTGGGCTTCGCCCCCGTGGACGGCGACACCCGGCTGCTCATCGGCCATCAGCGCCGGGGCCGCTGGGAGCCGCTGGTGTGGGACGTGGCGACCGGTCTGGAGACGGACCTCGCTCTGGACCTGCCCGGTGACGTGAGCGCCGAATGGTTCCCGGACGGCTCCGCCCTTCTCATCGCGCACAGCTTCGAGGCGCGCAGCGAGCTGTTCCGGTACGACCTCGCGGCCGGAGAGCTCACCCGTGTCCCCACCCCGCCCGGCACGGTCTCCGGTGCGACGGCCCGCCCCGACGGCAGCGTGGAGTACCTGTGGTCGTCGGCAGCCGAGCCGCCGGCGGTGCGCTCGACGACCGGCCGTGTCGTGCTGGACCCGCCCGGCATGACCTGCCCGCCGTCGGTGCCGGTGGAGGACGCGTGGGTGGAGGGTCCGGGCGGCCGTATCCACGCCCTGGTGCAGAAGCCGGCCGGTGCCACCGGCCCGCTGCCCACGGTGTTCGACCTGCACGGCGGCCCCACCTGGCACGACAGCGACTCCTTCGCCGCGGGCCCGGCCGCCTGGGTCGACCAGGGCTACGCGGTGGTCCGCATCAACTACCGCGGTTCCACGGGCTACGGCCGCGCCTGGACGGACGCCCTCAAGCACCGGGTGGGCCTGATCGAGCTGGAGGACGTGGCCGCGGTGCGCGAGTGGGCGGTCTCCTCCGGACTCGCCGATCCCGAGCGCCTCGTCCTCACCGGCGCCTCCTGGGGCGGCTACCTCACCCTGCTCGGCCTCGGCACCCAGCCGGAGGCGTGGTCGGTGGGCATCGCGGTCGTTCCGGTCGCGGACTACGTCACGGCGTACCACGACGAGATGGAGTCCCTGAAGGCCATGGACCGCACCCTGCTGGGCGGTACTCCGGAGGAGGTCCCCGGGCGGTTCGCGGCCTCGTCCCCGCTGACCTACGTCGACCAGGTCAAGGCTCCGGTCTACATCTCGGCCGGGGTCAACGACCCCCGCTGCCCGATCCGCCAGATCGACAACTACGTCAAGCGCCTGGAGTCGCGCGGCGCCCCGCACGAGGTGTACCGCTACGACGCGGGGCACGGCTCGCTGGTGGTGGAGGAACGGATCAAGCAGGTGAGACTGGAGATGGAGTACGCGGCGAGACACCTGCCGGCGTAGAGCGCCTTTCCGGCCGTCGGCCGCGGGGCTGCGGGGCGGGCGGGGGCCGGTGGTCCGGGGGCGCCCCCCGGACGGTCACCGCAGTTCCGCCAGCCCGCGGCGCGTGGCGGCGACGACCACCCGGTCGCCCTTCACCAGCACGTGATCGGGCGCCGTGTCGGTGCGGCCCGACAGGGCGAGCACCCGCCAGGACCCGGCGTGGAAGGCGTCCCGCACGGTACGCCCCTCCAGCCGTGGGTGCCCGTCCACGTCGACGGCGGCGAACAGCAGCACCCGCCGCTCGACGGGGATCGCCCCCAGCACCTGCCGCCCGAGCATCGCACCGGCGAACGCGGGCGCGGCGAGATGGGTGACGCTCCGGCTCCGGGTCAGCGCCTGCGGATAGGCGGCGCGCAGGGTCCGGTACACGGCGGTGGCGAAGTCGTCGTCGTACAGCCGCAGCACCACCCGCAGGTCGGGCCGGACGGTCCGGGCGGCGAGGACGGCCTCCAGGTTGGTGGTGTCGGCGCTGGTCACCGCGAGCAGGGCGTGCGCCCGGTGGATCTTCGCGGCCTCCAGGACCCCCTCCTGGGTGACGTCCCCGAGGACCACCGGCACCCGCAGCCGGCGGGCGGTGGCGAGGCCGCGCGCGTCTGGGTCGGCCTCCACGCAGACCACGGGGACGCCGAGTTCGCGCAGCCGGGTCAGCACCCGGGTGCCGATCTTCCCCAGCCCGAGCAGCACCACGTGCCCGCCCAGGCCGCGGGGAGGGCGACGCAGCGCGGAGGCGGTGCGGAAGGTGCCCAGCGCCTCCAGGACGGCCGCCAGCAGCACCGGCAGCATCAGCAAACCGACCAGTCCGGAGAGGAGTTGGAGGATCTGCCGACCGAGGGACTGCCCGATGGCCGGGTCGTCGATCGCGAACATGTCGAGCAGCGTCAGGTAGAACGCCCGCAGCGGGTGGATCCCCGTCACCAGGGAGAGGCCGACGGCGAGCGCCACCACGCACGCCACCATCCCGGCCAGTGACCAGCGCAGCCGGCGGGAGAACAACGAGGCGAGCGGGAGTACGCCGCCCGCACCGCGGCCGGGTGCGGCCGCCTCCTGTCCACCCGCGGAGGACAGTTGCTCCAGCACCACGGCGGCCCGCCCGGCGGCCCGCCGTACCTCCTCGTCGTCGGGCAGCAGCCTCGGCTCCTGTTCGCCGTTCCCCCGGGGGCCGCTGCCCGCGGAGCCGTCCGCGGCCGGGTCCGTGCCGGGCGTGGAGAGCAGCGCGAGGGTGCACAGCCCGGCACCGGCGACCGTCGCGCCGTCGGGCGGCGGCCGTTCCACGGCCCGCAGCAGCAGCCCCTCGGTCTGCACGACCTTGCTGGTGCCGACGAGGGCGGTGGCGGCCAGCGCGGGCGCGGCGGTGTCGGCGTCGGACAGCACGGTCGTGGCGGCGTCCGCGCTCGCCTCCGGGTCGCCGTCGCAGGCCAACGTGGCGGCCTGGTCGAGGAGTTCCTCGATGTGCTGGCCGAGCCGCCGGTTGTACAGCCGCAGGACCAGCCGGAGCCGGGGATTGAGCCGGCGGGCGGTCAGCGCCGCCCGGATGTTGGTCTCGTCGTCGTCGTACACGAGGGCCAGGGCGGCCGCGCGTTCCACTCCGGCCTCGGCGAGCACCGCCTCGTCGGCCTCGAACGCCTCCAGGACCCGGTCGCCGTCCGGGCGCCCGCCCGAAGGGCCGCCCGCGGCCGCGGTGTTCCCGATGCCGCCGCGGCCGACGGAGCCGACCGCCGCGCTGACCATCCGGTCGAGCAGCGTCGCGGAAGCGGCCCGGGCCCGGCCGACGACGGGGGGTCTGACCGTCCGCTCGTTCGGTGGGACCACGAGGGTGACCTGCTCGCCGTAGACTCCGCGCAACTCGGCCGCCAGCCGGTGCGCGAGCCCGTCGTCGCCGCACACCACCATGTGCGCCGGCGGGGCCCCCGGCCCCCCTTGATACGGAACGCTCGCCACAACGGAAAAGAGTGCCCCAAGGAGAAGCGTGGTTCCAGCAACGGTCTGAACACCCGTGGCGGAGCCCGCGTACCGAGGGGGAGGGAGAGCACCAGCCGGAGGTTTTTGCCCATGGCCATCACCGAAGACGCCCCGCCCGGCGCCGACACACGGCACCCGGCGCACCCTTCCGGCGACCGGCCGGCCGAGGGGCGGCGGCTCAACTCGCCGTTGGTGCTGACCCTGACGCTGGTCCTCGCGGTGCTCGCGCAGTCCCCGATCCGCGGCTTCCTCGGCACTCCGCTGATGCAGAGCTGGATGACGGTGTTCGTGGCGGTCACCGTCCAGGCGCTGCCCTTCCTGGTCCTCGGCGTCCTGCTCTCGGCGGCGATCGCGGTGTTCGTCCCCCCGTCCTTCTTCGCGCGTGCCCTCCCGCGCCGGCCCGCCCTGGCGGTCCCGGTGGCCGGGGTCGCCGGGGCGGTGCTGCCGGGCTGCGAGTGCGCGTCCGTGCCGGTGGCGGGCGCCCTGGTGCGCCGGGGCGTGACCCCCGCCGCCGCCCTCGCCTTCCTGCTCTCGGCGCCCGCGATCAACCCGATCGTGCTGACCGCCACGGCCGTCGCCTTCCCCCGGAACCCGGAGATGGTGCTCGCACGGTTCCTGGCGAGCCTGCTGGTGGCGTGCGCGATGGGCTGGTTGTGGCAACGGCTGGGCCGCACGGACTGGCTGCGTACGCCGGCCCACGGCGCGCACGAGGGCGCGACCAGGGGGGAGACGTTCTGGAACTCGGTCCGGCACGACATCATGCACGCCGGCGGATTCCTGGTGCTGGGCGCGATGGCCGCCGCCACGCTGAAGGCGGTGGTCCCGGCGACCTGGCTGCGGACGGCGGCCGGCGATCCACTGGTCTCCGTACTGGCCCTGGCCGTCCTGGCCGTACTGCTCTCCATCTGCTCGGAGGCGGACGCGTTCGTCGCCGCCTCCCTCACCCAGTTCTCCCCGACGGCCAAGCTGGTGTTCCTGGTGGTGGGCCCGATGATCGACCTGAAGCTGTTCGCGATGCAGGCCGGCACCTTCGGCCGGGGTTTCGCGCTGCGCTTCGCCCCCGCCACGTTCGCGCTGGCCGTCGTGGGTGCCGTGGTGACCGGGGCGGTGCTGCTGTGAACCGTCAGTCCCAGGCGGCCGTACTGTTCCTGCTCGGCGCCGCGCTGCTGCACGCCGGCACCACCGACCTGTACCTGCGCTACGTGAAGGCCGGTCTGCGCCCGATGCTGCTGGCCTCGGGCGCCGTCCTGATCGCGGCGGCGCTGGCGACGGCCCTGTACGAGCGCAGACGCGGCAGGCCGGCCGGTGCGCGGCCGTCCGCCGCGCACGCCCACCCCGAACCGCGTGTCTCCTGGCTGCTGTTGCTGCCCCTGCTCGCGCTGATCCTGGTCGCCCCGCCGGCCCTCGGCTCCTACAGCGCCCTGCGCTCCGGTACGGCGCTGCAGAAGCCGTACGCCTACGGCCGGCTGCCCGCCGCCGACCCGGCCCCGCTCTCCGTGGTCGACTACGCCTCCCGGGCGGCCTACGACCACGGCCGTTCCCTGCACGGCCGTCCGGTCCGGGTCACCGGCTTCCTCGCCCTGGACCACTCGGGCGCGCCCTATCTGGTCCGCATGGCCCTGAACTGCTGTGCGGCGGACGCCCAGCCGGTGAAGATCGCCCTGACCGGCGCCCTGCCACCGGTGCTCCGCCCGGACGCCTGGCTGGAGGTCACGGGCACCTACACCCCCCGGCTGGCCCGGGACCCCGTCAACAACGGTCCCGTCCCGTATCTGAAGGTCACGTCGGCGAAACCGGTCCCGGTGCCGCCCGACCCGTACGACGAGACCTGGAACAACTGAGCCCGCGACGGCCGCGCTTCGGGTGGCCGGGCCCGCCCGGAGTGCGCGGGCCCGGCCACCCGGCTAGCGTCCCGCTGCCGCGCTCTCGAAGTCGAAGCGTTCGAGTTCGCGCAGCCAGGCCCGGGCGTTGCCGTCGGACGGGGCCCGCCAGTCGCCGCGCGGCGAGAGGGAACCGCCCGCCGAGACCTTCGGCCCGTTCGGCATGGCCGAGCGCTTGAACTGGGCGAACGCGAAGAAGCGGCGGCAGAAGACCTCCAGCCAGTGCCGGATGTCCGCCAGGTCGTACGCGACGCGCTTGGCCTCGGGGAAGCCGGGCGGCCAGGCGCCGCTCGCCGGGTCGTGCCAGGCGTGCCAGGCCAGGAAGGCGATCTTCGAGGGCCGGAAGCCGTAGCGGAGCACCTGGAAGAGGGTGAAGTCGTGCAGCGCGTAGGGGCCGATCTTCGACTCGGTGGACTGCATCTCCTCGCCGGGCACCAGCTCGGGGCTGATCTCCGTGTCCAGGATCGCGGCGAGGACCGCGCCGGTCTCCTCGTCGAACTGGCCGCTGCTGATGACCCAGCGGATCAGGTGCTGGATGAGCGTCTTCGGCACACCGGAGTTGACGTTGTAGTGGCTCATCTGGTCGCCGACGCCGTACGTCGACCAGCCGAGCGCCAGCTCCGACAGGTCGCCGGTGCCGAGCACGATGCCGCCGCGCTGGTTGGCCAGCCGGAACAGGTAGTCGGTGCGCAGGCCGGCCTGCACGTTCTCGAACGTGACGTCGTACACCGGCTCGCCGGAGGCGAACGGGTGGCCCATCTCCTCCAGCATCAGCCGTGCGGTCGGCGTGATGTCCAGTTCGGCCGCGGTGACACCGAGCGCCCGCATCAGCCGGTGCGCGTTGTCCTTGGTGTGGTCGCTGGTGGCGAAGCCGGGCAGGGTGAAGGCGAGGATGTCGCTGCGGGGGCGGCCCGCGCGGTCCATCGCCCGGGCGGCGACGATCAGCGCGTGCGTGGAGTCGAGGCCGCCGGACACCCCGATGACCACCTTCGGGCCGCCGATCGCGGCCAGCCGCTGCTGGAGCCCGGCGACCTGGATGTTGTACGCCTCGTAGCAGTCCAGGGCGAGCCGGTCGGGGTCGGCGGGCACGAACGGGAACCGCTCGACGCGGCGGCGCAGGCCCAGATCGGTGGAGGGCGGGGCGAGTTCGAACGACACCCGGCGGAAGTCCCCGGTCCGCGCGCCGTGGGTACGGCGGTTGTCGTCGAAGGTGCCCATCCGCATCCGCTCCTGCCGCAGCAGGTCGAGGTCCACGTCGGCCACCGCGTACTGGTCGCCGACCGCGAAGCGGTCCGACTCGGCCAGCAGCATCCCGTTCTCGTAGATCAGGGTCTGCCCGTCCCACGACAGGTCGGTGGTCGACTCGCCCAGCCCGGCCGCCGCGTACACGTAGGCGGCCAGGCAGCGCGAGGACGCCGAACGGCACAGCAGCTTGCGGTCCTCGGCCCGGCCGACGGTGATCGGGCTGCCGGAGAGGTTGGCGAGGACGGTCGCCCCCGCCAGGGCGGCCTCGGCGCTCGGCGGCACCGGGACCCACATGTCCTCGCAGACCTCGGCGTGCAGCACCAGACCGGGGACGTCCGCGGCCTCGAAGAGCAGGTCCACGCCGAACGGGACGGCCTCGCCGGCGATCCGGATCGTCCCGCCGCGCTCGTCGTCGCCCCCGGCGATCTGCCGACGCTCGTAGAACTCGCGATAGTTGGGCGGGTAGGACTTCGGTACGACGCCGAGGACCCGGCCGCGGTGCACGACGAGCGCGCAGTTGTAGATCCGGTTGCGGTGACGCAGCGGGGCGCCGACGACCAGGACCGGCAGCAGCTCCGCCGACCCCTCGACCACGGCTTGGACCGCCTGCTCGACCTCGTCCAGCAGCGCGTCCTGGAGCAGCAGGTCCTCGATGGAGTAGCCGCACAGCCCCAGCTCGGGGAAGACGGCGACCGCGACGCCGTCCTGCGCGCACTCGCGCGCCTGGCGCAGGACCGCCTCGGCGTTGGCGTGCGGGTCGGCGATGACGGTGTGGCCCGTGCACGCGGCGACGCGCGCGAAGCCGTGCTGATAGATCGACCAGAAGTTCAACGGGACTTCGCTCATGACTCCACCATGACTCAGCGACTCCACAAACCGCGCAGGCGAATCGAATCACCTACAGGTGAAAGCCTAGATCCCTAGACTGGGTACGGTTATCGCAGGATTCTGCCGAATGGGGTGCGATGGATCACATCGACCGCGCTCTGCTGGCCCGCCTCCAGCAGGACGCCACCCAGTCCTACGCGGCCCTGGGACAGGCCGTCGGCCTCTCCGCCGGCGCCGCCCACGACCGGGTGCGCAAACTGCGGGAGCGCGGAGCGATCCGGCGTACGGCGGCCGAGGTGGACCCGGCGGCGGTCGGGGCCGGGGTCCTGGCCTACGTCACGGTCGACTCGACGGCCTGGCTGGGTGACTCCGGTGAGAGCTTCGCCGCGCTCCCCGAGATCCTGGAGGCGCACGTCGTCGCGGGCAGCGCGGCCGTGCTGCTCAAGGTGCGGGCGGCCAGCACCGGCCACCTCCAGGACGTCCTGCGCCGCGTCTACGCCATCGACGGTGTCGGCGCGACCCGGGCGACCGTGGTCCTGGACACCTTCTTCGAACGCCCGGTGTCCCCGACGGCCCCACCGCCGGCGTAGTGCGGGTACTCGGGTCGAGCTGAGTACGCGCACTCTGCCCGCCGACCGCTTCCGCCGGGAGCCTGGTGCCATGACCCAAGGACTCCGCAACCCCCTGTTCCCCCTGCTGTCGTTCCTCGTGCCGGCCGTCGCCGCGCTCGCGATGTGGGCGGCCTGGCTGGGCTGGGACCAGCACCGCGATGTACGGCCCGACGGCACGGAGAGCGGCCCGTACGCGGCGTGGCAGGTGATCGGGCTGCTGCTGACCCTGCTGCCGGCCGTGTACTGGGCGGCTTCCCGGCACGGCGCCGCGGGCGCCGTGCTCGGCACCACGGCCGGACTGACCGGCGCCGCGTACTACGACTGGTCGGACGACTCCAGCGGCCTCTACGTGATCGGCGTGGGACTGGTCATGCTGGGCAGTCTCGCCGCGACCGCGGTCGTCTGCGCCCTGGTCGGGGCGGCCGGCCGCGGTAGGGGCGGCAGGCCGTGAGAGCGCCGGCGGGACGGGCGCGCGAAAGAGCGTGCCGCCGCCGGGCGACACGCTCTTTCGCGATGTGCGACGTGCGACGTGCGATGTGCGAGGGGAGCGGGTGGGGAACGGTGGCGGCCGTCCCGCCGCCCGCTCGCGGGATCAGCGCAGGCGCAGCGCCTCGCGGATCGTGGCGAAGAGGTCGGTCTGGTTGGTGACACCGAGGACGCGGTACGCCTGCGGGCCCTGGGCGGCGATGCGGACCTGGGTTCCGGTGTGCTCCTGGGACTGACCCGGGGTGTTGGTCGAGTAGTTGACCTTCAGCTGCTGACCCTCGTCGGTGACGAGCGTGGAGGACAGGCCGGGCGGGGTGGCCTCCAGCGGGACGATCTGGCTGGTGTGGGCGTGGTCGGCGGTGGTGACGACCAGGGTGTCGGGGTGCTTGGCCGCGTAGGCGCGGGCGACCTTCACCGCGCGGTCGAAGGCCGCGGTCTCGCCGATCTGGCCGCAGGGGTCGGCGGCGTGGTCCTGCTTGTCGATCGAGGCACCCTCGATCTGCAGGAAGAAGCCCTGCTTGGAGTGGGTCCGCTGCTGCTTGGCCTCCAGCAGCTGGATCGCCTTGGTGGCGGAGTCCGCGAGGCTCGGGGTCGTCGAGGGGCGGTTCGGGTTGGAGGTCACGCACCGCTGCGGGTCCGTGCCGCCGACGGCCGCGGCCTTGCCGGTCCACTCCACCGGGACGTTGCCGGAGGCGAGCAGGCCGAGCACCGGCTTGCCGTTCTTCACGCCCTTCAGGCCCGCCTTGTCGGTGACGACCTGGTAGCCGAGCTTCTTCGCCTGCTCGGTGACCGTGAGGCCCTTGTACTTGCCGTCGGTGACCTTCTGGTCGAAGCGCTGCTTGCCGCCGCCGATGAGGACGTCGACCTTGTGCTTGACGGACTGCTCGGCGATGGAGCCGGGGCCGCCGGCCGCGATCGTGTCGGTGGGGCATTTGGCCATGTCGGCCGGGCCCTGGCAGGAGCGGTCGGTGGCGTGGGAGGCGAGCACGGCCGGGGTGGCGTCGGTGAGTTCGGCGGTGGTGACGCTGCCGGTGGCGTAGCCCTTCTTCTGGGCCAGCTCCAGCAGGGTCGGGACGGCCTTGTCGGTGCCGGGCGTCTTGGAGATGCGGCCGTTGACCGTCTTCACGCCGGTGGCCCAGCCGGTGCCGCTGGCGGCGGAGTCGGTGACGTAGTCCGGGGTGCCGTCGGCGTGCACCGCGTAGGTGGTGTAGGCGCCGGTGAGCGGGAACTTGTCCATGTTCAGGCGGCCGTTGGCGCCGACCGTGTAGTCGCGGGCGAGGGTGATCTCCGAGTCGCCCATGCCGTCACCGATGAGCAGGATGACGTTCTTCGCCTTGCCGTCCTTGATCGCGGCCTTGGCCTGCTGTGCGTTGTCGAACGCACCGGCGGCGGACGTGACGGCCACGGCGGCCGTGGTCGCGGCGACGAGGGCGGTGGCGACCGTGAGGTGACGGCGGGTGGGTCTGGGCATGGATACGTCTCCTTGAGGCGTCCGACGTGCGGATGCGGCGTTCAACGTCCGTCAGATCACCATGTGTTGACAAAGGAGAGGTAAACGGCTGGTCGTCCTGATCTAGCCGGGACATGACACGAGGGAGGCCGTGCGCTCCGGCGGCCCCGGCAGAGCCCCTGATCGTGGGCCGGGCGGTCTCCTCGGCCGTCACCCTGGCCGCGGCGGGGCTCATGCGCCGCCGGCTGGGCCCGGAGCGGCCCGCCCACGCGATGTCGGCGGCGGCCGGCGTCCTGGACTCCGTCGCCAACCTGCTGTTCCTGTTCGCCGCCCGCAGCGGGGACCTCACCGTCGTCGCCGTGATCACCGCCCTGTACCCGGCGGGCACGGTCCTCCTCGCCCGCGGCGTGCTCGCCGAGCGCATCCACCGCGGCCAGCTCGCCGGACTCGGCACCGCCGCCGTCGCCGTCGGCCTGCTCGCCCTGACCTGACCACCACGAAGGAGCACGGCATGCTGATCCACCCCTGGGATGCCGCCCTCGACGACGCCGAGTGGCAGAGCTGGATCGCCGAAGGCCACGACTTCGGACTGCTCGTCGTCAACGGCCTGCCCGGACAGCCGCCCGCCGCCGTCCCCACCCACTTCGCGCGCGACGGACGCGACCTCCTGGTCCACCTCGCCCGGCCCAACCCCGTCTGGCACGCGATCGAGCACGACCCGAACGTCGTCCTCACCGTGACGGGTGACTACGCCTTCATCCCCGGCCCCTGGCGCGCCCCGGCCGGCACGCCGCCCCACGACGGCGTCCCCACCAGCTACTACACGGCCGTCCAGTTCGTCTGCCGCGCCGGCATCGTCGACGCCCCCGAGGCCAAGGCCGAGTTGCTGCGCCGCCAGCTCGCCCACTTCCAGCCGGACGGCGGCCACGCCCCCGTCGCCGTGGACCGGCCGCCGTACGGCCGCATGCTGTCCGGCATCCGCGGCCTGCGCCTGGAAGTCGCCGAGGTACGGGCCAAGTTCAAGTACGACGACCACAAGCCCGTGGAACACCGCACGGCGGTCGCCGACCGGCTCACCGCCCGGGCCGAGGGCCTGGACCCGGCCACGGCCCGCCACCAGCGCAACCGCCTGGACCGCATGGGCCCGTGGCAGCCCTGACCCTCGACTCGCGCTGGGCTCGCCCCTTCACGGCCGCCCGCCCGTCCGTACCGACGCAGGAAACGGAATCCCGCCCATGCCCGCCTTCCGCATCGCCCCCGCCGTCGCGGCGGCCTTCCCCGACGCTCTCATCGCCCTCGTCACGGCCACCGGCCTGCGCGGACACGAACCCTGGCCGCACACCGCCACCGCCCTGGACGAACTGGAGCAGCGGCTCGCCGACGGCTCCTGGCAGCCTGCCGACGAGACCGACCCGCGCATCGAGGCCTGGCACACCGCCTACCGCTCCTTCGGCACCAACCCCCGACGCGTCCGCCCCAGCGTGGACGCGCTCGGCCGCCGCCTCGCCAAGAAGGGCGCCATGCCGCGCATCAACCCGGCCGTCGACTCCTACAACACCGTCTCCGTACGCCACGGCCTGCCCGCCGGCGCCTTCGACCTCGACCGGGTCACCGGTGACGTCGAGATCCGGTACGCGGACGGGACCGAGTCCTTCACCCCGCTCGGCGAGCCCGGCACCGTGGAGACCCCCAAGCCCGGCGAGGTCGTCTACGCCGACACCACCGGCGTCCTCACCCGCCACTGGAACCACCGCGACGCCCACCGCACCCGCGTCACGGAGGACTCCGCGCACGTCACCTTCGTACTCGAAACCCTCCACGCCGGCCGGGACGGCGACCTCCTCGAGGTCGCGGCGGACGAACTCCAGAGCCTCCTCGCCCCGCACGCCGGCCGGACCACCGTGCACTACCTGAACGGGGCCCGGCCGGAGGCCACCGTCTGAGACGCGGCGACCGGGACGAACGGGCCCACGGTTCCGACCGGTTCGGATGCCGTGGGCCCGTGTCGCCCGGAGCGGCGTGGGACGGACGCGCGCAGGCAGTCAGTTGCGGCAGCCGGCTACCACCGTCGGGGCGCAGTTGGCGGGCGTGTTGCCGTGGATGGTCAGAGGCCGGTTGACCTGGAGCGACGAGGTCAGGACGTACCGGCACCCCGGTGTCAGCTCCAGGACGGGACCGGCGCCGGGATTGGCGACGGCGGCGACCAGGGCCGTGGTACTGCACGGCACCGTGGTCTGCGCGGAGGCGGGCGACGCGGTGGCCAGCACGGTGCCGGCGACGACGACGGATATGGCGGGGGAGACGTACATCAGGACGCGACGCTGCGTCGTGTGCTCCCTCGGACGGTGCGGGACGGTTTCCGCACAGCCAGTCCGATTCCTGCAGGCGCAAGGTCCTTCGCCGTTTCATGCCCCACGTCATCCGAATGCGCCGACATGGTGCACGCCTCTCTCCCCGAGGGCGGCTCCCGGCACACGCGTGCGGCGGGGCGTGGCACTCGCCCGGGAGAGTGCCACGCCCCGCCGGTCACCGGGAACGCGTCTCAGCGTTCACCGGTGCGGGGACAGGGACGGTCAGTGGTGACCCCGGTGGTGGCGGCCCCAGGAGGCGTCGTCGACGAAGCGGCCGTGGTCGTTGCGCAGGGTCGCCGTGTCGGAGCGGTCCCAGACGGACTTGCGCCGGTCCTGGAACACGTCGGTGCGGCTGTCGCGACCGAAGCCGGTGTGGACGCGGACGGTGGAGCGGCCGGCCAGCCGGTAGTGGTGGAAGGTGTAGGTGTGCCCGTCCTCGTCCGCCAGGGTCCAGCCGTCGAGGTTGACCGCGCGGCGCGAGCCGTTGCTGATGTCCACCCACTCCTTGTTCAGGTTGCGGTTGAAGCGGGCGTCGCGTCCCGGCGCGTCGTACTGCACGCCGCTGATGTAGACCTCGCTGTGGTGCGGGCGGCCCGGGTGGTGGTCGGCGGCCGATGCCGGCAGGGCCACGGCCCCGACGGCCGCGGCCGCCACGGCTGCGACAGCGGTCATACGACGCACGGATGCGGAAACGGTCACGAGGATCCCCCTACAGGAGTCCATGGCACCCCCCTTGCCAACCCACGGGCGTAGAAACGCCGCAGGTCGGCGGTGGTGCGTGGTGCGATCGGCGGCCGGCTGGCCGCGCACTCACACTCTGCAAGGCGGGCGCCCGGCTTGTGGGGGAGATGTGCGTGCCATTACGGGTTCAACATATTTCTGTGACTCTCCGCTGCAACGTCCATGTATGAGTGCAACAAGAGAAAATGAACTTTTGTCAGGAAAGTTTCCGCGCCGTCACTGGCCCGCGTGGCGTGCGGCACCCGTCGGCCGCTCCGCCTCTCCGGCAGGCGTCACCTGAAAGTGAGTAACAGCGGCCCGCGCGCCGGAACGGACTAGTCCGTTCCGGCGTCCGGCCTGCGCGGACACGGCGAAGGGCCCGGTGCGACGTGCGCACCGGGCCCTTCGAGCGGTGTGGCGGTTACCGGCCGCCGAGGTGTCTGCCGTACGCGAGCGCGCTCTTCGGGGAGGGCAGGCGCAGCTTGGCGGGCGTGAAGGCGGAGGCGCTGTCGGCGCTCGCCCGGGGCAGCAGCCACACGCCGCCGGAACCGGCGTTCTCACCGGGGGAGCCGACCGCCAGGTCCGGCCTGCCGTCGTGGTCGTAGTCGCCGGTGGCGAGGGCCGTACCGAAGGCGTCGCCGGCCTCCGCGATCCCCGGCACGTGCGGAGTGTCCTGCTGGAGACCGACGGAGCGTGCCCCGCCCGAGGCGTCGAGGAGGCCGGTCGGGCCGCCGAACAGGAGGGTCGCGGCGCCCGCGCCCGCACGGGTGCGGATCGCCTCGCCGGGCGCGCCGGCGATCAGGTCGTCGCGGCCGTCGTGGTCGACGTCGGCGACGGCGAGGGCGGCACCGAAGTGGTCACCGGTCTCGGCGATGCCCGCCACGCCGGTCGTGTCCTGGTTGAGGGTCTGCCGGCGGTGTCCGAAGTTGCCGGGCACGGCGTCGCCGTAGTGGACGTGGACGCCGCCGCCCTTGGCCAGTTCCTCCGGGCCGCACGGGTCGTCGATGTTCTCGTCGGCGATCTCCCGGCACTCGCCGAGGGCCAGGTCGTCATGACCGTCGCCGTCGAAGTTGCCCGCGGCGAGGGCGGAGACGCCGGCGTTGTCGGTGTTCCAGGTGTTCGCCATGGCCTGCTCGGCCGCGTCCCAGGCCCACAGGCGTACGTGCGACTGGGTGAACGGGGTCTTCGTCCAGTACCCGACCGCGAGGTCCGCTGCGCCGTCCCCGGTGAAGTCGCCGGTGGCGAGTATGGGGGCGTGACCGCCCATGGGGGCGGCGACGACGGTGGTGACCATGCTGTCCTCGCCCTGGGCGACCCGGGCGACGACCTTGTCCTTGCCGCCGATCACGATCTCCTTGTTGCCGTCACCGGTGAGATCGGCCGCGGTGACCGACAGCCCGTACGCCGCCGACGCCGACGGACCGTCGAGGACGACGGACCCCGAGCCCGGGGCGTTCCTGCCACCGCCCACCGCGAGGACCATGCCCACGTCCTTGCCGCGGCCGGTGATGTCCTCACCCGGGACGCCGACCAGGAGCTCCGCGCTGCCGTTGCCGTTCAGGTCCACCAGGGCGACGGACGCGCCGAAGCGGTCGCCCGCCTCCGGGGTGCCGGGCACCTCGGGGGTGGACTGGCTGACACGGATGCTGCCGTGGGCGCCGATCCCCTTCGGCCCGCCCCAGACGATGTTGACGTAACCGGCCTTCGCCCTGCCGCCGACGGCACCGTCGGGCACCCCGACGGCGAGGTCCGCGTACCCGTCACCGTTGAAGTCCCCGGCGGTCGGCGCGGGAACGGCGGCCGAGGCCGGGAGGGCCGTCCCCCCGATGACCACGGCGACGACGCCGGCAGCTGTGGCGTACGTCCGTATCCGTCTGCGCACGGGGGCTCCAAGGTGTTCGAGATGTCCAAGCCGACGAGTTCACCTGTGTGACATCCGGAGGCCATGGAGGGTTGTGCGGCACACTGGTCCGCGCCGGCATCGATGCGCCCCCCTCCGCGTCGGCGCATTACCTGCGCATGTCTTCGTCATGACCTTTCCTTGATCCGTCTCCCCTAGGGTCGGAAGCCGCAGTTGCGAACGGGGGAGACGACAGCGATGGGTGACGGCAAGGTCCCCGGCAAGGTGCTGGACATCAAGACCGCGGACATCAAGGCGGCGGCACCGGCCTTCCATCAGGGAGCCATCGATCTGAGCAAGGCGCTGACCACGCTCATCCAGACTCTGGACGGCCTGGGTGAGCCCTGGGGCCATGACGAGCAGGGCGACAAGTTCGGCAACGCCTACAAACCGCAGCAGAAGAAGATCGAGAGTGCGGCGGGCATCCTGGTGCTCGGGCTGACGAGCATTCACGAGGCCATGGTCGACATGGCGGACGGAACCGTGGACAACGACCAGCTCATCGCCGGCATGTTCACCGAAGTGAAGATCGACAAGCAGAGCGACGGTACCGGTGAGCATTGAGGACACAGCCCGCCACATTCTCTTGAAGCTGGGCATGTGGTGGCCCGAGGCCGACTCCGGCAAACTGCGCGCGGCGGCGAAGGCCTGGAACGCCTTCGCCGATTCGGTGGACGACGTCCGTTCCCCCGTGCACCGCAGCGCCTCCTCGATCATCCACCACAACACCGGTGAGGCGATCGAGGCGTTCGACAAGTTCTGGGGCCGCTACGCCAAGGACCAGGACGGCGGCTGGCTGAGCGACCTCGCCAAGTCCTCACGGGAGATGGCCAACGCGCTCGACAAGTTCGCCGACGCCATCGACGACGCCATCAACAGACTCTGGACGCAGATCGGCATCGACGCCGCGGTGATCGCCGGTGGGGTGACCCTGGCCTTCTTCACCGCGGGCCTCGCCTCCGGGGCCGCCGTGGCAGCGGCGGACGCGGTGATCGAGTTCGGCGCCACCATGGGCGTCGCCGTCACCACGACGGTGGCCGAGATCGCCGCGGGCACCCTCGTCGCCGCCGCGTTCGGCGGGGTCGAATCGGTCGCTGTCGACCTCGCCGTGGCCCAGCCGCTGAAGATGGCGACCGGCCTGCAGCACGGCTTCAGCCTGGACGAGGTCAACCAGGCCGCCAAGGACGGCATGATCTTCGGCGGCGCGCTCGGAGCGGGCGGCGGCCTGCTGAAGGCGAGCATGGAGGGTGGGCTCAGCAACACCACCCCGTTGCTGCTGCGTCCGCCGACGCTCCGCCCCGACCTGGTCGAGCTGGGCCCGGCAGCGCGCAACGCCGAACGCACCCCTTGCGTGGGCGAGCCGATCGACGTGGCTACCGGTGCGATGCTGATGACCCAGACGGACCTGTCCCTGCCGGGCAGCCTGCCCCTGGAATTCACCCGCACCCACCTCTCCTCGTACCGCGGGGGCGTGTGCTTCGGCCCGACCTGGACATCTCCTCTGGACGAGTGCCTCCAGATCGACGGGGAGGGCGTCGTCTTCGCCGCGGCGGACGGCATGCGCCTGGTGTACCCGGTGCCGGAGCCGGGCGTACCCGCGATGCCGGTGAAGGGCGCCCGGTGGCCGTTGGAATGGGACGGCAAGCCGGACAGCGCGATGACGGTCACGGATCCGGCGACGGGGGTGGTCCGCACCTTCGCCGCCCCGGTCCCGTCCCCCACCTTCGGCGTGTTCCACCTGGCCCTCGACGCCTGGACCGACCGCAACGGCAACCGCATCGACATCGAACGCGACGACGACGGAGTCCCGTTCGGCCTCCGCCACTCCGGCGGGTACTACGTCGCCGTCGACACCCGGGGCCCGCGCGTCACGGCCCTGCGCCTCCTGGACGAGCCGCCCTCCCGCTACCGTCCGGACGCCGAGCCCGACGAGGGTACCGTCGTGATGCGCTACGGCTACGACGCTTCCGGCAACCTCACCGAGGTCATCAACTCCAGCGGCGAGCCGCTGCGCTTCGCCTACGACACGGAGGGCCGCGTCACCCGCTGGACGGACCGCAACGGCACCTGGTTCTCCTACGTCTACGACGACAGCGGCCGGGTCGTCCGCACCGAAGGCGTCGACGGCATCCTCTCCGGGACGCTCACGTACGACGAGGCGGCACGTACGACGACGTACACCGACTCCCAGGGCCGCACCTCGGTCCACCGGTACAACGCCGAGGGCCTGGTGGTGGAGGAGTCGGACCCGCTCGGTCACGTCACCCTCACCGAGTGGGACGAGTACGGCTTCCAGCCCGTGGCGATCACCGGTCCGACGGGCCACACCACCCGGTACGCCTACGACGACACCGGCAATGTCACCGAACTCGTCCTGCCGGACGGGTCGGAGGCACGGGCGGCGTACAACGCTCTCGGCCTGCCGACCGAGGTCGTCGAACCGGGCGGCGCTCTCTGGCGGCACACGTACGACGAGCGAGGCAACCTGCTGACGACCGTCGACCCGCTCGGCGCCGAGAACCGCTACGCGTACGACGACGCCGGCAGGCCCACGACGATCACCGACGCCCTCGGCCACACCCGCACGGCGACGTACGACGCGACGGGTCTGCCCCTCTCCCTGACGGACGAACTGGGGCACACGACCACGGTCCGCCGCGACGCCTTCGGCCGGGTCGTCGAGGTGACCGACCCCCTCGGCCACACCACCCGGCTGGGGTGGACGACGGAGGGCAAGCCCGCCTGGCGCGAACACCCCGACGGCAGCCGGGAGTCCTGGACCTGGGATCCCGAGGGCGGCCTGCTCACCCACACGGATCCCGCAGGCAACACCACCCACCACACGACGGGCCACTTCGGCGTGCCGGTCACCCGCACGGACCCGGACGGAGCGCGGTACGAGTTCGTCCACGACACCGAGTTGCGTCTGACGGCCGTCACGAACCCGCAGGGCCTGACCTGGTCGTACACCTACGACGAAGCAGGCCGGCCGACCACCGAGACGGACTTCAACGGCCGCACGCTCGCCTACACGCACGACGCCGAGGGGCGACTGGCCGGCCGCACCAACGGTGCCGGGGAAGCGCTGCGCTTCACCAGGGACCAGCTCGGGCGGGTCGTGGAGCAGCGCTCGGCGGCGGGCGCCGTGACGATGTTCGCCTACGGCGCCGACGGCGAACTGTGCCGTGCGGCGAACGCGGACGCCGAAGTCGTCTACGAGCGGGACGCGCTCGGCAGGGTCCTGTCGGAGACCGTCAACGGCCGCAGGACCACCTATGCCCACGATGCCGCCGGCCGCCGCATCCGACGGGTGACCCCGTCCGGGTGGGCCTCGGAGTGGACCTACGATCCGGCAGGCCGCCCGCTGGCCCTGCGGTCGTCCGCGGGTGCGCTGGACTTCGCCCACGACGCGGCCGGTCGCGAGACCCGACGAAGCCTCGGTGCGGAGGTGTCACTGGCACAGCGCTGGAGCGCGACGGGGCTGCTGACCGGGCAGAGCCTGACAGCCACCCAGGACAGGCTCCTGCAGCACCGGACGTACGCCCACCGGGCCGACGGTCAGGTGACCGAGATCCGGGAGCTGACGTCCGGCACCCGCCGCTTCGACCTGGACGGCATGGGCCGGGTCACCGGCGTCCGCGCCCACGGCTGGAGCGAGACCTACGCGTACGATCCGGCGGGCAACCTCGTGCACGCCACCTCGCCGAACCATGAGGCGGGCGGTGCACGCCGGTTCGACGGCACGCTCGTCCGCACGGCGGGCCGCACCTCGTACGAGTACGACGCGGAAGGCCGCCTGACCCGCAGGACCCGCAAGCTCCTGAACGGCCAGACGCGCGTGTGGAGTTACGCGTGGAACGCCGAGGACCGTCTCACGGATGTGATCGCCCCGGACGGCGACCACTGGCGATACACGTACGATCCGCTCGGCCGACGGCTCTCCAAGCAGCGCGTGGCCGACGACGGCACGGTGACCGGCCGTACGGACTACGCCTGGGACGACCTGAGCCTGGCCGAGCGGACCACGTCCGACGGCTGGGTCACCACCTGGGACTACGCGCCGGACGGTGCCCGTCCGGTCGCCCAGACGAGCCACAGAGCGTCCACGGCCGCCGCCCATACGTCGTTCCTGGCGCAGTTGGCGGAGGAGTCGGACCCGGAGCGAGAGGCCCGGTTCCACGCAATCGTCACCGACGCGGTGGGCACGCCCACGGAACTGGTCACCACGACGGGAGAACTGGTCTGGCAGCGCCGTACCAGCCTGTGGGGCACCGGCTTCCCCGCGCCGGAGGGAACCTCGTCGCCGGTGGACTGTCCGCTGCGTTTTCCGGGCCAGTACGCCGACCCGGAGTCGGGCCTGCACTACAACCTGCACCGGTACTACGACCCGGAGACCTCGCGGTACATCAGCGCCGATCCACTGGGTCTCGTCCCCGCTCCCGACCACCACGCCTACGTTCCGAACCCGCTGAGCTGGAGCGATCCGCTCGGTCTCGCCGGAAAGGGGCCCTCGGGACCGAAGAACCCCCTGGACTTCGGCCAGGGTTACACGGGCCGGCGCGACATCTTCCCCGTGGGCAACAAGGGAAGGGACGTGGAGATCCACGTCTACGACAAGGCCGGGCGTGAGGTCGGGCTGTACAACAGCCAGGGCTGGTTCAATAAGCACGGCATCAAAGCCTCGGAAGTCTCGGTGCCGCCAGGCGTGGAGAACGCGATCAAGGGCCGGATGATCTACGAGCTGCGCAAGGTCGGCCGCATCCAACCCAAGGGGACCGAGGACATCACAGGGGAAAAATGGAGGCGCCCGCCTCTCGCCGCGGAAGGTTGCAAATGAAGTACGTCACGGCGGTCTGGGACGACGGCGGGTTCGACGTGGACCCGAGTGCCTATCTGGCCGAGCTGCCGCGTCTGCGCGCCGACCTGCCTCCGGGCGCCGCGTCCTTCGCCACCGACCCCGGCCACTACGACCTCGCGGGCGCCGGCCGCTGCGTGAAGGACCTGGAGCTGGCCGGAGTCCATCTCGCCACCGACAAGAGCGGCGGGCTGGTCCTGGACTTCGCGCCCAACCGGTTCAAGCACGATGCCGGTCTGCGCATCAGCTACTCGGGCGTGACGCACTTTTCCATCGACTACGAACACTCGATCGACTGGATGAGCGTCGACACCGTGCTCCTCGACGAGATCCTTCCCACCGAGAACGGCGGCTGCCGGCACGAGATCGCGCTCACCGACGCGACGGTCACCGTCCAGTGCGAGGACCTGCAAGCCGTGTGGGGGGACGCGAGCTGAGGACGACCCCGCGCCGCCCCGGCAAGGGCAGGCGCAGGTCCACCGACTCTCCCGCTTCGGCCTCCGGGGCATGACAGAGGGCCTGGCGTGCTGCACCGCGGCGGGATGGGCTGGGACTCGAACAGCACACTCAGCGCACGCATGTCGTGCTCCCCCTCGGACTCGGGGTCGCCCTTCCCGGACGGGTAGTAGGCGCGGACCTTCTTCAGCACGGCGGCCGGGTCGTCCGGCAGCTCGGCGAGGAAGCGGAGCCGTTCGCGCATGGAGCGGTCGTCGCCCTCCTTGCCGTTCTCGAAGCGCGGGTCCGCGTACCGCGCCCAGTGCTCCTGGGGCTCCGGCTCCGGCTCGGGCTGGGCGGCGGCACTCTTGGGCCAGACTCCGGGACTGGCCGAGAGCTTCTTCTCGTAGACCCACTGGCCCGCGTGCGGCGTGGGCGGCGGATCAGCCCGCTCCACCGTGGATGCGGCCTGCTCCAGCACCTCCTTCACCGAACCCGGCACCGTCCGCGGCGCAGCCGGCAACGTGCGCTCCGCACCACTGTGACCGCCCCCTCCTAGGCCGGAGGCCAGCACGGCCACCGCGGTGAGCGCGGCGGCGGCACCGACCGCTGCAAGCCGCCAGTCGGCCCGCAGCCTGCGCCCCCGGCCGCGCCTCGCGGCGCTGCTCAGCCGGTCCCGCCCCTCGGCGAGCTGTGCCCGGTCGGGCTTCGGCGCCCCGGCCCGGAACGCGCGTACGTCCTTCATCTCGTCCACGCTCACGGCTGGACCACCTCCGCCACTTCGCCCAGAAACGCCGGGGCGGCACCCAGCGCGGCCCGTACCTTGCGGCGGGCCCGGTTGAGCCGGGACCGTACGGTCCCGACGGGTATGCCGAGCGCCTCGGCGACCTCCTGGTAGGTCAGGTCGGCCCAGGCCACGAGCAGCAGCACATGCCGGTCGGCGGCGGACAGCGCGGCGAGCGCGTCCGCGAGCGGGGCGCGGTCGGCGACCAGGTCCGCGGTGTCCTCGACCCAGCCGGCCGCGACGGGGTCCTGGCCGGTCCTGGCCAGCGCCCGCAGACCGCGTACTTCCTTCCGGCGCTGCTTGCCGATGAGGTGCGCGGCGATCCCGTACAGCCAGGGCCGGGCACTGGCCCGCGAGGCGTCGTAGCGGGCACGCACCCGGAACGCGGTCAGGAACGTGTCGGCCGTGACGTCGTCCGCCGCGTGGTCGCCGAGGCGCCGGGCCGCGTACCGGTGGATGTCGGGTGCGTACCGGAGAGCCGGGCGAACAGCTCCGGATGTTCCAGGGACTGCGCGATGACATGGTCGTCGCGCTCATCGCCGGGGTCGAGCGCCGGTGGTCCGGTCACGGGTCCTCCGTCAGCGGGTGGGGTCGAGCGTGTCACCCGTTGTTCCCCGCTGCCTGGCGAAGAGTTCACGGCCGCACAGGACTTTCTCAGGGAGCGGGCGCGACTTTACGGGATCGGCCGCGCCGGCATCTCCCGTGCGTACCCGGCGTCGTACACCCCGCCCGTGAAGGGCGTCGGACAGCTCCAGGCACCACTCGGTGCGAGTTCGTCGGCGAGGTACGAGCGCCGGGTCATGGAAGGAGCCGCGCGCCGCGACAACCTTCGCGAACCCCTCATTGGCCTGGTGAGTCGACGGCTCCTTCGTCCTTGTGCGTCGTGGCCGTGTTCTGCTCAGATCCTTGAGGTGGTTGCGGCGTCGCCGGTGGGACCGATCGAGCTGGTGGGCCGTGCGGTGGACGGCCCAGCCTTCTCGTCGGGCGGGGGCAGAGCAGTCAGCGGTCGAGGTCGATCGTGAAGCGCCTCTTGCCCGTACCGATCGTGTCGGCGTGGACCTGGCCGCGAGCCTGGTCGAATTCCCCGGTGCCGCCGGTGATGCCGTTGTCGAACGACGGGGGAGGGAGCGTCGGGCGGCCATTGGTGAGGATGCCGAAGACCATCCCCTGTACGGAGATCTGGCCGCCCGGGAGGTTGTAGGTCACGACGCACTCCTCCGCTCCACCGTTCTCGACCGTGGTGGTGGTGCAGGTGCCGTCCGTTTCGCCGACCTGGTTTCTGTCGTCCTTGTCGAAGAGGAGCGAGCGGAAGACGGTCCGGTCGCCCTGGGCGGGGCTGCCGTCGGAGTTGACGGGGAAGCGAGTCTGCTGCACGAGGTGGCCGATGAGTGTGATGACCCGGTCTCCGCCCTTGGCGTGGGCGGAATCGGTGTCCGTCGCGGCGGACGCGACAGGGGCGCAGGCGAGAAGGGCGACCAGCGCAGTGGCCGTGCCGAGGCGGGCTGCTCTGATGGGGCGCATCGTGTGGCTCCTGAGGGTCGATGCTCGTGGATGGTCCGGTGACGCATTCTTAACCGCGGCTCTGCCGCCGCCCGGAGCGTCCCGGCGTGACCCACCGGAAGATCCGACCAGTCGGACCAACCCGGAACGAGAGACGGCCCGCCCGACCGCGCACTACGGAGATCGCGATCTCCAGCTGGAGTGCTAGGGGAAGGCGTGAGGCGCCAGAGGGGCGCACAGAGGAGCGCTGCCGATCACTCTGGGAAGCTCCGCCGGTCGCGGGCGCGGTGGTTGCTGTACACCGCTGCTGTACTGCAACTCCGCTGCTGCCAGACCTTTGTCAGTGCCCGCTGTTGGCTTGCCGGGTGGAGAGAGACCGGTCGGAGAACCTTCGAGGTCCGCGGTCAAGTGGGGTGGACACAAAGGTCCCCAGGAGCCACCTCGGGACGATGTTGCAGGCCGCAGGCCCCCCTCATCAGATCAGACGGCCGGTCCCGACTGCGGAGGTACCAGTGCAGCATCTGCGGGGGTCCGAGTCCGCGCCCTCCTGATGCCAGCCCCCAGGACAGCACGCCGCGACAGCTGTCCCAGGTAGCGGTAGAAGCGGTCCGGAAGGAACACGGCGTCCGCGACGATCATCGCGCCCGAGAAGAGCGGCAGGCCCAGGAACACCGCGATACCCACGTGCATGCCCAGCAGCATCGTCAGGACGGGGTACTTGAGCCTGCCGAACAGGACGAACGGGAAGGCCACCTGCAACAGCACCGTCAGGTAGCAGGTGAGGGCGATCAGTACGTCGTGTTCGTCCGCCATGGCGGAGAGCTCGGGCCAGGGCTGGAACAGGTCGAGACTCAGGGCGTAATGGAGGGCGGTGCCGTTGCCCCACGAGGCGCCCTGCACCTTGTACAGGCCCGCGGATCCGTAGAGGAAGCAGACCTGGGCGGCGATGACGAGCATGCCGCAGTTGTGCAGCACGGTGATCACGGTCAGGCGCGCGTCACGGAGGTGGCGTCGCAGCTCGCCGGATGCCTGGTCCAGCGGAAGCCGGACTGCCTTGCCGTCGGATGCGCGGAGCCGGGCCCGGCGCGCGTCGAGGGACCAGCGTCGGCCGCATGAGGTGACGACGAGGTAGAGGGCCATGAGGAGGATGAGGTTGTCCCCTCCGTCCGTCATGAAGATCGCCCTGGCGTGGAACGACGTCACTACGACCGCGAAGAGCACCGACACCGCTCTGGTCCGCCAGCCCAGCATGAACAGTGTGGAGGTGACGACGGCTGCCGCGTAGCAGATCTCGAAGTAAGTCCGGCTGTCGGACAGGGTGAGGACGCTGGCCCACCCGGTCTGGTCGAAGAGCTGCTTGGCCAGGGTCGGCGTCCACGGTGAACCGGGACCCCAGATCTCGTCGCGGTGAGGAAACTCGCGCAGCAAGAAAGCGAAGTAGAGGAACCCGTACCCGATGCGCAGAACCGCGGCGGCGTAAAGGGAGATCGGCTGCTCCAGCAGGAGGGTGAGGAGCGTAGCGATACGGGCCGGCATTCGCTGCTGGGTGTGTGCGCTCGTCCGCTCGGTGTCGTGTCCGGGGCGCCCCGGCGGCGTTGCCGGGGCCGCCGTTGTCTGCTCAGCCTTCTGCATGCCGGGCCACCTTCCACCAAGGCAGGTAACGGGTGTCGGCGGGCCGCGGTGCGGCCGTGCCGGGACCGGGACCGCCCGCTGCGGGCGGGGCGGCGACAGGCAGGGTGATCACCCGCAGCTGGATGGACTCGAAGGTGCTGTGGCGATGGGCGGCGAGGCGCTCCGCTGCGATGTTGCGCAGGTATCGCTGGATCATCAGAGCGCGTTGTGAGCGCGGATGGTCGTCGCCGCCGTGTGTTTCGACGTAGGAAGTCCAGGCCCGGCGCAGCATGTTCTGTGCCGTGTGGCTCGGGAAGGGATCGTGTTCCACTGCGGCTGTGTCGACGGCGGTCAGGTCGAACCAGCCGCTGACCCGGGTGGTGCCGTCAGGGGCGGTGTGCATGGTCCTTGCCGAAATCTGCCGGTTGACGGACTCCGGGTCGGGGGCGAAGAGCCGCCAGTTCTGCTCGAACAACGGGAAGACCCAGGCGTTGATCTGCCGGCTGTACTGCCGGGAAACGGGATTGGGTGGTGCCACCTGCAGGAACACCAGGAGCACATGTACCAGGGCCGCTGCCAGACACAGGATCACGGCGACATGCACTCCGGCCTTCAGAGCGACGGGCGGCTCCGAAGACGCTTGGAACGCGGTCGGTCTCCCGCCCTCGCTCAGTACGGCCGACCTGGCACCCGCCCGGTCCGATCCGTCGGCATCTGCTGACGCGATGCCACCCCGTACGGCCCCATCCGGTCCGTCCGTCCCGACTTTTCTCACCTGGTTCTCCTGAGCTTCCGCCTGCGGCGTGCGGCGGAATCGATGACGATCCGCGCCGCACGCCGCCCGTTCTACTCGCGCACGAGAGGGGTTGCCTCCGGGCACTCACCTCGTCGGAGTGGGTTGCGCGTGCTAGGCAGGATCACAGCCGTAGCTGTCGTCCTGTCCATGCCCGTCGCCGTACTCGTCGCCGTACTCGTCGTGGCCGGGCTTGCAGCCATGGCCGTTCCCGCCGGAGGTTCCACCGGTGGTGCCCGTGGTGGTGGCGCCGGTGGTGCCCGTGGTGGTGGCGCCGGTGGTGCCCGTGGTGGTGGCGCCGGTGGTGCCCGTGGTGGTGGCGCCGGTGGTGCCCGTGGTGGTGGCGCCGGTGGTGCCCGTGGTGGTGGCGCCGGTGGTGCCCGTGGTGGTGGCGCCGGTGGTGCCGGCGGTCGTCGTGGCGCCGGTGGTGCCCGTGGTGGTGGCGCCGGTGGTGCCCGTGGTGGTGGCGCCGGTGGTGCCCGTGGTGGTGGCGCCGGTGGTGCCGGCGGTCGTCGTGGCGCCGGTGGTGCCCGTGGTGGTGGTGCCCGTGGTGGTGGTGCCCGTGGTGGTGGTGCCCGTGGTGCCGGCGGTCGTAGCACCCGTGGTGCCGGCCGTCGTGGTGCCGGTGGTTCCGGCCGTCGTCGTGCCACCCGTGGTGCCGGCCGCGCACTCCGGCCGGGTGATCGTGTTGGTGTCCAGCGTCACGGCACCGTTACGGGCCAGCGCCCGTCCCTCGATGGTCGCGCTCGTCGTGGCGGTGATCGAGGTCATGGCCAGGATGTTGCCCACGAAGGCGGTGCTGGTGCCGAGGGTGGCCGAGCTGCCGATCTGCCAGAACACATTGCACGGTGAGGCACCGTTGATGAGGGATACGCGGCTGCCGGACGCCGTCGTCAGGCCGGAACCGATCTGGAAGACCCAGACGGCGTTGGGGTTCCCCTGGGCATCCAGGGTGAGGGTGCCGGTGAGTCCGAGAGTGGAGGAGGCGGTGTAGACGCCCGGAACCAGCGTCAGGCCACCGGCGTCCGGGGGAAGTGCCCCGTCGGAGGGCTGACCGGCAGCGTCGTCGTACGCCGCGATCAGGTCGGTCTGGGCATCCTGAGCCACAGTGTCCGCAGAGTGCAGGGTCCCGTTCACCACGGCGGGCGGCCCGTATCCGCTGATGGATGTTCCCGGCGACACTCCGACATCTCCGGTGATCACCGAGGGGCCGGTATTGGTGGTTGCCGAACCGGCCAGTACCGCGAAGCTGTCCGCCCTACCCAGGTCTACGAAGGTGGCGAGGGCACTTGCCTGTGTCGGCGTCACAGCGACTACGACAGCGGAGATCACCACGGCAAGTACCGCCGCAGTCCATACCGACAAAGTGCGCCGCAAAGGCGCCACAGGGATATTGAGCGTCATCGAAGGGCCAACTCCTGTGAGGGGATGGAGGCGTATTCGGCGGTTCTCGATCGCACAGAATCGCCTGTTTTCTGTCGCTGGCATATTACTCAGGTGCATGCCCCGGGTTTCGTTTCAGGCGAGCGGTTTCGCCGAAACCGACGAGCTGATCGTGAATGCTGAGAAGAGTTCCAATAGGCCGAATGGTTGATCGTGCTTGGTCGAAACGGGTGATACAGGGAGGTCACTTCCCTGGTCAGCCCAGGCGGCGATGAAAAACATGCATCCTTAGCCCTGCGTCGAAACCGCGCTCGTCCGATACCCGACATCTCACCGGCGTGTTGGGAAAAGCGCGTCACCGGAGCGGTGATTCTGTGCGGTGATTCTGCGTGGTCCCGGGATACACGATGAGGATGAGACCAGGTCCTGCTCCTGACTCCGGGTGAGGACCTGATCAGGGTCGACTCGGGCACGGGCAAGGGTCGCCGTGCCACGCCAAGGCGGTCGGCGCATCGAGGCGCCGAGGGGGAAGACCGGAGGCTCGGGCGCGCCGACCGGCGTCCCCTGTGCTGATTCCGGCGGCGGGCGGCCAGGGTCAGGTCCGTTCTACCCGTCGCTCCGCATCGGTCCATCGAACCGCGACGAGGAGTACGCTGGTGATTACCGAGAGCATTCCGTACGCCGGCTTCCACGCCGGGTCGTTCTCGGCGATTCGCGGCAACCGGGTCGGTCGCGACCGGCCCGGGGTTGGGTCCGCATCATGACCGCGACCATTCTGTTGACGCCGGCGGTCGAAGACCGGATCCCTTCTTCGTCGTCGCCCCGCCTCGCGCTGACACCCGCCGACAGCACTCCGGCACTGATCGACGGTGCCTGGTGGCCCCGTTCCCGCGACCTGGCGGCGGAGCTTCCGGCGCTCACCGACGTCCTCGACCCGCTGGGGGGGCGGATCACCCGAGTGACGGTGAACCCCAAGTTCTGGCCGGTCATCCCGCGCAAGGTGCCCGTCCACGGGCACGTCGTGCACGTCGGCTGGTTCGCGGCCGAGCAAGACCCGCACAAGCTCCTGCTGCTCTCCTACACCGTCGGCCGCTGGGACCTGCTCGTGATCCCACCGGAGACAGAGCCGGCCACCGCGACCCGGCTGATGGCGATGGCCACCGACCCGTCGCGGAGTCTCACGGCGACCGGCCTGATCCAGGACGCCGAATGCTTCAGGACCGCGGCAGAGGCAGTGGCCGGCTCGGACTCGCTCCGGGAGGCGGTCTGGGCCTCCGAAGGCGGACATGACGCCCGCCACTCGACCTCACGTGCCCCTGCCGGAGCGGTCATCGGCCACGTGCCGACCCCGGCAGCAGGAGTGTGAGGGACATGGACACCTTCGCGACGGTGAGCGTGCTCCTCGCGCTGATCGCCCTGGGCATGATCGTGATTCAGCTGTTCACCGCGAGCAAAGAGGATCGTCTGGCGACCCTGCCCTCAGGCCGTCCCCGCCGGTGGCGGCTACGGCCGCGGCACCGCACAGAGAAGTGAAGCTGCCTGCACCATCGGCTCAGCCGACGACAACCGCTCGGTGGAAGGGGCACCTCGGCCCTGACCGCGACTGTGCCGCGCGGAGACGTCGATGAAGGAGGTCAACCAGGCCGCCGAGGACGGCATGATCTTCGGCGTCATCGAGCAGCTGAGCTGACTTCGGCCGGCCAGCTCCATCGTTACAACTGGGGGCATCTGGAGGACGAGCACGGCGGCCTGACAGACCAAGCGATTGATCCGGAAGAGGATGCGCTGGAGGCCATCCCAGCCGAGGACTTCCAGCGCGTATGGACTCGGTGAGCGGACTGTGCACCCGCTTTAGGAGCGCCAATACATGCACCATGTGGGCCTTCTCGCGCCTTGCCGATCTCGCCAGGATCATTCACCCGGATGCTCGGCGTGGAGAGCCTCGGTGGGGGAGAGACTCGATGCTGGTCTCCCAGGCGTCGCCCGACGCCCTTGGACCAAAGGAATGGCATGGGCATATTCGACAAGCCGCGCTACGCTGCCATCTTCCGTTGGGGTGCAGCATTCCTGGCGGTATCGGGAACCGCAACGGCGCTCGCCACCGTGTCGGCTGAGGCTGGCGGCCCGAGCGGCCAGTCCGACATCGGGAAGCCGACCATCGTGCTGGTACACGGTGCCTTCGCCGACGCATCCAGTTGGAGTGGTGTGGTCGAACGTCTTCAAAGGAGCGGCTATAAAGTCATCGCGGCCGCTAATCCGCTGCGAGGCGTCCCGCAGGACTCGGCCTACATCGCCAGCCTGCTGAAGTCGGTCAAGGGGCCGATCGTGCTGGCAGGCCACTCCTACGGGGGCGCGGTCATCTCGCAGGCGGCAGCCGAGAACAAAAACGTCAAAGCCCTGGTCTTTATTAACGCGATCATGCCGGATGTCGGAGAGTCCTTCACCACCCTCTCCGCAAAGTTCGCACCCCCGCTCCTCTCCCAGGCCCTCAGGCAGGTGCCGTTCCGCAACGGCGACGGGAGCACCGGCACGGACAACTACGTTCAGACCGACAAGTTCCACAAGGTCTTCGCCGCGGATCTCCCCACCAGCCGGACCGACGTGTTCGCCGCCTCTCAACGGCCAATCGCAGCGTCAGCCTTCACAGACAAGCTCACCGGCGCCGCCTGGCGCGACAGGCCCGTCTACGTGCTCGTCGGCAAACAGGACCGGGCGATCAACCCCGACCTGGAGCGCTACGAAGCCAAGCGGGCCAGAGCCCGCAAGACGGTGGAAATAGACGCGTCACACGTCTCGCTCGTCTCGCAGCCAAAAGCTGTAGAAAATCTTATCGTCGAGGCCGCCGAAGACTACGAATGGCACCGAAATTAGCCGGACCTTCGGCTGCGACGGTCGGGACTGCCATGCAGAGGTGCACCCCGCCCTGCTCTACTGTCCTGGAACGACACCTCTGCACCTGCCAAGCCCTGCGAGGCGGCACGGTGGTCGTGAACGGGTTGTGGTGTGCTCTCACGCGGTACCTGTGAATCGGCCAGGACGACCGAGACGGCTCTCCTCGCCCGGGAATGGCGAGGTCTGACACCCGGACGTCAGGCTGAGAGGCCATAGAGACGGCCTGGGCGGCGCGGATGCCCTGCACGTAAGGCGGGGGGCGAGAGGGGCGGGGCTCTACCGGCGGCGGGCCGGCCACAACCCCGCCTGGGCATCCTGACGATCATCTGACCGCCCCTGCATCCGTGCTCTGCCTGGTAGCTGGCAAGGTGGAGGGCGCAACGCCTCCCACGCCCAGTCCAGGCACTTACCGGTGAGTGCCTGTTCCTGAGGCTGACATGACCGGCCTGTGGCCGTGGCGCTCGACCGGACACGGCTCGCTGGGGCGGGATGGACGGAGAGATTGAGCGAGTTCAGGCGTAGGCGTCCTCGATGGCGACTCGGCGCACTGTGCGCAGCGTCGATCGAAGGCTGTCCAGGTCGGTCGAGCCGAGGGCGAGGCGGAGCGCCTGTGGTGTGTGTCTCGAGGTGGTGAACGGCTCTGCCGTGGTGACCGAGATGAGCTGGCGCGCGAGGGTGGCTGTGAGGCGGTCGGCGCGTGCGTCGTCGGGCAGTGGCAGCCAGGTGAAGTAGGACGAGGGGTGGCTGATGAGCGGGAGGCCCGCCAGCTCTTGTCTTGCGATTGCCTGGCGCGTCTTGGCGTCGTCCCGTTTCTGTGCTTCCAGACGGTTGACGGTGCCGTCGTCGAGCCAGCGGCAGGCGATGGCGGTGGTGAGGGCGGGGGTGTTCCAGGTGGTCGCGCGGATGGCGCGTTCGAGGGACGGAATGGTGGCCGGCGGGGCGAGGACGAAGCCGACCCGCAGGCCGGTGGCGATGCTCTTGGACAGTCCTGAGACGTAGAGGGTGATGTCCGGTGCGGTTGCGGCCAGCGGCGGTGGAGGGTCTTCGGCCAGGTAGGCGTATGAAGCGTCTTCGATGATGAGCGGACCGTACTGTCGGGCGATCCTGATCAGGCGGGTGCGGTCGGTTGCCGACATGACCCAGCCCAGGGGGTTGTGGAGGGTGGGCATGGTGTAGATCGCGCGGACCGGGCGGGTCGCGCACAGTTCCTCCAGGGCGTCGAGATCAGGCCCGTCGGGGGTGGTGGGGATGGGCTCCAGGTCGAGGTGGAAGGAGTGCGCGAGCACCTTGAAACCGGGGTAGGTGAGTGCGTCGACCGCGACGACATCGCCGGCGCTCAGCATGGCCATGACGGCGATGGCCAGGCCCTGCTGGGCGCCGTTGGTGATAAGGATCTGATCTGCGTCGGTGCTGATTCCCCGGCGTGTGAGGTGTCGTGCGATGGAGGCTCTGTCCTGGGGGCGCCCTCGGTGCGGTTGGTAGCGGAGCAGCGATTCGAGATCGCCGGAGGTGGCCACCTCTCGCAGGGCCTGGCGCAGGAGGTCGGCCTGGCCGGGCAGCGAGGGGTAGTTGAAGTTGAGGTCGACCGCGTCCGTGGCGACGGCCTGCTGATCGATGCCCTGGTCGGCGGGGACCGCGATGTCCCGCACGAACGTGCCACGGCCCTGTTCCCGGCTCACCAGGCCCATCGCTTCCAGTTCGGCGTACACCCGGGTCGCGGTCACCACGGCGATGCCCTCGCGGGCGGCGAGAGCGCGGTGGGTCGGCAGCCGCACCCCGGAGGCGAGCCGCCCGGTCCGGATGTCGGCCGCGAGCGTGTCGACCAGCTTCTTGTATCGCGAGGCTGCCATGCACCGGATTGTATCCATGACAATTCTTTGACTGTGCTGCTCGCGGCTTCTTACCGTCGAGTCCCACTCATCCGAAAGGACAGCCGTCGTGCACATCGCCATCCTCACCTTCGAGGGGTACAACGAGCTCGACTCCCTGATCGCGCTCGGTGTGCTCAACCGCATCAAGAGCGACGACTGGCGTGTCACCATCGCCACCCCCAGCCCCAAGGTGACGTCGATGAACGGGGTGGTCATCGAGCAGATGTCCACCCTTGAGGAGGCGTGCGCCGCCGACGCCGTCATAGTCGGCAGCGGCATCGCCACCCGCGAGGTCACCGAAGACCCGGCGATCATGAACATCCTGCGCGGCCTGGACCCCTCGCGGCAGCTCATCGCGGCGCAGTGCTCCGGCGCGCTCGTGCTGGCCAGGCTCGGCCTGCTGGGGGGCATCCCCGCCTGCACCGACCTGATCACCAAGCCGTGGGTCGTCGCCGCCGGCGTCGAGGTCCTCAACCAGCCCTTCTACGCCGAGGACAACATCGCCACCGCCGGCGGCTGCCTGGCCTCGCACTACCTCGCCGCCTGGATCATCACCCGCCTCCGCGGCCAGGAAGCCGCCGAAGGGGCGCTGCACTACGTCGCCCCGGTCGGCGAGAAAGAGGAATACATCGAGCGCGCCTGGCGCAACATCACCCCGTACCTGCCCGCTCCCGCCCCGGCGCTCGCCTGACCCACCACCGCGAGCTGCGGCCGGCCGGGAAGCCGCGCCTCCCGAAGCCCGGCCGGCCGCCCGCGGCCCGCACACCCGCCGGACTCTCGGGGAAGGACTGCGCATGAACCGCGACGTGGTAACGGCTGCGATCGTTGTCGGCAGACTGGCCACGGACCTCACGTGGCAGCAGTCGGCTGACGCGATCGGCCGGCCGCTGGTGTGGACCACCGCGGCATTGCTCGGACAACACCCCCTCCCGAGGACAGCGCACGTCAGGTCGCCGAACTGCTCGACCTGCCCGCGGAAGCCGTGCCGGTGCTCGCCGCCGTTCCGTACCGCGGCGGGCTGCCCACCGCGGTACCGGACGATCCGACGATCGACCGCCCTCTAGGAGGCGCTGCAGGTCTATGTCCCGGCCCTGAAAGAACTGATCCACGAGCAGGTCGGCGACGGGATCATGAGCGCGATCAACTTCAAGCTGGACATGGGCGCGCCACCCGAGATGGGGCCGAGCACGTCGTCATCACCTTGGACGGGAAGTTCCCGCCCTACAACGCCCAGTGACCGAGCCGCTTCAGCGGGGTTCATCGGGTCATTCCCCACGTCAGGGGAAGAGGTGCTGGAGGAAGGCCGGTCGTCCGCCTTCCGGCACCACGGCCGTGCCGCCAGCAGTGGTGATCCGGCTGCCGCACAGACCGTCTCCGCGGTGCCATGCTCAGGCGCTGAAGCTTTCGATGGCTACGGGCAGGTGGCGCGGGCCGCGCAGGACGGCGTTGGTGCGGTACGGCGGGGGATCCTCCAGCAGCCGGAAGTTCTTCACGCGGCGGAACAGTTCCGGCAGGGCGAGGCTTGCCTCGATCCGCGCGAGCGGGGCGCCGAAGCAGTAGTGGATTCCGGTATAGAAGCCCAGGTGCTCGTTGTCCTTGCGGTCGGGCACGAAGCGGTCGGGGTCCTCAAAACGGTTGGGGTCGCGGTTGGCCGCGGCGATCATGAGCCAAACGGGAGATCCCTTGGGGATCGTGACGCCGTCGATGTCGATGTCGGCCAGTGTGACGTTGATCGGGACGAACTGAACGGGCGGCTCGAAGCGCAGCACTTCCTCGACGAGGGGGACCGTCAGATTCGGCTCATTGCGGAAGCGCTCGAGGACGTCAGGGTGGCGCAGGAGGGTGAGGGTGGTGTTGGTGATCAGGTTGACGGTGGTCTCGTGGCCGGCGACCAGCAGCAGGATCGCGGTGGCCACGAGGTCCGCCGGTGTCATGCTGCCACCAGGACCGGTGTCGGGGGCGAGCGCGCTGAGGATGCCGGGTCCCGGGTGGCGGCGTTTGGTATCGATCAGGTCGGCCAGGTAGGCGCCCAATTCCTTGCGTGCACGCTGATACTCCTCCGCGGCGAGGCCTCCGTGCTGAGGATCGATGCCGGAGGCCACGGCGTCGGCCCAGCCGTAGAAGCGCGGTTCGTCCTCGCGGGGCACGCCGAGCACCTTGCAGATGGCGGTGACGGGGAGCGGATAGGCGAAGTCCTCGACGATGTCGACCTCGTTCTTGCCATCGAAGGCGTCGAGCAGGGTGGTGACGACCGCGGCGAGTTCGCCGCGCAGGCCGTCGAGGAACCTGGGGCTGTGCGGGGGCCCGAAGGGCCGGTTGGCGGTGGCGCGCAGCCGGTCGTGTTCGGGTGGGTCGGTGAGGATGAAGCTCGGCGGCAGGCCGGAGTCGTCCTCTGAGTGGCCGGGGCCGGCGTAGCCGGGCGGGCGGTTGCGGGGGTCTTGGCTCAGCCGCGGGTCGTTGGCCAGGCTGCGCACCGCGTGGTAGCTGCTGACCAGGTAGGTGCCGTCGTCCTCCCGCAGCACCGGTGTCTTGCGCAGCTCCGCGTAGAGCGGGTACGGATCGGCTCGGCTGGCATAGTCGAGGATCTGCGCGGAGATGCTGCCGGACGTCATGGGTGCCTCCTGGACCATGGGACGGTGCGGGGCCGGTGATCACGCGTGCGACGGAACGAAGTTGACTCGCCGCTCGCTGGGGGAGTGGCCCGTGAGGGTGACGGTGGGCGCGTGGGTGGGCAGGTGGGGGTCGGGGAAGTCGGGGTCGATGACGGGCAGGGTGCTGGTGCGGCGGTCAACCAGGCGATAGTCCGGGGGGAACGGCGCGGCGGCGGCGATCTGCTCCTCGTAGAAACCCAGCCACCGCGCGCCGTCGAAGGACGCCGCGGCGATGACCCGGCCCCGGTAGCCGTACACGGCGACGAACCGTTCCTCGGCGAGCGTCCCCTGGGCGATGACCATCTGGTCGCCCATCGAGGGAATGCCCACGGACTTGATGTTGGTGCGGAACTGGGTGGACCAGAACATCGGCAACCACAGGTGCGGGCGGCGTTCAGGACCTGCGCAGATCATGTTGTGGGCCGCGATCTCCGCCTGCTCGACGGCGTTGCCCCAGTGCTCCAGCGACAGGAACTGGTAGTCGAAAAGCGGGTGCGGGCTGCGTGCGACGTCCCCGGCGGCGTAGATGTCGTCGGTGACGATGCCGTTGACATCGAACACCCGGCAGCCGGCGTCGCACGCGATTCCCCGCGGTCCCGCGGCCACCCCCGAGCCGGCCAGCCATTCGGTGTTCCGCAGGGCACCGAGCGAGACGACCGCTACCTGGACGTCGATCGCCGTGCCGTCGGACAGGTAAGCGCGCCTGAGCCGGCCGGATTCGTCCCCCTCCAGGGCGGTGACACTGACGCCGCAGCGCAGGTCGACCCCGTTCCTGCGCTGCATTCGGTCCGCGACCGCACCGATCACACCCCCGAGCGCGCCCACCAAGGGCGCCGGGCCGCGTTCGGCGACCGTCACGTCGACGCCCAGCTCCCGGCAGGCGGAAGCGACTTCACAACCCGTGAAGCCGGCGCCGATCACCAGTACCCGCGCGGGGCCGCCAGTCAGTCTCCGGTTCAGGCGTGCGGAGTCGTCACGGGTTCGCAGTACCAACACCCCGTCCAGATCGGCCTGTTCGGGATGGAACCAGGGGCGTGCCCTGGTTCCGGTAGCGATCAGCAGACGGTCGTAGCCGACGGTGTCTCCGTTCGCCAGGCGTACCTGCTTGGCGTTCCTGTCCAGGCTCTCGGCGGCGACACCCAGACGCCATGTGGCGTCGACGTCACGCCGCCGAGGGAGTTGCGTGTCCTCGGCCTGCGCCCGCCCCAGCAGCACCTGCTTGGACAGCGGCGGCCGGTCGTAGGGCTCATACGATTCGTCACCGATCACGGTCAGTGATCCGGTAAAACCCTGCTCACGCAGCGTCTCCGCGGCACGCAGGCCCGCCAGGGACGCACCCACGACGACGATCCGGCCTTCCCGGCGCAGGGCGGCAACATCGGTGTCAGCCGACACGGGGTTGCACCCCCTTCGTCGGTTCGTCGGAGTAGTCGGCGAGGATGGCCTGGACCGGGCAGGCGGCTACGGCCTGCTCCACCCGGTCGCGCAGCCCCTCGTCGAAACGGGGAGAGAACAGCAGCCCCTCATCGCCGTGCAGGGCGAAAACCTCTGGGGCGAGAAAGACGCACTGCGCGTACGCCTGACACCGATTGAGATCAACGACAAGCCTCATCAGGAACCCGCTCCCTGCGCGGGCCGCCATGGCCAGAAGCCCACGGCCGCCTGCGCTGGCCAATACGGTGGGTTGGCATGCCTCCCTCTCAGGATCAGCCCCTGCAGAGGTGCCTCGCAACGCGAGGTGACACGGTAGGGGCACCGACACGCCGGCCATGGCTTGGAAAACTCGGACGCCCCACTACGGCTGACCGGTGTCATGGGGGCCAAGGCACCACGGGCTGTTTCAGTAGATTGGTAATGTCCACGCCACAGAGAGACGGGGGATGATCGTGGGAGCAGAGCCGTCGAGTCCTCCGAACCGCTGGCTGAGAGGAACTGGCTTCGCTGTCCTTTTCGGGGGGCTGGCCGCGGTGGTGTCCGTTGCTGCGGTTGGACGAATGTGGGCTGCTTGTGACATCGGCACCAATGCAGCAGCCAACAGTATGACCTTGCTGTTCCTTGCGCCGCTCATATGGATCGCCGCCGCGGTTCCGTGGGTGATCCTGTACAACACCCTTGGAAGATGTCATCGCAGGGCAGCCATGACTGCAGGGCTCATCTTCACGCTGTGGTTCACCTGGTTCCTCATCACCTGGCTGGGCATACAGGAGTCCCACCCCGCCCCGCTGTGCCCCGGCAACATCCCACCTTGGTGGCCGAGCTACATCCCGACGTGACGGCTTGGGCAGTCCGTGGCGTCGACCGCGGCATGGATCTTGCTGCTCAGCCCGCCTCGGGACCGGCCGAGCGCGCCGGCGTCCGCCCCGGCCCTGCGACGCCTTCGCACTGCGGCACGGTTCCGGTCCGGCGCGCGTGCCGTTCGCATCCGCACCGGCCGTCCACGGATCACCTACAGCACGGACAGCACCCACAGCACGGGCGGACGCGGTCTACGACCCGCTCGCGCAGTCCTGCACCATAGCCTTGGCCGGCCCCCCACCCGTGATCGCTCATCCCGACGGGAGCACCGAGATCCCTCACCTGCCGAGCGGTCCTCCCCCGGGGCAGGCAGCACGGCAGGCCCCCCTTCGCGGCCGGCACGACTTCCCCGGCCGGCCCTTCTCGGCGAGAGGCCGTCAGCGCATCTGCGGCTGCTCGGCAGGGTATGACCGGCTCCGTCCTTGGCCAGGGCGATCACCTGGGTCCAGCAACGGGGTGGCGCGGCTGGGTGCCATCAACTGGGGTACTCCGCCACGGCCTTGCCGAGGTCGCGTTCGAGGTCACCGGGCGTCTGGAGGCCCCGGTTCGTGAGGTAGTCCAGGCGCTCACGGCTTTCGGGCAGTGCAACCAGGCTGAGGAACGTGGCGGAATCGGAACGGACGTTCGCCGGGTGTGGCAGCGTGAGGTCATTGATCGCGCGCTTCGCGGCCTTGACCCCTGCGGGTGGGAATCCGGCGATGCGCTTGGCCAGGCGCTCGACGAAGCCGTCCAATTCGGCGTCGGGCAGGGCTCGTTTGATCCAGCCGTAGCGCTGTGCGAGGTCGGCGTCGAAGTCGTCGGTGCCGGTGATGGCTTCGATGGCGCGGGTTCTGCCCAGTCGCCGATATGAGACGACCGTGCGCTTGTACATCGTCCCGCTTCTCGGCTCGAAGCGGCTCGACCGGCTGACCGTTCAGGACATGCGGGGCTGGCTCAACAGGCTTGCCGAGACGTGCCAGTGCTGCGCACAGGGCAAGGACGACAGGCGGCCCGAGGAGCGGCAACGCTGCTGCGCCAAGGGGGAGTGCTGCCGGCAGACGCTGTCGAAGCGCTCGGTCAACGACGCCCGGACGATCCTTCGCAGCGCGCTGACCAACGCCATGGTGGAGGAGCGCATCTCGAAGAACGTCGCCCAGCTGGTGAAGGTGCAGCGGGCTCGGCGCAAGCGGCCGGACCCGTGGTCGGTTGAGGAGGCGTGCTCCTTCCTGGAGAACGCGCAGACGTGGTGGGACTACCTCTACGCCGCGTACGTGCTGATCCTCGTCCTGGGGCTGCGCAAGGGTGAGGTTCTGGGACTGACCTGGTCGGACGTGAACCTCGATACGGGAGAGCTGCACATCCGCCACCAGCTGCAGCGCGTTCGTCGGCGCCTGCCTCCCCACCGATACGGCCAAGACGGAGGCGTCCGAGGCGGTGCTTCCGCTGCCGGACATTTGCCTGGCGGCGCTCCGGCTGCGCAAGAGGGAGCAGGAGGCGGCGAGGGAGCGGGCCAAGGATCTCTGGACGGCATCGGATCTCGTCTTCACCACCCGCAACGGCACCCCGGTGGAGCCGCGAAACTCCACCCGCGAGTTCGACCGCCGCTGCGAGCGCGCCGGCGTCCGCCGGATTCGCGTGCACGACACACGCCACACGTGCGCCTCGCTCCACGCCGCCCTCGACGTCCACCCTCGGATCGCGATGCAGATCCTGCGCCACTCCGAGATCGCGGTGACCATGGAGGTCTACATGCACGTTCCCTCGGCGGACACCCGGCGGGCCCTCCGGAAGCTCGGGAAGGCTCTGGGCGGCAGTAAGAAGAAGGACGGCGAGAAGAAGGGCAAACGCAAGCAGGAGGAGCGGTCGGACAAGGAAGGCCGTCAAGAGCCATAAAGGCTGCTGTACTACGCTGCTGGACAAACACTCAGAGGCCCATTCACGATCACGTGAATGGGCCTCTGACCTGTGTCGGGGTGGCGGGATTTGAACCCACGACCTCTTCGTCCCGAACGAAGCGCGCTGCCAAGCTGCGCTACACCCCGATGTCGCTGCTTCTCGCGGCGACGACGCTTACTTTAGCCCACCGGTGGCCGTAGACGAAATCCGGTTTAGCACCGGTGGCGTACCGGGGTCGGACGGGTGTGGTCCAGGGCCACCAGGAGGACTGCCAGGGCGTACATCGCGAGGCCCAGGAGGAGGGCGTTGGCCAGGGTGCTGCGGTAGCCGTGGGCGGTGACGTCCAGGAAGGGGTAGAGGTAGCGGGCCGGGTCGCCCGGCGGGAGGAAGGCGGCCCGGATGAAGGAGAAGGCCAGGTAGGCCAGGGGGTAGAGGAGCCAGGTCGCGGTCTGGCGCAGGTGCAGGCGGCCCGCGGGGGTGAGGAACAGCCAGTCGCACACGGCCGCCGCCGGCACCAGCACGTGGAGGAACTGGAGGACCGCCCACTGGGCGTGCCAGCGCTCCGGCACCGCCGTGCCGCCGGTCATGGAGAACGGGGGCGTCGTGCGGACCAGCAGCAGGTGGTAGACCAGCGCGCCGATCACGACGTAGAGGAGCGTGGCCCCCGTCACGCCGGACGGGAGCGGGCGTCGGGCCCGGGAGGCCCTGGCCGCCGACAAGAGCATGACCAGGGCCAGCAGGCTGTTGGCCTGGACGCTGAAGTAGCTCAGGGTGCGCGCCGGGGTGCCGATGAGGAGTTCCAGGGCGACACCGGCGGCCGCCGCCGCGGCGATCAGCAGGCGGCACAGCGCTGCCATCGGGCGGCGGACCGGGGCCACCACCGCCGTGGCCGGTACCGGGGCGGGCACCAGCATGGGCGGGCCCGGGATCGCGGGCAGGTCCGGGATGTCCCTGGGTATCGGGGCGGTCATGCCCTCACGCTAGGAGCGGGGGAGAGGGCCGGCCATGCGGGTTGGGCCGAGTGGGTTACCTCCCCCGGACCGTCCCCTCCGGCCGCCCCCTCGGTTCCCGGCCCCGGTGAACCCGGGCGCCGGCCGTGCCCGACCCCGGTTCCCCGCCCAGGTGAACCCCGGTTCCCCGCCCAGGTGAACGCGGACGTCCGCCGTGCCTACTCCCGTCCCACCAGCGTCAGCAGCGTCGCCTCCGGTGGGCAGGCGAAGCGGACCGGGGTGTAGCGGTTGGTGCCGCAGCCCGCCGAGACGTGGAGGTAGGACGTGTGGCCCTCGGCCGTGTGCCGGGACAGGCCCTTCACCCGGTCCGTGTCCAGGTCGCAGTTGGTGACCAGGGCGCCGTAGAAGGGGATGCACAGCTGGCCGCCGTGGGTGTGGCCGGCCAGGATCAGCGGATAGCCGTCCGCCGTGAAGGCGTCCAGGGTGCGCAGGTACGGCGCGTGGGCCACGCCGAGGGAGAAGTCGTACGTCCCCGACGGGCCGCCCGCCACCTGGGCGTACCGGTCACGCTTGATATGCGGGTCGTCCACCCCGGTCAGCTCGATCGACACGCCCTCGACCTTGAGCACGCCCCGCGTGTTCGTCAGGTTCAGCCAGCCTGCCGCGTCGAATCCGTCCCGCAGTTCCTCCCACGGGTTGTGGATCACGCCCACGGCCGGCGGGTTGCCGTTCAGGCCGTGCCGGCCGCTGGTCTTCTCCAGCAGGTAGCGGGCGGGGTTGCGGAGCCGGGGGCCGTAGTAGTCGTTCGAGCCGAAGACGTACGCGCCGGGGAAGTCCATCAGGGGACCGAGCGCGTCCAGCACCTCCGGCACGCCCTCGGGGTCCGACAGATTGTCACCGGTGTTGATCACGAAGTCGGGGCGCAGGCCCGCCAGCGACTGGAGCCAGCGCTGCTTCTTGTGCTGGCCGCTCACCATGTGGATGTCGGAGACCTGGAGCATGCGCAGCGGGCGCATGCCGGGCGGGAGGACCGGGACCGTCACCCGCCGGAGGCGGAAGGAGCGGGCCTCGAAGCCCGCCGCGTACGCCAGTCCGGCGGCGCCTGCCGCCATGATTCCCAGGGGTACTCCGTATCGCGCGCGCATACGTCCATCGTGTCAGACACCGGCGGGCCGCCAAGACCGGCGGCCCCTTAAATGGGCGGGCGTTGGCGGTGGTGCACCTGCGACAATCGACCGTATGACCACCACGCTCAAGTCGAAGCTGCACGACGACCTCAACGCCGCGATCAAGGAGCGCGACGAGCTCCGCTCCTCCACGCTCCGGCTGACCCTCGCCGCGATCACCAAGGAGGAGGTCGCGGGCAAGGAGAAGCGGGAGCTCTCCGACGACGAGGTCCTCAAGGTGATCACCCGCGAGGCGAAGAAGCGCCGGGAGGCCGCGGACGCCTTCGCGCAGGGTGGCCGTGCCGAGTCGGCCGAGCGGGAGAAGGCGGAGGGTGAGGTGCTCGCCGAGTACCTGCCCAAGCAGATGTCCGACGACGAGCTGGACGCGATCGTCGCCCAGGCCGTGGAAGAGGCGAAGGCGGGCGCCGAGGGCCCGCGGGCCATGGGTGCCGTCATGAAGATCGTGAACCCGAAGGTGGCCGGGCAGGCCGAGGGCGGCCGCGTCGCCGCCGCGGTGAAGAAGCTCTTGCAGGGCTGATCGACGGCTGCCCGAGGCCGGCGTCGGGGACCATCACGGCGGCGAAGCCGCGCCCCGGCCGGGAGCGAGTGGCCAAGCCCAGCCTCGGATCGCCGACGGCAAAGGCAACGGCAACGGGCCCCGGTCCGATACGGCCACGAAAGCCGAACCCGAGGTCCGACGAAAACGGCGGCGGGGCCGCACCCCTGGTCGAAGGGTGCGGCCCCGCCGCCGTACGCACGGATTCACCCGGCGTGCCCCGCGGAGCTACCCGCGCCGGCCGCCGTTGCCGTTCCCACGGGCTCCCCCGTTGGTCTGGCCCTCGATGAAGTTGTCCGGGAAGGAGAACGTCGGCGTCGGGACCGGCCCGCCGGTCGTGCCGGCGTTGGCGTCGCCGCCGGTGGTGCCGCCGTCAGTGGCGCCCCCGGTTGTCAGTCCGCCGATCAGTCCGCCGATCACCTGTCCCGCCGTGTTGTTCCCGTTGTTTCCCCCGTTCTCCCCCCTGTCGCCTTTTCCCTGGCCGTCCTCGTCGGTGTCATCGGGGATGTCCACCAGGTTGAAGTCGGGAGCGGGCTTGCCCTCCAGGGCGCCGGCCATCATGTCGCGCCAGATCGGTCCGGGGACCTCACCACCGAAGACCTTGTCGTGCGGGATGCCGCCGATGGTGATGTTGATCATGCGCCGCTTGTGGGTCGGGTCGCCGACCCAGACCGCGCCCGCCATGTTCGGGGTGTAGCCGACGAACCAGGCGGCGAAGCGCTCGTCCGTCGTACCGGTCTTGCCCGCGCTCGCGCGGTCGCCCAGACCGGCCTCCTGGCCGGTACCGTCCTCGACCACGCCCTTCAGCAGCGTGCTCACGGTGTCGGCGGTCTTCTCCGACATCGCGCGCGAGCAGGTCGACTTCGGCACGCTCATGGACTTCTGCTCGCTGCCGATCTTCCGGGTGATCGACTCGATGGCGACCGGCGTGCAGTACATGCCGCGCGAGGCGAAGGTGGCGTACGCGCTCGCCATCGTCAGCGGCGACATCTCCTGGGTGCCGAGCGCGATGGACGGGGCCTGGTCGATCTTGCGGCCGTCGGCGCGCGCCACGCCCATCTTCTTGGCCATGTCGACGACCGGGCAGATGCCGATGTCGCTGATCAGCTGCACGTAGTAGGTGTTGACCGACTTGGCGGTCGCTTCCTTCATGCCGTACGGGCCGTGTTCCGACTCGTTCTCGTTCTGCAGCTTGGCCGGCTTGCGGGGGTCGTTGCGCCAGGTCTTGCCGTCGCACGCGGACACCGAGGTCGGGTACGGCATCTGGTACGGCGACGAGTACTCCTGCGTCGCGGACTTGCCGCCCTCGATGGCGGCCGCGGCCACGATCGGCTTGAACGTCGAACCGGGCTGGTAGCCCGCGCCGCCGCCCATGCCCTGGTTGACGGACAGGTTGATCTGCGTCTCGTTCTTGCCGAAGCCGTACGGCCGGGACTGGCCCATGGCCAGGATCCTGCCGGTGCCGGGCTCGACGATGCTCGCGGCCGTCGCGACACCGTCGCTCTTGTAGACGTGCTCCTTGATGGACTTCTGCATGGACTGCTGCGACTGCGGGTCGAGGGTCGTACGGATCGTCAGACCGCCCTGGTTCCACAGCTTCGTCCGGACCTCCTTGGTCTTGCCGAAGGCCGGGTCGGTCAGGAAGACCTCGCGCACGTAGTCGCAGAAGAAGCCGGCGCCCTGAACTGCGGTGATGCAGCCGTTCTTGGGCTGGCTCGGGTGGAGCCCGAGCGGCTTCTCCTTGGCCTCGTCGGCCTCCTTCTGGGAGATGTCGCCCAGTTCGGCCATGCGCTGGAGCACGACGTTGCGCCGCTTGGTGGCCTCGGCCTCGTCGTTGACGGGGTCGTAGCGGCTCGGGGACTGCACGATGCCGGCCAGCAGCGCGGACTCCTGCACGTTCAGGTTCTTGGCGTGCTTGGAGAAGTAGCGCTGGGCGGCGGCCTCGACACCGTAGGCCTGCTCACCGAAGAAGGTGATGTTGAGGTAGTTCTCGAGGATCTTCTTCTTGCCGAGCTTGTCCTCGATCTGGATCGCGTACTTCAGCTCGCGGATCTTGCGGCCGAGGGTCTGCTGGGTGGCCTGGGCGACCTTCGTCGGGTCGTCGCCGGCCTCCTCGATGAAGTAGTTCTTCACCAGCTGCTGGGTGAGCGTGGAGGCGCCCTGGGCGACACCGCCCTCCTGCGCGTTCTTATTGACCGCGCGCAGCACGCCCTTGAGGTCGATGGCGCCGTGCTTGTAGAAGCGCGAGTCCTCGATCGCGACGATCGACTTCTGCATGTACGGCGAGATGTCCTTCAGGTCGACCACCGTGCGGTCGCGCGAGTACACCGCGGCGATCTGGTGGCCCTGGTTGTCCAGGATCGTCGTGCGCTGACTCAGCTGGGGGCTCTTGAGGTTGGCCGGGATCTCGTCGAAGCTCTTGACCGAGCCCTTGGCCGCGAGGCCCAGCGCGCCGGCCGCGGGCAGCGCGATGCCCGCCATCACGGCTCCCGCGAGCACACTGACACCGAGGAACTTCGCGGCCTGCTGCGTTGCCGACAGACCACCGCCCGAGCGCTTCTTTGGCATGGGGGCAGCCTAATCCCCACCCTTGAGCGTTCCGAGGGACCGGCTCCCTGTCGGGATGTTCGGGTGCCGGATCGTGACGTACCGGCGCAGAGCGGCAGGCACCAGTGACCCGCGTCACGGCACGGCAGGGCAAAGCCGGGCGCCTACCTTCTCATTTTCCGGACACGCGCGCAGGCCTTGGCCTAAGCTGCTCTCAACTGTCACAGCACCACGGCCACGTATCAATACGTCCGGCGACCCCGAATCGTTCTGGACGTGCCCCGGATTTCTGAGGGGAACGTGTCCGAATCCGCCTCGTGTGTCACCTGGCGCCCGGTGTGACGCACCACAGCTGTCCCGGTTTGCCGGGATGGTCGCGCATGTCGCCAGCTCACTCCCGCGGGTGATCTGCCGCTTACCCATAGTCCGTTCGGGCCATTCAAGATTGGGCCCGAAGGGGGTGTTGCGCTGTGCCCACCTTCCGTAACGTCCTCAACTGGCGGCGGTGAATATGCCGCTGCCGCCGTGGGGGAGCCTCGATTCGGGAGAGGACGGCGCCGGTATGGGCTGGGTTACCGACTGGAGTGCGCAGGCCGCCTGCCGCACTACCGATCCGGATGAACTGTTCGTTCAGGGAGCAGCGCAGAACAGGGCCAAGGCGGTGTGCACCGGATGCCCGGTACGCACCGAGTGCCTGGCCGACGCGCTGGACAACCGCGTCGAATTCGGCGTGTGGGGAGGAATGACGGAGAGGGAGCGCCGCGCACTGCTGCGCCGCCGGCCCACCGTGACCTCCTGGCGCAGGCTGCTGGAGACGGCCCGCTCGGAGTACGAGCGCGGCATGGGCATCGTGCCCCTCGACAACGACGAGGTGTACGAGCACTACGCGGCGGTGAGCTGAGGGCAGCCTCCTCCGGCACATCCCCGGGGCATGTGCTCCGGCCCACGTGCGCCACGTGAAACCGCATCAGGCCTACGCCGGGGACGTACGGGCCGAGCACCCGCGCGGGGAAACGCCGGACGGGCGCACGTCCTCGAATACACCGGCCGGCCGCACCTCACCGGCCGGGCACCTCTTACAGGGAACGCCGGCACCTGCCACCGGGCCTGGGAAGCGCCAGGGGGCAGGGCGAACGCCTCGGACCGGGACACGGTCGAAGCACTCGGACGGCGGATGCGTGCCCTGTGCGCCGTGGACGCCCGTCCTGCCGCGGACGCCCGCGCGCGGCGACGCCTTGCGCGCGGAGACCGCCGATCCTGCCTGTGCCCTGGCGGACACGGTCGGAACCGGCCGCGCCGGCACGCGCCATGTGCCCGTGCCGGCATCTGTGCGGGTTCTCACATTCGCCGGACGGGTGTCAAGACGGCTGCGTCGGCTCTTCCGTGCCCGCGGCCAGCCGGGTGCCGATCTCCCGCAGTCCCGTGAGGTCGTGGACGTCGCCGGGCAGTGCGGGCACGTCGACCACCGCCACCTCCGGGTGGCGCGCGGTGAACCGGTCGCGTGTGCGCCGCTCGCGCGAGATCAGCTGCATGCGCTCGGCGTGCAGCCTCAGCAGGCCCGCGGTGAGCCGGTCGACGGGGCGCTCCGTTTCGGCGGGGGAGCCTTCCTCGGAAGCAGTGTCACCGGCTGCGGTCCCGGGTGCGGAAGTGTGTGAACTGCCGTACGTGTCGGGAGAGTTACGAAGTCCAGCTTTCCCGTCCGCCTGATCGACAATGCGGGGCTCCTCAAGATTTTCCGCGGCGGCCAGCGACCGCTCGGCCGACAGCCGGACGGCATCGCTGCCGTGGACCCGGTTCAGCACCAGCCCGACCAGCGGCATGTCCTCGGCGGCCAGCCGCTGCACGAAGTACGCGGCCTCGCGCAGCGCGTCCCGCTCCGGGGCCGCCACCACCAGGAAGGCCGTACCGGGCGCCTGGAGCAGCTTGTACGTGGCGTCCGCGCGCGTGCGGAAACCGCCGAAGGTGGTGTCCATCGCGGCCACGAACGTCTGGACGTCCTTCAGCAGCTGACCGCCCAGCAGCTTGCCCAGCGTGCCGGTCATCATCGACATGCCGACGTTGAGGAAGGCCATCCCGGCCCGGCCCCCCAGTTTGGCGGGCGCGGTCAGGAGGCGGATCAGACGGCCGTCCAGGAAGGAGCCGAGCCGCTTGGGCGCGTCCAGGAAGTCCAGCGCCGACCGGGACGGGGGCGTGTCGACGACGATCAGGTCCCACTCGTCCTTCGCCCGCAGCTGGCCCAGTTTCTCCATCGCCATGTACTCCTGGGTGCCGGCGAAGCCCGCGGAGAGCGACTGGTAGAAGGGGTTCGACAGGATCACGGCCGCCCGGTCGGGGTCCGTGTGCGCCTCCACGACCTCGTCGAAGGTGCGCTTCATGTCGAGCATCATGGCGTGCAGCTCGCCGTCGCCGTCGGTGCCCTTCACCCGGCGCGGCACGTTGTCCAGGGAGTCGATGCCCATCGACTGGGCCAGCCGCCTGGCCGGGTCGATGGTGAGCACGACCACCTTGCGGCCCCGCTCGGCCGCCCGGAGTCCGAGGGCGGCGGCGGTCGTCGTCTTGCCGACGCCGCCCGAGCCGCAGCACACCACGATCCTGGTCCCCGGGTCGTCCAGCAGCCGGTCGATGTCGAGCGCGCGTGTGGGGGACAGACGCCGGGCGGTCTCCTGCGCCTCGGCCGTCTTCCGCCCCGCGGCGGCCTTCTTCGCCTCGGCCGGGTCCGGACTCATGACAACCCCTGCTTCCGCAGCTCGGTGGCGAGTTCGTACAGGCCCGCGAGGTCCATGCCCTCGACGAGCAGCGGCAGTTCGTGCAACGGCAGGTCCAGCTCGCCGAGGACCGCGCGCTGGTCCTGCTCCAGCGCGTACCGTTCGGCGTACTCGGACGCCTGGTCCAGCAGCGGGTCCACCAGCTTCTCGGCGTTCCCACCCCGCCGGGCGCCGCCGAGCCCCGCGGACGAGAGCGCCTGTGCCACTGAGGAACGCTCCACGGTCCCCACGAGTTCCAGGTCCTCGGCGTCCAACACCTGCGGGCGGACCATGTTCACGATGATCCGGCCCACCGGCAGATTCGCCGCGCGGAGTTCGGCGATGCCGTCGGCGGTCTCCTGGACGGGCATCTCCTCCAGCAGCGTGACCAGGTGCACCGCCGTCTCCGGCGACTTCAGCACCCGCATCACCGCCTGCGCCTGATTGTGTATCGGGCCGATCTTCGCGAGACCCGCCACCTCGTCGTTGACGTTCAGGAAGCGGGTGATGCGGCCCGTCGGCGGGGCGTCCATGACGACGTAGTCGTACACGAACCGTCCGCGCTTGTCCTTGCGCCGCACCGCCTCGCACGCCTTGCCGGTCAGCAGGACGTCCCGGATGCCGGGGGCGACGGTGGTGGCGAAGTCGATGGCTCCGAGCTTTTTCAGGGCCCGGCCCGCGCCGCCCAGCTTGTAGAACATCTGTAGGTATTCCAGAAGGGCCAGTTCGGCGTCTATGGCCAGGGCGTACACCTCCCCGCCGCCCGGTGACCCCGCGATTTTGCGCTCCTCGTACGGCAACGCATCCGTCTCGAAGAGCTGTGCGATGCCCTGCCGACCCTCGACCTCCACGAGAAGCGTCCGCTTCCCCTCGGTGGCGAGGGCCAGCGCGAGGGCGGCGGCGACCGTCGTCTTTCCGGTCCCGCCCTTGCCGCTGACGACCTGGAGCCTGCTCACGTCTTCGAGCCTAACCAGTCCGGCCGACGGTCACGCGTGAGGCTGTGGATAACGGTGGTCACAGTCGGCCGGTTGTTCGGACACCGCCAAGGTCCGGGCGGGGTCCGGGGTCCGGTCCGGGAGGCGGCCGAGGGCGGGACGCGGGCGGTCCGGGGATGATCGGCGGGCGGTCCGCCGCAGGGCGGGCGGTCGGCCGCGGGCCGTCGCGGCCGCAGCGGCTACAGTCGGCCCATGACCAAGTGGGAATACGCAACCGTGCCGCTGCTCGTCCATGCCACGAAGCAGATTCTGGACACCTGGGGCGAGGACGGCTGGGAGCTCGTCCAGGTCGTGCCCGGGCCCAACCCCGAACAGCTCGTGGCCTACCTGAAGCGGGAGAAGCAGGCGTGAGCGCGGTCGAGGCCAAGCTGGCCGAACTGGGTCTGACCCTGCCGGCGGTCGTACCGCCGCTGGCCGCGTACCAGCCGGCCGTGCGGTCCGGCGTGTACGTCTACACCGCCGGCCAGCTGCCGATGGTCGAGGGCAAGCTGCCGGTCACCGGCAAGGTGGGCGCCGAGGTCACGCCGGAGGAGGCCAAGGAGCTGGCCCGCACCTGCGCGCTGAACGCGCTGGCCGCCGTGAAGTCCGTCGCGGGCGACCTGGACCGCGTCGCGCGCGTGGTGAAGGTGGTCGGCTTCGTCGCCTCGGCGCCCGACTTCACCGGGCAGCCCGGTGTCCTCAACGGCGCCAGCGAACTGCTCGGCGAGGTCCTCGGCGACAAGGGCGTGCACGCCCGCAGCGCCGTCGGTGTCGCGGTGCTGCCGCTGGACGCGCCGGTCGAGGTCGAGATCCAGGTCGAGCTCGTCCCGTAGCCCCTCCCACCCCGCTGACCTCGGGCACCTCTCGAACATTCGCCCTATACGGGATAGCCTCCGGCCATGGCGAACGGTCAGTGGTACCCCCCGGAGTGGCCCGACCGGATTCGCGCGCTCGCGGACGGCACCCTCACCCCGGTGACCCCCAGACGCGCGGCGACGGTGCTGCTGCTGAAGGACACCCCGGACGGCCCGGCCGTCCACATGCTGCGCAGACGCGCCTCCATGGCCTTCGCCGGAGGCGCGTACGCGTATCCCGGCGGCGGCGTCGACCCGCGGGACGACGACCGTCACGTCCGCTGGGCGGGCCCCGCGCGCGCGTGGTGGGCCGAGCGGCTGGGAACGGACGAGAGCGGTGCCCAGGCGATCGTCTGCGCGGCCGTACGGGAGACGTACGAGGAGGCGGGCGTGCTGCTCGCCGGGCCCGACGCGGAGTCCGTGGTCGGCGACACCACCGGCGACGACTGGGAGGCCGACCGGGCCGCCCTGGTCGCGCGCGAGCTGTCCTTCGCCGAGTTCCTCGACCGGCGCGGCCTGGTGCTGCGCTCGGACCTGCTGGGCGCCTGGACCCGCTGGATCACCCCCGAGTTCGAGGCGCGCCGCTACGACACCTGGTTCTTCGTGGCCGCCCTCCCGGCCGGGCAGCGCACCCGGAACGCCTCCACGGAGGCCGACCGCACGGTGTGGATCCGCCCCGGGGAGGCCGCCGCCGGCTACGACAGGGGCGAGCTGCTGATGATGCCGCCCACCATCGCCACACTGCGCCAGCTGCTTCCGTACGCCACCGCCGCCGAGGCGCTGGCGGGCGCCCCCGCGCGGGACATGACGCCGGTGCTGGCGAGCGCCCGCCTCAGCGACGGGGAGATCGTCCTGTCCTGGCCGGGACACGACGAGTTCACCAAGCACGTCCCGACGTCGGGGATCCCCGCCGGCGGGGCACCCGGTACGGCACGACCGACGTCCGCCCCGAGCGCCGGAGGAGGCTCCGTATGACCGACCCAGCAGCCCTGCCGGGCCGGCCCCGGGGCGGAGTCCTCTCGGGACCCGCCACCGACCGGGCCGTCAACGTCCTCGCGCCGAACGCCTCCGCGATGACCCTGGACGGCACCAACACCTGGATCGTCGCCGAGCCCGACTCCGACCTGGCCGTGGTGATCGACCCGGGCCCGCTCGACGACGGCCATCTGCGTACCGTCGTGGACACCGCGGAGAAGGCCGGCAAGCGCATAGCCCTGACCCTGCTGACCCACGGCCACCCCGACCACGCCGAGGGCGCCGGCCGGTTCGCCGAGTTGACCGGCACGCGCGTGCGTGCCCTCGATCCGGCGCTGCGCCTCGGTGAGGAGGGTCTGGCCGCCGGGGACGTGATCGGCGTCGGCGGCCTGGAGCTGAGGGTCGTGCCGACGCCCGGGCACACCGCGGACTCGCTGTGCTTCCATCTCCCGGCCGACCGGGCGGTGCTGACCGGTGACACGGTCCTCGGGCGGGGCACGACGGTCGTGGCGCACCCCGACGGGCGTCTCGGCGACTACCTGGACTCGCTGCGGCGGTTGCGGTCCCTCACGGTGGACGACGGCGTGCACACCGTCCTGCCGGGCCACGGGCCGGTCCTGGAGGACGCCCAGGGCGTCGTCGAGTTCTACCTGGCTCACCGCGCCCACCGGCTGGCCCAGGTGGAGACGGCGGTCGAGGACGGCTACCGCACGCCGGCGGAGGTCGTCGCCCATGTGTACGCCGATGTGGACCGCTCGCTGTGGCCGGCGGCGGAACTCTCGGTGCGCGCCCAGATGGAGTACCTGACCGGGCACGGGCTGATCTAGACCGACGCCCGACGCCCGACGCCCGGGTCCCGTCCTAGTCCGGGCGGGGGGTCTTCACGCCGTGCACGCGCGCGTACTCCCCGGCGAGCCAGGGGCCGAGGTCGTCGGTGTACGACCGCAGGATGCGCGGGTCGCCGACGGGTTCGAGGCCGTGCTCCGCCGCCGTACGCAGTTCACCGGCCCGCTCGGGGTGGTACGCAGCGAACACCTCGGCCATCTCCCGCAGGTCGCTCGTCCAGCCCTGCCAGCGGGGCATGACGAGCGTGAAGCCGGTGCGGACCAGATGCCGGGACATGAAGCGCACGAGCGGCCGCCGGGCCTCCTCGGTGTCCGCCGCGCGCTCGACCCGCTCCCGCCAGCGCGGCAGCAGCAGGGCGAGGTCGCCGTTGGTCTCGCGGGCGAGCAGGGAGTCGGGGCGGTAGCGGGGCAGGTACTCGGCGAGGTCGTCACCGAGCAGCGGGGTGCACAGGCAGGCGACGAACCAGCCCAGGTCGTACCGCTCCAGGTCGCTCAGCAGCCGGTCGCGGCCGTACAGCAGGGTGCCGACGCCGTCGATCTGCTCGAACTCCTTGTCGACCGCCTCGCCGAGGGCCCGGGCCGTCTCGTGGTCGGCCTCTCCCGGCGTCGCGGTGAGGGCCACGAACAGGTCCAGGTCGCTGCGGCCCACACGCGCGGTGCCGCGCGGTACCGAGCCGTAGAGGTAGGCGCTGTGCAGGCGGGCGCCGAAGGCGTCCAGGAGCCGGTCGCGGGCCGAGGCCACGACCGGGCGGAACGCGTCGGGCACGCGCGCGAGGGAGCCTTCGCGGGCGATGCACCCCAGGGCGTCGAGACCTTTGGGGGCGGGTGGTTCGGCCATGGGGACACTGTGCCGCGCGCGCGTCCCCCAGGCAGCCGATTTTCGGTGCGAGGCGGCGAGAACAGCCCGAGAACAGCCCGTACGGCGCTCGGATGCGCGGTGCCGCCCACCGGAGCGGGTCCGGGGCCGGTCACGGCTGTGGGGCCCGGCTTCCGGGAAGCCGGGCCCCACAGCCGTACGGGCGGGAGAGCGTCAGCGGGACCGCTTGGCCAGGCGCTCGACGTCCAGCAGGATCACGGCCCGCGCCTCCAGGCGCAGCCAGCCGCGCTGGGCGAAGTCCGCGAGGGCCTTGTTCACGGTCTCGCGGGAGGCGCCGACCAGCTGGGCCAGCTCCTCCTGGGTGAGGTCGTGGACGACGTGGATGCCTTCCTCGGACTGCACGCCGAAGCGGCGGGAGAGGTCCAGAAGCGCGCGCGCCACACGGCCGGGGACGTCCGAGAAGACCAGGTCGGACATGGCGTCGTTGGTCTTGCGCAGCCGGCGGGCGACGGCGCGCAGCAGGGCGCCGGCCACCTCGGGCCGCACGTTCAGCCAGGGCTGGAGGTCGCCGTGGCCCAGGCCGAGCATCTTGACCTCGGTCAGCGCGCTGGCGGTCGCCGTACGCGGGCCCGGGTCGAACAGCGACAGCTCGCCGATCAGCTCGCCGGGTCCGACGACGGCGAGCATGTTCTCGCGGCCGTCGGGGGAGGTGCGGTGCAGCTTGACCTTGCCCTCGGTGACGACGTACAGCCGGTCGCCGGGGTCCCCCTCATGGAAGAGTGAGTCGCCGCGTGCGAGGGTCACCTCACTCATGGAGGCGCGAAGCTCCGCGGCCTGCTCGTCGTCGAGAGCCGCGAAGAGCGGGTTGCGCCGCAGAACGTCGTCCACGAGTTCTCTCCTTGTCGACCTGCTCAGGGGATCTTGCCCCACGTGCCAGGGGACCGTGTTCCCCATTTTGCCGGACGGTCCAAACAGTGTGATCTGTCACAAGGATGCCGCACAGGTGTCCGGAGGTACGCGGCAGGGGTCCAATCGGGGGCCGCCCAGTCGCGTCCGGAGCACCGCGCGGGGCGTGGACGGTGCCCGCCCGGAGGTCCAAATCGCCGGTGGGAGCGGCACAGTGGCGGCCTGTCCGGGGTGGCCCGGGAGGCGGTACCGGCTGATTCCGCTGTGGGCGAACAGCAACCCGAATATGTGATGAATCGGGCAAGTCGGGCTAGCGCATCCCGGTGCCCCCCGGCCCCGGCGGTCCTCAGGCGGGGTTCAGCAGGGACTCCCAGTTCTGGGCGGCGGCCCAGTCGGTGAAGGTGTGCCAGCCGACCTCGGGGTACGCGCGGCGCAGTCCCGCGACGTCGACGTCGAGGCCGGTGGTGCCGAAGTACGCGAACATGGCCGCGAGGTCGGCGGACCGGGTGCGCACCTGGTCGAGCGGCACCTCGTGATGGGTGACCGGGCGGCCGGTGGCCGTGGCGAGGACGGCCGCCGTGCGCGCCGGGGTGCACGCGTCGGAGGCGATGTCGACGCGGCGGCCGGCGAACTCCCCGCGGCGCTCCAGCGCGAGCGCGGCGAACGCGCCGATGTCGGCGGCCGGGACGAGGGCGAGGGGCCGGTCGGCCGGCATGGGCCAGGCGAAGGCGCCGTCGCGCAGTCCCTCCAGGGTCCAGCCGGCGGTGTAGTTCTCCATGAAGGCCGCCGGGGCGATCACCGTCCAGGTGAGGCCGGACGCGCGCAGGTGCCGCTCGACCGCGTGCTTGCTCTCGTAGTGCGGGATTCCGGTGCCGCGGTCGGCGTGGGCGGCGGAGGTGAGCACGACATGGCCGAGCCGGGCGGCCGCCGCCGCGTCCACGAGGGCCGTGCCCTGCCGGGTCTCCGTGCCGGTGTCGGTGCCGAACGGGGTGGTGACGGCGAAGAGCGCGTCGGCGCCGGCGAGGGCCGTGTCCAGGGAGGCGCGGTCGTCGAAGTCGGCGTACCGGACCTCGGCGCCGAGGTCCAGCAGGGTGCGGGCCGGTGGTGCGTCGGGGCGGCGGGTCAGGGCGCGGACGCGGTGGCCCGCGGTGAGCAGGGCGCGGGCGGTGGCTCCGCCCTGGGCGCCGGTGGCGCCGGTGATGGCGACGGTGAGCATGGTTCTCCCCCGGTCAGTAGCATTGCTGTGTGACGCAATGGCTGCGTCACGCAGGAGAATAGCGCCCATCGCTGCGCCGTGCAGTGAATTTTGAGGGGAGTCACGTGACCGACCCGCGCCGTGCCCGGCTGTACGAGGAGCTGTCGGCGGAGTCCCGCCGCTACCTGGCGGCCTACGTCCTCTTCAATCAGGCCGTAGCCGACCACCTGGGCCTGCACCCGACCGATGTGCAGTGCCTGAGTCTGCTGACCGCCGAGCCGGACCCGCTCACCGTCCGGCAGATCGCCGACATGACGGGGCTCACCACGGGCTCGGCCACCCGCCTGGTGGACCGGCTCGAACGGGGCGGCTACGTGGCCCGCACGCCCGACCCGACGGACCGCCGCCGGGTGCTGGTCACCCCCGTCCCGGAGCGCGTCGCCCGCGTCACCGCGCTCTGGGACGACCTCGGCCGGACCTGGCGGACGACCCTCGACGACCACAGCGAGGACGAGCTGGAGGCGATCATCCGGCACATGCGCCGGGGCAACGAACTCAGCCACAGCCAGATCGAGCGCCTGCGCTCTCTGCGCAAGCCGGACTGAGTCCGGTCAGCCGGCCGCCGTCGGCGCGGACTCGGACTCCCGGTTCTCCGGCGGCCCGGGTGTCTCGGGTGTCCCCGGAGCGCCGGGTGTGTCGGTCGCGTCCGGCGGAGGCGTCGGCGCACCCGGCAGCCGTACGGTCGCCACCGTGCCGCCGCCCTCCGCCGGTGCCAGGGACACCGCGCCGCCCGCCTGCTGGACCGTCCGCGCCACGATGGACAGGCCGAGGCCCGAACCGGGCAGCGCACGGGCGCTCGGGGAGCGCCAGAAGCGGTCGAAGACGTGCGGGAGTTCGTCCTCGGGAATGCCGGGGCCGTGGTCCCGCACCGTCAGCACACCGCCGGTCAGCCGGACCTCCACCGTGCCGCCCTCCGGGCTGAACTTCACCGCGTTGTCCAGGACGTTGACGATCGCCCGTTCCAGGGCGGAGGGCTCCGCCCGCACGAACCAGGGCTCCACGTCCGCCGTGACGGTCAGCTCCGGCCCGCGCAGCCGGGCCCGGCTCAGGGCCGCCTCGACCGTGTCCTGGAGGGAGACGACCTGGACGCGCTCGCCGCGCTGCCCCTCCGAACGTGACAGCTCCTGGAGATCGCCGATCAGGGAGGCGAGTTCGGTCATCTGCGCCTTCACGGACGCGAGCAGCGCCTTGCGGTCCGCCGGGGGGATCGGGCGGCCCGTCTCCTCGCTGCGGGTGAGCAGTTCGATGTTCGTCCGCAGGGAGGTGAGGGGCGTGCGCAGCTCGTGGCCGGCGTCCGCGATCAGCTGCTGTTGGAGGTCGCGGGAGCTGGCCAGGGAGGCGGTCATCGAGTTGAAGGACCGGGAGAGGCGGGCCACCTCGTCGTCGCTGTCGTCCTCCACCGGGATGCGGATGGTCAGGTCCTCGGTGCGGGCCACGTGCTCCACGGCGTCGGTGAGCTTGTCGACGGGGCGCAGGCCCGCGCGGGCCACCGCGAGGCCCGCGGCGCCCGCTCCGACGACTCCGACGCCGGAGACCAGGAGGAGGATGAGGGCGAGCTGGTCGAGGATGTTCTCGGTGCTCTTCAGGGGGACGGCCACGATCAGCCCGACGTTCGGCCCCGGCTGCCCGGCGTCGGTGGTCGTCGCGCCCAGGGGGCGCGTCAGGACGCGCACCTCGTTGCCCTCGTTGTCGGTGCCGTTGCGGAAGTAGATCTTCTGCAGGTCCGCGTCCTTGATCTCGTCCTTGTCAGCCGAGGTGACCTTGACGGTGCCCACCGAGTTGTCGAAGACGCAGACCTTGCCGCTCTCCGTGACCACCTGGGAGTAGTTGCGGAAGAGGCCCTCGCGCTGCGGGGTCTCGGAGCACGTGTGCAGGGCGGTGTTGATCATGTCCATCTGCGCGGAGCCGCGCAGGGCCTTCTTCAGGTCCTCGTCCACCTGCGAGTAGAGCCGCTGCTGGACGATGAACCAGCACGTCACCGAGACCGCCGCGACCGCGAAGGCCACCGCCGCCGCCACCAGCATGGCGAGGCGGGCCCGGATCGGCAGTGCCCGGTACCGGCGTGCCAGCTTCTTCACTCGGCGCCGCCCTGCCGCAGGACGTACCCCACGCCCCGCACCGTGTGGACGAGGCGCGGCTCGCCGCCGGCCTCGGTCTTGCGGCGCAGGTACATGACGTAGACGTCGAGGGAGTTGGACGAGGGCTCGAAGTCGAAGCCCCACACCGCCTTGAGGATCTGCTCCCGGGTGAGCACCTGACGCGGATGGGCCATGAACATCTCCAGCAGGGTGAACTCCGTGCGGGTCAGTTCGACCTGGCGGCCGGCGCGCGTGACCTCCCTGGTGGCGAGGTCCATGCGCAGGTCTCCGAAGGTCAGCGCCTCGTCCTCCTGGGCCTCGGCCGACACGGCGACCGCGTACGAGCTGCGCCGCAGCAGCGCGCGGATACGGGCGAACAGCTCGTCCAGCTCGAAGGGCTTGACCAGGTAGTCGTCGGCGCCGGCGTCCAGCCCGGTCACCCGGTCTCCGACCGTGTCCCGGGCCGTCAGCATCAGGATGGGGGTCGTCTCGCCCGCACCGCGGATGCGCCGGGCCGCCGTCAGGCCGTCCATGCGGGGCATCTGGATGTCCAGGACGACCAGGTCCGGCCGGTAGGCCGTCGCCTTGTCCAGCGCGTCCGCCCCGTCGACGGCCACCTCCGTGTCGTACCCCTCGAAGGCGAGGCTGCGCTGCAGGGCCTCGCGTACGGCCGGCTCGTCGTCGACGATCAGGATGCGCTGGGGGTCACGGTCGCCTTCGGCGGGGCTCATCGGTCGCGGTTCCTCGGGGTGCGGGGTCGTGTGGTCGGGGTCCTCTTCAGCCTCGCACGTTCCCGGGCCGGGAGGCGGGGAGGCGGGGAGTCAGACCCCGAGCGCGGTCAGGCTGCGCATGGTGCTCAGGCGGTTCAGCGGCACCTTCCTGCGGTGCGGACGGGCGGCGGAGGTGCGCAGGCCCATCATCTCGGGGACCGGGGTCGGGGCCACCTCAGGCGCGCGGGGTGTCGTGGTGGGAGCGGACGCGTGCAGCTCGTGGGCGACCGCGAGGGCGACGGTGAGGCCGGCGGGTCCCCGCTCGGCGGTGCGGTGGGAAACCATCTTGATCATGACGTGCTCCCTGCTGCTAGCTGTTCGAGCCCGCCCGGAGCTTGGCCAGGTCGGACTTGACGGTGTTGATGGGGATGGCGAAGCCGAGGCCGATGCTGCCCGCGTCCGAGGACGAGGAGGCCTGCGAACTCGACGAGTACATCGCGGAGTTGATCCCGATGACGTTGCCGCTCGCGTCGATGAGCGCGCCGCCGGAGTTGCCCGGGTTGAGGGACGCGTCCGTCTGTATCGCCTTGTACGTGGTGGTCGACGAACCGGTGTCGCCGTTGAACTCGCGGCCGCCGAACTGGAACGGCCACTGTCCGTCGCCGCCCTGGCCCTGTCCCTGGCTCTCCTCGGTGGGGACGGTGACGTCCCGGTCGAGGGCGGAGACGATGCCGCTGGTGACCGTGCCGGTCAGCCCCTCGGGGGAGCCGATCGCGACGACCGTGTCACCGACCTGGACGCCGTCGGAGTCGCCGAGGCCCGCCGCCTTCAGGCCCGAGGCGCCCTCGGCCTTGAGCAGCGCGAGGTCCTTGGAGCTGTCGGTGCCGACGACCTCGGCGGAGTAGCTCTTGCCGTCGCTGGTGCGCACCTTGACCGAGGTGGCGCCGGAGACGACGTGGTTGTTGGTGACGATCTCGCCGCCGGACGTGACGACCACGCCGGAGCCGGTGGAGGAGCCGTTGCCCAGGGTGGCGTTCACCTCGACCACGCTCGGGCTGACCGCGGCGGCGATGGCGGCGACGTCGCCCTTCTTGCCCGTGGGCACCACATGGGTGGTCGTGCCCGCGGAGGCGACCGCGTCCTCGCCGGTGAGCGCCTGGAAGGCGTAGGCCGTGCCGCCGCCGACCGCCGCCGCGACGATCGCCACCGCCGCGAGGAGCGGGACCGGGCCCCGGGTGCGCTTCCTGCGCGGTGCGGGGACCACCGCCTCGGGGGCCGCTGCCGCGGTGACCGGCGCCGTCGGGGGCCCGTACGGCGGGGGCGGCCACTCGGGGTTCACGGGAGCGGAGTAGGGGTGCTGCCGGCCGTACGCGTCCTGGTGTGCGTACGGGGCCGGGTGGGCGTCGTCCTGCGGGGTTCCGTACTCGCTTTCGCCGCTGCGGCGGATGCTCTCGGTCATGTCGAAAGAGTCCCCCGCGACGATGAGAGCTTCCTGAGTGCTCCCTGAGAAGCCCGGCAGAACCTCGTTCGCCCGATATAAGGGCCCCGGACGGGAACGCGGAGGAACCGGTCCGGACGGTCAGTCCAGGCAGCCGCAGGAGGCGCGGACCACCAGCCGGGACGGGAACGTCTTCAGCCGCTCCCGCCGGGATCCGGCGATCCGGAGCCCGTCGTCCAGGACGAGGTCCACCGCCGCCCGGGCCATCGCCGAGCGGTCGGAGGCGACCGTGGTCAGCGGCGGGTCGGCGAGCGCGGCTTCCTTGATGTCGTCGAAACCGGCCACCGCCAGCTGGCCCGGCACGTCGATGCGCAGTTCCCGGGCGGCTCGCAGCAGGCCGATCGCCTGGTCGTCGGTGGAGCAGAAGACCGCGGGCGGCCGGTTCGGGCCGGCGAGCACCTCCAGGGCCACGCGGTAGGCGTCGTAGCGGTTGTACGGCGCCTCGAAGAGCCGGCCCTCGGTGGACAGGCCCGCCTCGGCCATGGCCCGCTTCCAGCCCTCGACGTGGTCGGAGACCGGGTCGCCGACGGCCGGGGTGTCCGCCGTACCGCCCATGCAGGCGACGTACTCGTAGCCGTGCTCCAGCAGGTGGCGCACGGCGAGCTGGGCGCCGCCGAGGTCGTCCGTGACCACGGCGACGTCGTCGATGGCCTCGGGGCGCTCGTGCAGCAGCACCACCCGGGCGTCCCAGGCGTCGATCTCGGCGGCGGCGAGGTCGTTGAGGGCGTGGCTGACGAGGATCAGTCCGGAGACCCGCATGCCGAGGAAGGCGCGCAGGTAGTGGACCTCGCGTTCGCCGATGTAGTCGGTGTTGCCGACGAGGACCATCTTTCCCCGCTCGGAGGCGGCCTGCTCGACCGCGTGCGCCATCTCCCCGAAGAAGGGCTGGCGAGCGTCCGGGATGATCAGCCCTATCAGGTCGGTACGGCGGGACGCCATGGCCTGGGCGACCCGGTCCGGGCGGTACCCCAGTTCCTTGATCGCGGCGAGGACACGCTCGCGCGTGGCCGGGGCGACCGGCCGGGGTCCGTTGTTGATGACATAACTGACGACGGCGGTGGAGGTCCCCGCCAGCCGTGCCACATCATCCCGAGTCACCTTGGCCACGCGCGGAGTCTACGCGGATTGACCCGCTCCGGGCAGGGCGTATCACCGCTTGGATGTGCGCGCGCAACGGCCGGCGCGAGCGTCTGTCACGCCCGCGCCGGACGATCTACGCGTCCGCGTGGAGTTCGGTCGCGTCCAGGGCGGCGGAGGTGTCCGTCTCATCCGCTTTCGCCCGGCCCGCCTTGGCCTTGGCCTCCTCGGTCGCCCGGTCGCCCTTCTCGGGCGTAACGAATCGATAACCGACGTTCCGGACGGTTCCGATCAGGGACTCGTGCTCGGGACCGAGCTTGGCGCGCAGCCGCCGTACGTGCACGTCCACGGTGCGGGTGCCGCCGAAGTAGTCGTAGCCCCACACCTCCTGCAGCAGCTGCGCGCGGGTGAAGACCCGGCCCGGGTGCTGGGCGAGGTACTTGAGCAGCTCGAACTCCTTGAAGGTGAGGTCGAGGACCCGCCCCTTGAGCTTCGCGCTGTACGTGGCCTCGTCCACCGAGAGATCGCCGTTGCGGATCTCCATCGGGGAGTCGTCGTTCACGATCTGCTGCCGGCCCATGGCGAGCCGCAGCCGTGCCTCGACCTCCGCGGGACCGGCGGTGTCGAGCAGGACGTCGTCGATGCCCCAGTCGGCGGTCACGGCGGCGAGGCCGCCCTCGGTGACGACGAGGAGGAGCGGACAGCCGGGGCCGGTGGAGCGCAGCAGCTGACAGAGGCTGCGCACCTGCGGCAGGTCGCGGCGGCCGTCGACGAGGATGACGTCGGCACCGGGGGTGTCGACGAGGGCGGGCCCCTCGGCCGGGGCCACCCGCACGTTGTGCAGCAGCAGGCCGAGGGCGGGCAGCACCTCCGTCGACGGCTGGAGGGCGTTGGTCAGGAGCAGCAGAGAACTCATACGTCTGGTTCCTCCTCGGTCCCTGCGAGGACTGTGCGGACGGGCCATGCTCTGCGATCCCGAAGGCCCCGTACACCTGCGGTCACCTGGGGTTTCCCGCTGTGTATACAACGCTTCCGAAAGCACAAAAGGACCCGGGGGCTACGCTGCCCGAGTCCTCTGCCCAGCAGAATAGCCCACATGAGCAACGGTCCGGCAGGTCATGTGGCACGTTCCACCGTTCGTCCGAATTCCGAGACAGGCAGACGCGCCCCTATCCGGACGTTTCTGTACAGCACAGACGGAATTCCGATCGATTCCGTATACGATCCGGGCGCCGTTGTATACGAATCCGTTCCGGACACCTTCCGGACGGCCTCGCATGACCTGGTGTTCGTGATCGCCCACGGTTTCACCGGCGAGGTCGACCGGCCGCATGTACGAAGGGTGGCGCGCGTGCTGCGCCGCCACGGCGCGGTCGTCACCTTCTCCTTCCGCGGCCACGGCCGCTCCGGCGGACGGTCCACGGTCGGCGACAAAGAGGTGCTGGACCTCGCCGCCGCCGTGGCGTGGGCCCGCGGGTTCGGCCACGCGCGCGTGGTGACCGTCGGTTTCTCCATGGGCGGCTCGGTGGTCCTGCGGCACGCGGCCCTGTACCCGCGCACGGCCGACGCGGTGGTCGCGGTCAGCGCGCCGGCCCGCTGGTACTACCGGGGCACGGCTCCCATGCGCCGCCTGCACTGGCTGGTCACCCGCCCGGCGGGCCGCCTGGTCGGCCGCTACGGCCTGCGCACCCGCATCCACCACCGTGAGTGGGACCCGGTGCCGCTCTCCCCGGCCGAGGCGGTCCCGAGGATCGCCCCGGTCCCGCTGCTGATCGTGCACGGCGACCGCGACGGCTACTTCCCCCTCGACCACCCCCGCATGCTGGCCGAGGCGGCCGGTGAACACGGAGAACTCTGGATCGAGCCGGGCATGGGCCACGCCGAGAACGCGGCGGACGACGCCTTGCTGGCGCGGATCGGGGACTGGGCCGCGACCGCGGCGGGCTAGCCTGAGACCATCTGTCTTCGAATCTTTTCCTGCCGTCGACAAAGGAACCAGATGCCCAAGGTCACGGTCCGCTACTGGGCCGCCGCCAAGGCCGCGGCCCAGGTCGCCGAGGAGCCGTACGACGCGGACACGCTCGCCGAAGCGCTGTCCGCCGTGCGCGAGCGGCACCCCGGCGAACTCACGCGTGTGCTGCTGCGGTGCTCCTTCCTCGTCGACGGCGACCCCGTCGGGACCCGCGCGCATGAGACGGTACGGCTGGCCGACGGCGGCACGGTCGAGGTGCTCCCGCCGTTCGCAGGAGGGTGAGGCGATGAGCGACCAGCCGTACCAGGGCGGCCCCTACGAGGGGCACGACCCGTACCAGCAGCATCCCGAGCAGCAGCAGCCCGCCCCGCAGGCGTGGCCCGGTCACGAGCAGTACGGCCGCCAGGCCGGCTACGACCCCCAGTCGACGCAGCAGTGGCAGGGGCAGACCTGGGAGACGCAGACCCACGCGCCGGTGCAGTCGGCGGAGACGGCGTACCTGCCGCCGCTCCAGGAGCAGCAGCCGTACCAGCAGCCCCAGCAGGCGCAGCCGTACGCCGAGCCGTACGCGGAGTCCTACGGGCCGCAGGCACAGCAGCAGCACTACGCTCCGCAGTCCGCTCCGGCACCCGAGGCGGCAACACCGGAGCCCGCGGAGGCGTCCGGTCCGGCCTACGGGCCCGCCACGCTCGGCGGGAACGCCCGGATCACGGACGCCCAGCGGGCGCGCCTGGAGGGCCGCTCCCCGATCATCGACCCGGGCATGCAGCCGGCGGCGCTCACCGCGCTGCTCGGCCTGCTGCTGGCGGTCACGGCCCCCGCCGGGTCCTGGGCCCTGCTGGTTCCGCTGGTGCTGCTCCAGGCCGTCACGGCGGCGGGCTGGTTCCGGCTGAACGGCATGTGGCCGGCCCGCCAGGGCATCGCCCTGGCCTTCGCGGGCGGCCTCGCGGCCGACGCGGCGGTCCTGGTCGCCGGCCGCGAGCACGCCCCGGCGGCGATCCTCGGCCCGCTCGGCATCTGGGTCCTGCTCTCGCTGGTCATGCAGCTGCGCTCGCACGCCTCGCCGGACGAGCGGATGTACGGCCTGATGGCGACGGTCACCTCGGCGGCCCTGGCCATCCTCGCCACCGGCTACCTGGGTGCCGACCCGGACGCGGTGTCCGTGGGCGCCGCGGCGGTCGCGGTGGCCGTCCTCGCCCGTGCGCTGCCCCTGCCGACCCCGGCGTCGGTCGTGGTCGCGCTGCTGGCCGCCGCCGGCGCCGGTATCGCCGTGGGCGGCATGACCGGTCTCGGCACGAAGGGCGCCGTCCTGGGGGCCGCGGCGGGCGCCTGCGCGCTGATCGGCCACCGGGTCGCCGCCTACGACTACCCGTCCCGGTTCGTGCACTTCACGGCGGGCGTGGCGCTGCCGCTGTCGGCGGCGGCTCCCGTCGTCTGGATCCTGGGCCGCACGCTGGGCTAGGCACCCCCGTCACGGCACACCGAAGGGCCGCACTCCCACTGGCGTCCAACCCAGGGAGTACGGCCCTTCGGTCCGTCACGGAACCCGATCAGACCGCGATGGCCACCTCGGCCAGACCGCCGTGCTCAGCCACCACCGTGCGGTCGGCCGTGCCGCCGGGCACCAGCGCGCGCACCGTCCACGTGCCCTCGGCCGCGTAGAAACGGAACTGACCCGTGGCGGAGGTGGGCACCTCGGCGGTGAACTCACCTGTCGAGTCGAGCAGACGGACGTAGCCCGTCACCGGCTCGCCGTCGCGGGTCACCTGACCCTGGATCGTGGTCTCCCCGGGCTTGATCGTCGAGGCGTCCGGGCCGCCGGCCTTCGCTCCACACATGCTGTTTCTCCAGAGGGGTCTGACCGGGAGGTCGGTCGGGTGGGTTGGTGAGGGCTTACTTGTTGGCGCCGAGCTCGATCGGCACGCCGACGAGGGAGCCGTACTCGGTCCAGGAGCCGTCGTAGTTCTTGACGTTCTGCACGCCGAGCAGCTCGTGCAGGACGAACCAGGTCAGGGCCGAGCGCTCACCGATGCGGCAGTAGGCGATCGTGTCCTTGGCGAGGTCGACGCTCTCCGCGGCGTAGAGCTCCTTGAGCTCGTCGTCCGACTTGAAGGTGCCGTCGTCGTTGGCGTTCTTCGACCACGGGATGTTCCGGGCGCTCGGGACGTGGCCCGGGCGCTGCGACTGCTCCTGCGGCAGGTGCGCCGGGGCGAGCAGCTTGCCGGAGAACTCGTCGGGCGAGCGGACGTCGACCAGGTTCTGCGCGCCGATCGCGGCGACCACCTCGTCGCGGAAGGCGCGGATCGAGGTGTCCTGCGGCTTGGCCTTGTAGTCCGTCGTGGCGCGCTCGGGCACCTCGGAGCCGTCGACCAGCTCGCGGGCGTCCAGCTCCCACTTCTTGCGGCCGCCGTCGAGGAGCTTGACGTTCTCGTGGCCGTACAGCTTGAAGTACCAGTACGCGTAGGACGCGAACCAGTTGTTGTTGCCGCCGTAGAGGATCACGAGGGTGTCGTTCGCGATGCCCTTCTTCGACAGGAGCTTCTCGAAGCCCTCCTGGTCGACGAAGTCACGACGGACCGGGTCCTGCAGATCCTTGGTCCAGTCGATGCGGATCGCGTTCTTGATGTGGTTCTTCTCGTAGGCGGACGTGTCCTCGTCCACCTCGACGATCGCGATGTCGGTGTCGTCCAGGTGGTCCTGGACCCAGTCGGCGTCGACGAGGACGTCGCTGCGGCTCATGCTCTTTCTCCTCCGGGGCAGTTGCGGCGAGGCGTGCGAGTGCGAGGGGGCGCGCCGGCATGCGGGCGGCGCACGGGTGCCCTACCAGCAGGGCGAGGGTGAGAACGCGGAAGTCGGGGACTTTCGCTCAGAAGGGGCGACAGAGCATGGCGGCAACGCGGCACAGGTCCACTGCCCGCCGCTTCGTGAGGTCCGCCTGTCGCTTCATGCGGTCGATCGTAGGGACGTCCGGGCGGGCATGTCACCGGCGTGTCATATCCCGAGACGCGATCGTCCGAATGGTGGGACAGTAAAGCCGTCGAGGCGCACGGCGGACGGCGTCCGGGCACTCCCGGGCGTCACGCGGCTACGGTACGGACGCGGACGTCTCGCCAGTCGGACGTCCGGTGTCCACCGGCGGACTTCCTACCCCGCCAGCCTGACGTCCGAACCCTTCACGGTGATCTCCACCCCGTCCGGCGCGGCCTGCACCTTGTCCAGCTCGATGCCGCCGGGCAGCCGGTCCACCGCCTGCCGGAAGTCGGTGATCGAGCGGACGCGGCTCTCGGCGAGCGCCAGGCCGCCGATCACGGGCAGGGAGTCCGCGTGGACCTGCACCCGGTTGTGCTCGACGGTCACCGAGCTGCGCACCGAGACGGTCTTGTCGATGTGCACGGCCCCCGCGATCGCGCCCTGGATCCGGACGGCGACCTTGATCTTGCCGTCGCCGCCGTCGGAGAGGCCCACGAGCTGGGCCTTTACGCCGAGACCGACGTCGGTCGGCGCGGCCTTGGCGGCCCTGAGCAGCTCGGCGTAGGCGATCGTGGCGGTGCCGGTGGCGCTGTCCGCCGTGGCGGAGCTGTAGTCGCCGGAGAACTCGACGCCCTTCATGTCGGCCTTCAGCCGGTCGATGCGGATGGTCCGGCCGGCCTCGCCGGTGGCCGCCTCGTAGTCGGCGATGCCGACCTGGACGTCGTCCAGGGAGCCGCCCGCGAGCTGCGTGAGGAACGGGAAGCCCTTGATGTCCACGTCCGGGGTGGCGGACAGGTTCTCCGTCGCTCTGATCTTGTCCGCCGCCTCGCCCTCGGCGAAGTACACGGCGACCCGGTCCACGACCACGAAGAGCACGCCCAGGATCACGACGAGGATCAGCAGTATTCGCAGGCCGCGCATGTGGTGTCCCCCAGGGTCGGTGACAGGGTGCGGAATCCGGTACGACCACGCCACCGTAACCCCGCCCGCGGGCCCCGGGCCCCGATTGTCGATCACCTGTGACAGCGGGCGGTCGGACCTACTCTGGAACCATGTACGCGCGCCGGCGCCACATCTACTTCGCCATGATGGGGACGTGTATCGGGCTCTTCGTCCTGGCCTGGGGAGTCGTGCGCATCTGGTCGGTGCCCGCGGCCGTCGGCATGTGCGTCGTGGCCATGGTCATCCCGCCGGTCGCCGCGATGATCGCCAACCGGCGGGGCCCCGACGACCGCTGGTGGGACGACCCGTCCGGCGACCCCAAGTCCGACGAGTGGTGGGACGAACTCGACGGCAAGAAGCGCCCGCGCCCCTGAGGCGCGGCCGGCGGCCTCAGTACACGAGCGCCTGGGTGCCGTCCGCCAGGGCCTCCTGCACGAAGACCTGCGCGCCCGCGATCCGGACCCCGTCGAGGACGTCCTTCTCGGAGATCTCCCGGCGGGCGGCGCACTGGGTGCACAGCGTGACGCGGCCGGCCGCGAGGATCGAGTCGATCAGGTCGGGCAGCGGAGCGGCGTGCGGCAGCTCGAACTCGGCGGCCCGGCCCGGCAGCGCGAACCAGGACGACTCCCCGGTCAGCCACAGCGAGACGTCGACCCCACTGGCCACGGCCACCGCCGCCACCGTGAAGGCCTGCGAGCAGCGCTCGGGGGCATCGGCCCCGGCCGTCACCTTGATCACAAGCTTCTTCGCCATGCCCGAATCGTAGTTCGGCCGCCCGCGGCTCCCCGCGCACTCCGGTCCCCGCGGCGCCCGCGACAGCGAGCCGCGCACCTCGTCAGGAGGGCCGGAGCCCGGCCGCGTAAGCTGGGCCCCGGCTCTGTCGTACGCCCACCCTCGCTCAAGGAGCACCCGTGGAGATCTTCTTCGAAACCCTGCTGGTCCTGGTCTGCGTCGGCGTTCTCGCCTTCGCCGGTCTGACCGTGAAGAAGCTGTACCAGGGCCAGCGCTGATCCACCCCTAGGAAAGCATCCTCATGATCGAGATCCCGTCCGACCTCCACAAGGACCTGGTCCCGCTCGCCTTCCTGCTCGGCAACTGGGCCGGCGTGGGCGTGCACGACTTCCCCGGCTCGGAGAAGTGCAACTTCGGGCAGGAGGTCAGCTTCACCCACGACGGCCGGGACTTCCTGGAGTACCACTCCCACACCTGGGTCCTGGACAACGACGGCAACAAGGTCCGTCCCCTGGAGTCGGAGTCCGGCTACTGGCGGATCGACGCGAGCCGCAAGGTCGAGGTCACCATGACCCGCGACGACGGCACGGTGGAGATCTGGTACGGCGAGATGGCCGACAAGAAGCCGCAGATCGACCTGGTCACGGACGCCGTCGCGCGCACCGCCGCGGCCCAGCCCTACTCCGGTGGCAAGCGGCTGTACGGCTACGTCAAGAGCGACCTGATGTGGGTCGGCGAGAAGCAGACCCCCGAGGTCGAGCTGCGCCCCTACATGTCGGCGCACCTGAAGAAGGTCGTCACCCCCGAGGACGTCGAGCGCTGGGCGAAGGCCCTGCCGGACGACATGCCCGACGACGGCATCGCCTTTTTCAAGTAGTCCTACACTTTCGGTGTGGTGAGCACCGACTGGAAGAGCGACCTCAGGCAGCGCGGCTACCGGCTGACGCCGCAGCGTCAGCTTGTCCTCGAAGCCGTGGACACCCTTGAGCACGCGACCCCCGACGCCATCCTCGTGGAAGTGAGGAAGACGGCGTCGGGGGTCAACATTTCCACCGTCTACCGGACGCTGGAGCTGCTGGAGGAGCTGGGCCTGGTCAGCCACGCCCACCTCGGGCACGGCGCGCCCACCTATCACCTCGCCGACCGCCACCACCATCTGCACCTGGTGTGCCGGGACTGCGAGAACGTCATCGAGGCGGACGTCGAGGTGGCGGCCGACTTCACGGCCAAACTGCGCGCGCAGTTCGGGTTCGACACGGACATGAAGCACTTCGCGATCTTCGGCCGCTGCCGGGACTGTTCGCTGAAGAGTTCAACTACCACATCGTAGGCTTGCCGTATGAAGAGCCCTCTGCTGTCCCTGCCCGGCGCCGTCCCCGCCGAAGGAGCCGACGAAGGCGTCGCCGCCCACTACGGCGACCTGTTCCGCGAGCAGCGCGCCCTGGCCGACGGCACCGGTTTCGTCGACCTCTCGCACCGTGGTGTCGTCGCCGTCACCGGCGGGGACCGGCTGAGCTGGCTGCACCTGCTGCTCACCCAGCACGTCAGCGAGCTGCCGGCGGGCGAGGCGACCGAGGCGCTGATCCTCTCCGCCCACGGCCACATCGAGCACGCGCTGTACCTGGTGGACGACGGCACGACGGTCTGGGCGCACGTGGAGCCCGGCACCCAGGAGGCGCTGATCGCGTACCTGGAGTCGATGAAGTTCTTCTACCGGGTCGAGGTCGCCGACCGCACCGAGGACTTCGCGGTCGTCCACCTGCCGGCCGGCTCCATCGCGGAGGTCCCCGAGGACGTCGTCGTACGCGAGACGGCCTACGGACGCGATCTCTTCCTGCCGCGTGCCGGGCTGGAGGAGTTCGCCGCCGCGTACGGACCGGCCGCCGGGCTCCTCGCCTACGAGGCCCTGCGCGTCGAGCACCACCGGCCGCGCCTCGGCTTCGAGACCGACCACCGCACGATCCCGCACGAGCTGGGCTGGATCGGCACGGCGGTGCACCTGCAGAAGGGCTGCTACCGGGGCCAGGAGACGGTCGCCCGCGTGCAGAACCTGGGCAAGCCGCCCCGCCGGCTGGTCTTCCTGCACCTGGACGGCAGCGAGGTCCACCTGCCGGCGGCCGGCACCGAGCTCCGCCTCGCGGACGAGGGCCCCGACGGCCGCAAGATCGGTTTCGTGACGACCTCGGTGCGCCACTACGAGCTGGGCCCGGTGGCCCTTGCCCTGGTGAAGCGGAACGTGCCCGTCGACGCGCGGCTCCTGGCCGGCGACACGGCGGCCGCGCAGGAGACCGTGGTCGAGCCGTAGCCGGCCCGGGCCGCGGGCCCCGCCCGCGGCCTAGATCTCCAGCAGCACCGTGAACGGGCCGTCGTTCGTCAGCGACACCCGCATCTGCGCGCCGAAACGGCCCGTCGCCACCGTCGCGCCCAGCCCCCGCAGCTGGGCCACCACCTCGTCCACCAGCGGCTCGGCGACCTTGCCCGGTGCCGCCGCGTTCCAGGTGGGCCGGCGGCCCTTGCGGGCGTAGCCGTAGAGCGTGAACTGGCTGATCACGAGCAGCGGTGCGGCGATGTCGCTGCACGACTTCTCGTCCTGGAGCATCCGGATCGACCACAGCTTGCGGGCCAGCTGGGCGGCCTTCTCCTCGGTGTCCTCATGGGTCACCCCGACGAGGACGCACAGCCCCTCGCCCTCGATCGCGCCCACCGTCTCGCCGTCCACGACGACGCTCGCGCCGTCCACCCTCTGCACCACCGCACGCATGCGCACCATCATGCCGGGTCTCCCGCCGAGCGCCGCGGGGGCCCATTATGGATCTCTTACCGCCCATCTGGGGCTGTTTCGGGGGCACTCGGTCACATTGTGGCCACTTGGGGTGGCACCATGCTTCCACACGCCGGTCGAGGGGACGGTCAGATGCACATGAGCACACCGAGCACCAGTGGGCGGCTGGGAACGCAGGGGGCGTACCGGCCGCCCGCACCGCGTGGCGACGGCACCGCGGGCCCGGCCCTGCCCGCCGAGCCGCCCGAGCCCGATCTGGCCCTGCTGACCCTGCCCGAACTGCGCGCCCTGCGCCGGGACGCCCAGCGCGACGAGGCGGACCTCAGCTATGTGCGGCGGCTGCTGCAGGGCCGGATCGACATCCTGCGCGCGGAGCTGTGCCGGCGCGGCCGGGCGTCCGTGCCGGCGCCCGCGGACGGCTCCGTGGTCGACCGGCTCCCGGAGATCCTCAAGGACGCCCCGGCCCGGCACCGTTCCTCCGCCCGCCACGTGACGCTGGGCACCCCGCACAACGAGGAGTACCGGCAGCTGGCGGCCGAGATGCTCGGCGAGGTGGAGCTGTCCGACCTCGGCGCGCGCACGGACCTGGAGCTGACCAGCGCCATGGGCCGCCTGGTCCGTTACGAGCAGGAGGTGTCCCGGCGCCGCCAGCGGCTCCAGCACACGACCGACGACTGCAGCGGGGAGATCGCGCGCCGGTACCGGATGGGCGAGGCGCAGGTGGACGACCTGCTGACCTGAGCGGGGCGCGGGGCACGGAAAATGCGGGCGACAGCCCGGGAGCGTCCGCCTACCGTGGCCCCATGACCGACGTCCGCACCGTCTCCGACGCCGCATTCGAGGACTGGCAGCGCGCCCTGAACACGGGGTTCCTGCGGCCGCCGGTCCTGACCCCGGAGCAGGTGGCGGCCCGGCGCCTGCTGCCCGGCCGCAGGCTGGGCGCCTTCGACGGGGACCGGTGCGTGGCCACCTTCCGCTCCTTCGACCAGGAACTGACCGCGGTCGGCGGCGCACCGGTGCCCGCGGACGCGATCTCCAACGTCACCGTCAGCCCGACGCACCGACGCCGTGGCCTGCTGTCCCGGATGATGCGCGCGGACCTCGCGGCAGCGCGGGACCGCGGCGACGTCGTGGCCACCCTGATCTCCGCCGAGTACCCGATCTACGGCCGGTACGGCTTCGGGCCGGCGACCTCGACGACCGAGTGGACCGTCGACGTGCCCCGGGCCGGCCTCGACCCGCGCTGGTCCGGCCCCGCGGACGGCGGCCGGATCGACCTGGTGGACGCCGAGGACGTGCGCAAACTCGGTCCCGAACTGCACGAGCGGTTCCGGCGTGCCCAGCCGGGCGCGGTCAGCCGGCACGAGCTGTGGTGGCAGACGAACACCGGTGCCCTGCGCCTCGGCGGCGACTGGACCGAGCCGTTCTTCGCCGTCTACCGGTCGGCCGGCGGCGAGGTCGAGGGCCTGGTGAGCTACGAGTCCGACGACAAGTGGCACGGCAAGCAGCCGCAGAACACCGCCGACGTCAACTGGCTGCTCACCACCACCCCGGCGGCAGAGCGCGCCCTGTGGCGGTATCTGTGCTCGATCGACTGGATCACGAAGGTCAGGTCCGGCTGGCGCGGGCCCGACGACCTGCTGCCCCTCCACCTGCCCGATCCGCGGGCCGCCCGGGTCACCGAGCACGCGGACTGGCTGTGGGTGCGGATCCTGGACGTCGTACGGGCCCTGGAGGCGCGGACGTACGACCGTGAGGGCGCGCTGGTGCTGGAGGTCGTCGACGAGGGCGGCTTCGGCGGGGGCCGGTTCCGGCTGACGGCCTCTGCCGAGGGGGCGTCGTGCACCCCGGCGGCCGCGGAGGGAGCCGATCTGACGCTGGAGATCGGCGAGTTGGCGCGCCTGTGGCTCGGTGACGAGTCGGCGCTGCGGCTCGCCGCCCTCGGCCTGGTCCAGGAAGAACGAGAGGGCGCCGCCCGGAAGGCCGACGCCCTGTTCCGCTCGCCCGGGCGTCCCTGGTGCCCGGACCTCTTCTGAGGCTCCCTTCTCCCGGCGACACACCGACTCTTCATCCGTAGCGAGCTGTTCGGTTGTGGCTGTGCCCTGACGATGTTCGGTTGTGGCTGCGCGTTCAGTTGTGACTGTGCGAGATCTTCAGTTGTGGCTGTGCGGGTCGTGCGCTGTGGCTTGCGCTCCGGTGGCCGCCCCCTGCCCGGGCTCCCGGCTCCCCTCCGGAAGGGAGCCCGTTCGGCCAACCACTGGGAAGCTCGACCATGTTGGGCGAGTTGGCTGCCAACTTCACTGTACTTATCTCCGCTGAGAACCGTCTCATAACCAGCAGTCGACGAACTGCCCCAAGATGGCAAGAAGTTGTAGTGTTTGTTCGTGGACCCGGAGCACGTCTCCGCCAGTGGACGGACGAGGTCACAGCGGCCCCACCCGTCACACCGCGAGATCGCCGACGAGCTGCGCGGCCGGATCAGGTCCGGCGAGCTGCGGCCGGGCGAGCGCATGCCCACCCAGGCGAGGCTGGCCGACGAGTTCGGTGTCGAACGCGGGGTCGTGCGGCAGGCGCTGCGCGTCCTGGAGGCGGAGCAGCTGCTCACCAACGTTTCCCAGGGCAGACCGGCCACGGTGGCCGCGGTGCCGGGGGCGGGCCGGTGCCCGGCGGGTCCCGGGGCGCCCCCGCAGCCGACGATGGTGGGGCTCGTCCCGCGCGTGGCGGCGGCCTTCGCCGCGCCGCACGTGCGGATCGACGCGCTCTGCCTGACCTCCGTCTCGTTGACCCTGGCCATCGGTGAGCCGCTGCGGCAGATCCACGCCGGCCATGCGAAACCGGCCAAGATCGACGTCCGGGTCCTGCTGCCGAGCCGGGACATCGAGCTGGCCTTCCCGGCGCCGGTGGACGCCGCGGACGGCGGTCTGCTGCACCGGCGCTGGCTGGCCCAGCGCAACGCCCAGGGCATGGTGCTGCGGCAGAACCTGCTGGCCCTGCGCACCACGCACGGCATCGAGGTCGAGGTCTGCTTCCGCGCCCTGCCCTTCACCCCACCGGTCAAGCTGTATCTGCTCAACGGCGCCGAGGCGCTCTTCGCGTACTACACGCTGGGGCGCCGTGAGCGGGAGATCGAGCACGAGCACGTGGAGCTGTACGACGCCGACGGCACCCGGTCGATGCTGTTCGCCTTCGAGCAGCGGGCCGGGCAGCGGGACGCGGCGTTCGTGGAGCAGTCGCAGAAATGGTTCGACGCGCTGTGGGAGACGATCAGTTCGGACCTGGTGCTGGCGTCATAGCGCGGGGCCGGCGAGCAGCAGCGCGAGCAGTACCGCGCCCGCGGAGCTGACCGCGGGGCTCTTGGCCTTGATGCCGACGGAGAGCAGCAGCATGCCGACGATGCCGGCGGCACCGTACTTCCACTGGACGAGCTGTTCGAAGCCGACGATGAACAGGGCGGAGAGGAAGGCGAGGGCAGGCACGGTGATTCCCCCTTCGGGCTGCCGGTGGGACGTACGGGAAGCAAAAGCTCCGCCAACTTGGAAAAGTTGGCAACCAACTTCACTTAAGTTGTCCCCACTTGGTCCGTGTGTATAAACAACTTTCCGGCAACTCCCCTTAGATGGATCAAAGTTGTAGCGTTTGGTCGTGACCCAGGAGAACGTGGCAGTGAACGGCAACAGAAGGCTCACGCCCCAGGAGATCGCCGACACCCTGCGCGAACGCATCCGCAGCGGTGTCCTCCGGTCGGGCGAGCGGCTGCCCACGCAGGCCGAACTCGCCGAGGAGTTCGGGGTGGAGCGTGGTGCCGTGCGCCAGGCCCTGCGGACACTGCAACTGGCCGGGCTGCTCAGCAACGTCAGCAAGGGCAGCCCGCCGAGGGTCGCCGAGCCGCCGCCGGCCCGCGAGGAGCCCCAGCCGACCATGGTGGCCCTCGCCCCCCGGCTGACGGCGGCCTTCGAGGCGCCGCACGTGCGCATCGACGCGGTCTGCCTCACCGCGCAGAGCCTGATCCCGGCCCTCGGGGAGCCGCTGCGCCTGATTCACGAGGGCCGCATCCGTCCCGAGCGGATCGACGCCCGCGTCCTGCTCCCGTCCCGGCACATCGACCTCGCCTTCCCGGTCTCGGTCGACGCCGGCCGCGACGACGACGCCGTCCACCGGCGCTGGCTGGCGATGCGCAACGCCCAGGGGCAGGTGCTCCAGTACAACCTCCAGGCCCTGCGCGGCACCCACGACATCGACGTCCACGTCACCTTCCGCGCGCTGCCGTTCACCCCGCCGGCGAAGCTGTACCTGCTCAACGGGGTGGAGGCGCTCTACGCGTACTACATGGTCACGCGCCGCGCGGAGCCCACCGAGAGCGGGATGCTGGAGATGTACGACACCCTCGGCTCCGAATCCCTCCTGTTCTCCTTCGAGCAGCGGTCGGGGCAGCGGGACGCGGCGTTCGTGGAGCAATCGCAGAAGTGGTTCGACGCCCTCTGGGAAACCATCACCACGGACCTGACACTCTCCTAGTGACTTCTGATGCGACTTCTGATGCCACGTCTGGTGCGAATGAGATCGGGAAGCTACGGGAACTGATCACATCCGCCCGGGTCGTGCTGTGGGACTTCGACGGGCCCATCTGCCGCCTCTTCGCCGGGCACAAGGCCGAACGGGTGGCCGCGGACCTGGTGGAATGGCTGGCGCGGCAGGGCCTGCACGGCCTGCTCACGGACACCGAGCGGGAGACGCTGGACCCGCAGGTGGTGCTGCGCGCCGTAGGCCGCCGGCACCCGGGCAGCGATCTCGTCGCCGCCCTGGAGGAGCGGCTCACCCAGGAGGAGGAGCGGGCCGCAGGCTCCGCGCTGCCGACCGCGTACGCCGACCCGCTGATCCGCACCTGGACCGCCGTCGGCGCCCGGCTCGCCGTCACCACCGACAACTCGCCCCGGGCGGCCCGCACCTACCTCGAGAGCCGCGGCCTCACCGGCTGCTTCACGCCTCACCTGTACGGCCGCACGCAGGCGCTCCAGCATCTCAAGCCGCATCCGCACTGCCTCAACCGCGCCCTGAGCGCGACGGGCGCCGCCCCGGCGGACGCGCTGATGATCGGCGACTCCGTCTCCGACCTGGACGCGGCCCGCGAGGCCGGTGTGCCGTTCCTCGGCTACGCGGGCGGCGAGGACAAGGAGAAACGCCTGCGGACGGCGGGCGCCGAGCATGTCGTACGGTCGCTCGAACCGTTGCTGCATCTGCTCCGGAGCGGGCACGCCGTGCGCTAGCATGCGCCAATCCGGGCCACCGCCCGGACGTGTGCGTGGGGAAGGGCAACGAGCCGGTCCTCGGCCGTCGGCCCGGCACGGTGAGTGGCGGACCACCCGTCGGGCTGCTCGACTGGGCCGGGAGCCGTGACGGCCACCACCTGGGAACAGCGTTCTCCCGGCCGTGTCCGCCGACGCTGTTCCGCCCCTTCCTTTTCGGCGCGATCTACCCGGAGCGGCCCGTGGGCGCACCGCCTGTCCCCCGTGCTGCGGCCGGGGGGCACGCCGGCAGAGTTCGCCGGGACGCCGTCGTCCGGGCCTTCGTGGCCCGTGCGGTCGCGGCCGGGCCGGCGAAGGACGGCTTCCACCACCGCAACCACGTCCTGCCGCTCACCGACCCCCTCGCCGGACTGCTGGGCCTGGCCCCCGGCACACCGGTGACCGTCCGGGTGCCGCGGCCGGACGTGGTGCCCGTGGTCGTGCGCACCTGGCCGAGCGAGCCGGAGATCCTGCACGCCCTGCGCGGTGTGCTGCCCGTCCCGCGGTGCCTGGCCGCGGGGGAGGGGTACGCCGTCCACAGCTATGTGGCCGGAGACGTCCTCGCGGACGTCTGCGGCCCGGGCAAACCGGTGTCGGGGCCGCTGCTGACGGACCTCGCGGAGCTGTTCGCCGCGATCGTCCAGGTGCGCGGTCCGGCCCTGCCGCCGCTGCCGGCCGACCGGCCCCGCAACCACACCGACTCCCAGGGGTTCCTGCGCACCCTGGCCCAGCTCGCCGACCGCCAGATCCGGCGGCCCAACTGGCGCCGGTACGGCGGGCTGTTCGTCGCCCTCGGTGTGCCCGAGGACGCCCTGCTCCGGTTCGCCGACCGGGTGCCGGCGCTGACCCGGCGGCCCTACGGCCTGCTCCACGGCGACCTGCACCGCGGCAATCTGGTGCTGCCGTCCGCGGGTGACCCGCCGCTGCACTGCCTGGACTGGGAACTGGCGGGCTTCGGCGACCCGTTGCACGACCTCGCCGTGCACCTGGTGCGGATGCGCTACCCGGACCACCAGTGGCAGGAGGCCGTCGACGCCTGGGCGGGGGCCGTGCACCGGGTGCGGCCCGCCGCGGTGGCCGGCCTTTCCCGGGACCTGCCCCACTACGTCGCCTTCGAGCGGGCCCAGTCGCTGTACGCCGACGTCGTGCGGGCCGCGCGGTCGCTGGAGGACTCCTTCGGCCCGCGGCGGCTGGAGGAGGCCACGGCCGTCGTGCACGGCGCGCTGCAGGCCGCCGCCGAACCGCTGAGGCTCGGCCGGGTGCCGCGGGAGGGCGAGATCGAGCGGGTGCTGTTCCGCCGCGGCGCGTCCGCCGGTGGCGCGCGGCCGCGCGTCCGGGGCATCGGCTGGACGCCGGACCGGCGCGTCCCGGAGCACCCCGGCTTCCCGCACTCCGCGGTCGCCGACGCGCTGTTCCTGGAGGGCGCGGCCCCCGCCGACCGGGTCTTCAAGGGCGCCGCGCACCTCAACACGGTGCTCAGGGTGCCCGGTACCGGCTTCCCCGTGGTCGTCCGCCGGGAGGCGGGCGTCGTGCTGCGGCGCGAACGCAGCTTCCTCAGCGAGCACGCCGTGCTCGGCGCCATCGCCCGCTCCGGGGTGCCCGTGGCCGCGCCCCGGGTGCTGGCGCTGGGCACGAGCCACGCCACGGACCCCGAGCACCGCTACGGCGGGGACCGCTTCGCCGTCCACACCTACGAGGGCGCCGACGACCTCGGCCGGAGCCCGGAGCACCCGGTGCACGGGCTGCGCCCGCACGAGGCCGACTGCCTGGTCGACCAGCTCGCCGCGCTGACCGCGGTCGACTGCGCCCCGATCGACCCGCTCGCCGGCCGGCCCCGCTTCTACGACTGGCTCAGCGACCAGCTCGTGGCGCTGGTCGCCGGGCTCCCCCGGAAGTCCCAGCAGGTGGCCCGCCTCCTCGGGCTGCCCGACGCCCCCCGGCTGCGTGAGATCCTCGCCCGGCACCGTGTCACCGAGCGCGACAGCGCCCTGCTGCACGGCGATCTGAACCCCTGGAACCTGGTGCGCCGCGAGGACCGCCCCGCGCTCATCCTCATCGACTGGGAGATGGCCCTGGTCGGGGACCCGCTGTACGAACTGGTCCGGCACATGCACCTCACCCCGACCCGGCCGGAGATCCGCGACCGCATGTTCCGCCGCTGGGACGCCGGGCTCGCCGTGCGGTTCACCGAGGGCTGGCAGGAGGACTGGCGGGTCTACCGCTGGATCGAGATCGTCCGCTCCGCCTACGTCGACCTCGACCGTCTGGTCACCGGCACGAGCCTGGACGCCCCCAACGTCCGCCGGGCGCTGGACTCGTACGCCATGACCCTCGCCGCGGCCACGGCCTCGCTGGGCCTGTCGGCGCGCCCGCGCGGCGGCCCCCCGCTCACCCCCGGCCTGGCCTGGCCGACCGGTCCGGGCGGCGCTGCGTAGGCTCCCCCTCATGGAAGAGATGGGCCTGCGCGAGCGCAAGAAGCAGCGGATGTACCAGGACGTGTCGGACACCGCCGTACGGCTGTTCCTGGAGCGGGGCTTCGACGCGGTGTCGGTCGCGGAGGTCGCCGCCGCGGCCGGGATCTCCAAGCCGACCCTCTTCCGGTACTTCCCGGCCAAGGAGGACCTGGTCCTGCACCGGATCGCGGACCACGAGACGGAGGCGGCGCGGGTGGTCGCCGGGTCGGCCGATCCGGTGGAGGCGCTGCGCCGGAACTTCCTCGCCGGGCTGGAGCGGCGCGACCCGGTCACGGGGCTGAACGACCATCCCCAGGTGCTCGCCTTCCACACGCTGCTGTACGGCACCCCGTCCCTGGTGGCGCGGGCCCACGGACATCAGGAGCGGTCGGAGGCGGCGCTCGCCGCGGCCCTGGGCGGCGGGCTGGACGCCCGGCTGGCGGCCGGGCAGATCATCGCCGTCCAGCGGATCCTCGCGCAGGACAACTGGCGGCGGATCGCGGCGGGGGAGAGCGTCGAGCGGGTGGCGCCGGAGGCGGTGCGGGCCGCCGAACGGGCCTTCGGGCGGCTGGCGGCAGGGCTGCCGGGGCTGTCCGGGCGGTCCCCCGCCGGGTGAGCGTTATGAGACCAGGTTAAAAACTTAACTCAGTTACATTTTTCCCGTACGCTGGCGCCATGACGTCACTCCACCCCGCCCTCGCCGACACCCTCCATGCCGAGCGCGCCTACCACGACACCTGCCGGGCCGCCCTCGCCGCGATGGTCGAGGGCGCGGCCGAGCAGGTCGTCGTGGGCGAGGACGTCTCCGCCTCCGGCGCCGACGCCGAAGTCCTCGGGTACCGCCTGCGCAGCCGCGCCGCGCAGATGCGCGCACTGCCGCCCGGCCCGCTGTTCTTCGGCCGCCTGGACTTCGCCGACGACGCCCCCGGGCACGGCGGGCAGAGCTACCACGTCGGCCGGCTCCGGATCACCGAGGACCCGGCCGCCCCGCCCCTGGTGGTGGACTGGCGGGCCCCCGTGTCCCGCGCCTTCTACCAGGCGAGCGCCCGCGATCCGCAGGGCGTCGCCATCCGGCGCCGGTTCGGCTGGGCGCCCGGCAGCCGGGGCGACTCCGCCGACCTCACCGGGCTGGAGGACGAGCGCCTGTACCGGGGCGAGTCGCGGGCCGGCGACATCGTCGCCCGCGAGATCGCGCGGCCCCGCGTCGGTCCCATGCGGGACATCGCCGCCACCATCCAGCCCGAACAGGACGACCTCGTACGGGCCGTCCTCGCCGACTCCGTGTGCGTGCAGGGCGCCCCCGGCACCGGCAAGACCGCCGTCGGGCTGCATCGCGCCGCCTACCTGCTCTACACCCACCCCAAGCGGCTCCAGCGCTCCGGCCTGCTCATCCTCGGCCCGAACCGCACCTTCCTCGGCTACATCGCGGAGGTGCTGCCCGCCCTCGGCGAGACGGGCGTACGCCAGTCCACCCTCCTGGAGGAGATCGCCCGCCACCCCCTCACCGGCACCGACCCCGTCGCCACGGCCACCGTCAAGCACGATCCCCGTATGGCCGAGGTGCTGCGCCGGGCGCTCTACGCGCACGTGAGCGTGGAGGGGGTCACCGACCTCGCCGTTCCGGACGGCTCGCACCGCTGGCGGGTGCCCGCCGCCGAACTGGCCGCCGTGGTCGAGCAGGTACGGGCCGAGGAGCCGCCGTACTCCGTCGGCCGGGAGCGGGTCCGCACCCGGCTGGTCCGGCGGCTGCGGGAGCAGGCCGAGCGTCGCTCCGGCGTGCTGCCCGCCTCCTGGGTCCGGCGGATCGAGCGGTCCCGGCCGCTCACCGCCCACCTCGACGCCGTCTGGCCCCGCGTCCGCCCCGAAGAGGTCCTCACCGCCCTCCTCACCGACGGCGCGGTGCTGGCCCGCGCCGCCGACGGGCTGCTGGACCCGGACGAGCGGGCGGCGCTGCTGTGGCCGCGCCCGCCGCGCTCCTGGAAGTCCGCCCGCTGGTCGGCCGCCGACCTCGTCCTCCTCGACGAGCTGTCCGGACTCGCCGAACACCCCGAGGGCTACGGCCACCTCGTCGTCGACGAGGCGCAGGACCTCTCGCCCATGGAGTGCCGGGCGATCGCCCGCCGGGCCGTCTTCGGCTCGCTCACCGTCCTCGGCGACCTCGCCCAGGGCACCACCCCGTGGGCCGCCCGCGACTGGTCCGCGCAGATGCGCCACCTCGGCCGGCCGGACGCCGCCGTGGTGCCGCTCACCACCGGGTTCCGGGTGCCCGCCGCGGTCGTCGAGCTGGCCAACCGGCTGCTCGGCCGGCTCGACGTGGCCGTCCCCGCCGCCCGGTCCCTGCGGGCCGACGGCGAGCTGACCGTCCGCCCGACCGACGACGTCCCCGGCACGACCGTGACCGCCGTACGGGAGGCGCTCGCCCGAGAGGGCTCGGTCGGGGTCGTCGCGGCGGACGCGGACCTGGCCGGCGTACGGGAGGCGCTCGCCGCCGCCGGGATCGCGGCGGCGGGCCCCGGGACCCTCGGCGCCCGTGTGACCCTCGTACCGGCGAGCCTGGTCAAGGGACTGGAGTACGACCACGTCGTCGCGGTGGAACCGGCCGCCGTCGCCGAGGCGGAGGAGCGCGGCGCCCACCGGCTGTACGTCGTGCTGACCCGGGCGGTCTCCCGGCTGGACGTGGTGCACGCCCGGCCCCTGCCGTTCTGAGCCCTGGCGGGGCGGGTCGGGACACCGGGGGTCCATCCTTGGACCGTGACCCTGCTCTTCCTCGACGTCGACGGTCCGCTCATCCCCTTCGGGGCGGCGGACCGCCCGTACCCGGCGTACCCGGGGCCGCGGATGGCCGGCCCCGAGTACCCGCTGCTCACCCGCGTCGACCCGGCCCTCGGACCCCGGCTCCTCGCGCTGGGCTGCGAACTGGTGTGGGCCACTACCTGGATGGACGACGCCAACTCCGGCCTCGCGCCCTGGCTGGGCCTGCCCGCGCTGCCGGTCGTGCGGTGGCCGGACGAGGACGAGCCGCCCGGCCTGCTGCACTGGAAGACCCGGCCGCTGGTCGCCTGGGCGGCGGGCCGCCCCTTCATCTGGGTGGACGACGAGATCACCGAGGCCGACCGCGCCTGGGCCGCCGTCCACCACCCCGGCCCGGCACTCCTCCACCGGATCGACCACCGCTACGGCCTGACGGAGGCGGACTTCACCGCGCTGGAGGAGTGGCTGGCGGCCGTGCGCCGCTGAGCCGGGGACGGGCCGTCGCGGTGGATCAGGTGCCGACGTAGTCCGCGAGGTGTTCGCCCGTCAGGGTGGAACGGGCGGCGACCAGTTCGGCGGGGGTGCCCTCGAAGACGACACGGCCGCCGTCGTGGCCGGCGCCGGGACCCAGGTCGATGATCCAGTCGGCGTGGGCCATGACCGCCTGGTGGTGCTCGATGACGATCACCGACTTGCCCGCGTCGACCAGCCGGTCCAGCAGGCCGAGCAGTTGCTCCACGTCGGCGAGGTGGAGACCGGTCGTCGGCTCGTCCAGGACGTAGACCCCGCCCTTGTCGGACATGTGCGTGGCCAGCTTCAGCCGCTGCCGCTCGCCGCCGGACAGCGTGGTGAGCGGCTGGCCGAGGGTGAGGTAGCCGAGGCCCACGTCGGCCATGTGCGTGAGGATCCGGTGCGCGGCGGGGGTGCGGGCCTCACCGGCGCCGAAGAACTCCCCGGCCTCGGTCACCGACATCGCCAGCACCTCGCTGATGTCCCGGCCGCCGAGGTGGTACTCCAGCACCGAGGCCTCGAACCGCTTGCCCTCGCACTCCTCGCAGGTGGTGGCGACGCCGGCCATCATCGCGAGGTCGGTGTAGACGACACCCGCGCCGTTGCAGTTCGGGCAGGCGCCCTCCGAGTTGGCGCTGAACAACGCCGGCTTCACGCCGTTGGCCTTGGCGAACGCCTTGCGGATCGGCTCCAGCAGCCCGGTGTACGTCGCCGGGTTGCTGCGGCGCGAGCCGCGGATCGGGGTCTGGTCGATGGAGACCACGTTCTCGCCGGCCGGGATCGAGCCGTGCACGAGGGAGCTCTTGCCGGAGCCGGCGACACCGGTGACGACGGTCAGCACGCCGAGCGGGATGTCCACGTCGACGTCTTGCAGGTTGTGCGTCGAGGCGCCGCGGATCTCCAGGGCGCCGGCCGGCTTGCGCACCGTCTCCTTGAGCCTGGCCCGGTCGTCCAGGTGCCGGCCGGTGAGGGTGCCGCTCGCCCGCAGCTGTTCGACGGTGCCCTCGAAGCAGACCGTCCCGCCCGCCGTACCGGCGCCGGGGCCGAGGTCGACCACGTGGTCGGCGATCGCGATCGCCTCCGGCTTGTGCTCCACGACCAGCACGGTGTTGCCCTTGTCGCGCAGGCGCAGCAGCAGGTCGTTCATCCGCCGGATGTCGTGCGGGTGCAGGCCGATGGTGGGCTCGTCGAAGACGTAGGTGACGTCGGTGAGGGAGGAGCCGAGGTGGCGGATCATCTTCACGCGCTGCGCCTCGCCGCCCGACAGCGTGCCCGCCGGCCGGTCGAGCGAGAGGTAGCCGAGGCCGATCTCCACGAACGAGTCGAGGGTGTCGCCGAGCGCGGTGAGCAGCGGCCCCACCGACGGCTCGGCCAGCCCCCGCACCCACTCGGCGAGGTCGCTGATCTGCATCGCGCAGGCGTCGGCGATGCTGACGCCCTCGATCTTCGAGGACCGGGCCGCCTCGCTCAGCCGGGTGCCCGCGCAGTCGGGACAGGTGGTGAAGGTGACCGCCCGGTCCACGAACTCCCTGATGTGCGGCTGCATCGCCTCCCGGTCCTTGGCGAGCATCGACTTCTGGATCCGCGGGACGAGGCCCTCGTACGTCATGTTGATGCCCGCGATCTTCATCCTGGTCGGCTCGCGGTACAGGAAGTCCTGAAGCTGCCTCTTGGTGAACGCGCGGATCGGTGTGTCCGGGTCGTACAGGCCGGACTCGGTGTAGAGGCGGTGGTTCCAGCCGCCGGCCTTGTACCCGGGGACGGTGAGCGCGCCCTCGGAGAGGGACTTGGAGTCGTCGAAGAGCTGGGTGAGGTCGATGTCGGTGACCGAGCCGCGGCCCTCGCAGCGCGGGCACATGCCGCCCGTGATGCTGAACTCGCGCCGCTCCTTCACGGTCTGCCCGGCGCGCTGCACGGTGACCGCGCCGGCCCCGCTGATCGAGGCCACGTTGAAGGAGTACGCCTTGGGCGAGCCGATGTGCGGCTCGCCGAGCCGGCTGAAGAGGATGCGCAGCATCGCGTTGGCGTCGGTGGCGGTGCCGACGGTGGAGCGGGGGTCGGCGCCCATCCGCTGCTGGTCGACGATGATCGCGGTGGTCAGCCCGTCCAGGACGTCGACGTCGGGACGCGCCAGCGTCGGCATGAAGCCCTGCACGAAGGCGCTGTAGGTCTCGTTGATCAGCCGCTGCGACTCGGCGGCGACGGTGTCGAACACGAGCGAGCTCTTGCCCGAGCCGGAGACACCGGTGAACACGGTCAGCCGGCGCTTGGGGATCTCGACGCTGACGTCCTTGAGGTTGTTCTCCCGCGCGCCGTGCACCCGGATCAGATCGTGGCTGTCGGCGAGGTGCGGCGCGGACGCCGTCGCGTCCGCCGCGTCCGTCATCGGGGGCGTGGTCATCGTGTCTCCGTCCGTCGGGGCCGCCGCCGACACGCTAGCCGCAGCCCGCCCGTCCCGGCTTCTCGATTCCTGACCGATGGACGCCGGTGTGCGACACGCGGGGCGCACTATTGCAAGCGGGTGCTTGCAATTGTTAGCGACGTTGGGGCAAGGTGGAGGCATGGCATCGCTCAACGTCGGCAATCTCGGTGACTACCTGCGCGAGCAGCGGCGCAACGCACAGCTGTCGCTGCGGCAGCTCGCCGATGCCGCCGGGGTGTCCAATCCGTACCTGAGCCAGATCGAGCGCGGGCTGCGCAAGCCCAGCGCGGAGGTGCTCCAGCAGGTCGCCAAGGCCCTGCGCATCTCCGCCGAGACGCTGTACGTCCGCGCCGGGATCCTCGACGCGGAGAGGGACCGGGACGAGGTGGAGACGCGCGCCGTCATCCTCGCCGATCCCTCGCTCAACGAGCGGCAGAAGCAGGTGCTGCTCCAGATCTACGAGTCCTTCCGCAAGGAGAACGGATTCGGGATCGCTGAGCCCGCGGTGGTCGAGGACGACGAGGACGGCGCGGGGGTCACGGACCAGGACACCGGCGACACCGCCGTGCGCGGCACCCGCACGGCCGGCGCAGACGATGCGGGCCCGCGGCGGACGGCCGGGTAACCGGACCAGGGCACCGGCTCCCACCGCGGACCACACCAACCTCAGCCGAACGCGAATCCGGGAGGACCCTCACCATGGCGATCAGTGACGACCTGCGCAAGACCCTCAGCGACCCGAAGCCGCTCTACTTCGCCGCCGGCACCGCCGACCTGGCGCTCCAGCAGGCCAAGAAGGTGCCCGGCCTGGTCGAGCAGCTGCGCGCCGAGGCCCCGGCCCGCATCGAGGCCGTCCGCAACACCGACCCGAAGGCCGTGCAGGAGAAGGCGGCCGCCCGGGCCAAGGAGGCGCAGGAGACCCTGCAGACCAGGGTCAACGAGCTGCTGGGCACCATCGACGTCGACCTGAAGAAGCTCGGTGAGACCGCCCAGGACCTCGCCCTGCGCGGGGTCGGCGTCGCCGCCGAGTACGCCGTCAAGGCCCGTGAGGCCTACGAGAAGGTGGCCGAGCACGGCGAGGCGACCGTGAAGACCTGGCGCGGCGAGGCCGCCGAGGAGATCGAGGACCTGGCCATCGCCGTCGAGGGCAAGCCCGAGCCGGTCGACGTCAAGGACGAGCCGAAGCCGGCCGAGGCGCCGGCCGGTGTCGCCGCGGAGAGGAAGCCCGTGGCGAAGAAGGCCCCGGCGCCGCGCAAGAGCACCCCGACCACCCCGAAGAAGACGCCCCCGCCGGCCAAGTGACACGACGGCCGGGACGGGATCGGGCCGGGCACCTTCGCGGTGTCCGGCCCGTTGTATGGGTACGGTGGCTGTACTGACGACTCGACCGGGGTGGTGGGCTCTGTGCTGATGACGGCATTCGGCGGCTTCATGTGGCTGCTCTTCACCGCCATGCTGGCGATGGCGGTGGTGGCCCTGGTGATGGCCGCGTTGTTCCGGGACGACGCCTACCGCGCGGCCGACAAGCAGAACAAGGGCTTCTGGCTGATCATCCTGGGTGTCGTGGTCGCGGTGAACCTCTTCGTCCCGATGCTGTTCCTGCAGCTCGCGGGCCTGGTGGCGACGATCGTCTTCTTCGTGGACGTCCGCCCGGCCCTCGTGCAGGTCTCTGGCGGCCGGGGCTTCGGCCGCCGCCGCGGGGGCAGTAGCAGCGACGGCCCGTACGGGCCGTATAACGGCGGCCGCTAGCGGCATCCCCCGGATCCTCGCGCCCCCAGGGGCGCGGGGATCCGTGCGTGCGGCCACGGACCACCGGCACCCGCGCCGACGGGCAACGCCTACGGCGCCCGGTCCAGCAGCACCACGGCGACGTCGTCCGTCAGCTCGCCGCCGTTGAGGTCGCGCACCTCGCTCACCGCGGCCCGCAGCAGCTCCTCGCCCCGCAGCCCCTCGGAGAGCTGGCGGCGGATCATCCGCACCATGCCGTCCTGGCCGAGCCGCTCCCCGTCCGCGCCGACCCGGCCCTCGATCAGGCCGTCGGTGTAGAGCATCAGGCTCCATTCGGCGCCCAGCTCCACCTGCATGCGCGGCCAGCGGGCGCCGGGCAGCAGACCGAGGGCGGGGCCGTTGTTGTCGTACGGCAGCAGGCGCGCGGACCGGCCGGGGCGGGCGATCAGCGGTGCCGGGTGGCCGGCCAGGCACAGGCCGGCGCGGCGCCCGTCGGGGGCTATGTCCACCGTGCACAGCGTCGCGAAGATCTCCTCGTCCGCGCGCTCGTGCTCCAGCACCTCCTGGAGCGTGCCCAGCAGCTCGTCCCCGCACAGCCCGGCCAGGGTCAGCGCCCGCCAGGCGATGCGCAGCTCCACGCCGAGCGCGGCCTCGTCCGGACCGTGGCCGCAGACGTCACCGATCATGGCGTGCACCGTGCCGTCGGGGGTGCGCACGGCGTCGTAGAAGTCACCGCCGAGCAGGGCTCGGGACCGGCCGGGGCGGTAGCGGGCGGCGAACCGCAGCGAGGAGCCCTCCAGCAGCGGGGTGGGGAGCAGGCCGCGCTCCAGGCGGCGGTTCTCCTGCGCGCGCAGCCGGCCCTCGGCCAGCCGGCGCTCGGCGGTGTCGGACCGCTTGCGCTCCACCGCGTACCGGATGGCGCGGCTGAGCAGACGCCCGTCCAGCTCGTCCCGGAAGAGGTAGTCCTGGGCGCCCACGCGCACGGCCTCCGTGCCGCGCTCGGCGTCGCCGGAGGCGGTCAGCGCGAGCACGGCGTGCCGGGGCGCGAGCTGGAGGACGTGCTTGAGCACGGCCAGCTCGTCGTCCGCGCCGGAGCCTCCCGGGGCCGGGAGCGCGAGGTCCAGCAGGATGCAGTGGACGTCGTCGGTGAGCAGCCGCTCCGCCTCGGTGAGGTTGCGGGCGGTGCGGACGCGCATCGGCTTTCCGGCCGGGTCCAGCAGATCGGGCACGATCGGCGAACCCGCCGGGTCGTCCTCGATCAGCAGCAGGGTGAGAGTGGCGCCGTTGCTGTGCACGGGCGTGGCGTCGCGGTGGGCCTCTTCCTTGAGGGGGCCGCCGATTGCGGAGGCGGCCGGCGCCTGACCACTCTCCACGGCCGGGATCGCTCTCTGCCGCGGTACGGGTACGGGCATCGTCTGGGTTCCTTCCCTCCCCCCGAGGGCACGGTGGTGCCGAGGGGTCTCGGCCCACCGACGGGTGACCATAGCGGCATTGCCCACCCCGATGGAATGGTGTGAGCCGGGTCGCTCCCGTGCAGGCCGCTGTCATATGCCGCGATACGTACCGCAGTTGGACAGGCCGCCGTCCGGGCGGGGATGACGAAGCTCACTCCAGGGCCGAGTTCGGGCGGTGACCGGCCGTGCGGTGGGTCACATGACGTGCGTCACGGGGGACATGGCAGCGGGCCCGCCCGGCCCGTGGTGCGCCTCACGCGTCGGGGCGCACGACGCCCAGGATGGGCATGGAGCCGGCGCCCGCGACCGTCACCGTGCGCCCCGGGCGCGGGGCGTGGATGATCGCGCCGTCGCCGATGTACATCGCGACGTGGCTGGCGTCGTCGAAGTAGATGACGAGGTCGCCGGGGCGCATGTCCTTGACGTCGACGTGCTCGAGCTGCTTCCACTGCTCCTGCGAGGTGCGCGGGACGGGGTGGCCGGCCGCCGCCCAGGCCTGGGAGGTCAGGCCCGAGCAGTCGAAGGAGTCCGGCCCCTCGGCGCCCCACACGTACGGCTTGCCGAGCTGGGCGGTGGCGAACGCGACGGCCTTCTTGCCCTGCGCGGAGGCCTTGCCGTCGACCTCCTTGAGGACGCCGGTGTCCAGCCAGGCGGTCTGGGCCTTGAGGGCGGCCGCCTCCTCCAGCTTGGCGAGCCGCTCCTTCTCCTTCTTCTCCAGCCGCGACTCGAGCTTCTCGGCGGCGTCGATCTGCCGCTCGATCCTCTTCTTCGCGGCGGCCTTGGCCTTGCGGCCCGCCTCCAGCTTCTTCCACTGCGCGGAGGCGTCGTCGGCGTACTCCTGCAACTCCTTCTGGGTGCGGGTGACTTCGCCGAGGAGCTTCTTCGTCGCCGACTGTCCCTGCAGGACCAGTCCGGCGCCGTCCAGGAACTGGCCCGGGTCGTCGCTGAGCAGGAACTGGGCGGTGGGGGGCAGGCCGCCGGTGCGGTACTGGGAGCGGGCGGCCGCGCCCGCCTGGTTCTTGAGTCTCTTCAGCCGCCGCTGTCCCTCGACGATCTTCTTGGCCAGCGCGACGATCTCGGCGGACTGCTTCTCCGCCTTCTCCTGGGCCGCGTTGTAGGCGTCGGTGGCGACGGCCGCGTCGTGGTAGAGCCCGTCGAGCTTCTGGCGGACCCGTTCGAGGTCCTTGTCGGGCGGGGGAGTCGGGGCGGTGGGGGAACCGCTCGCCGTGGGGGTGGGCGCGGGTGTCGGTGTGGGAGCCGCGAAGGCCGTTCCGGGTGCCGCGAGGACGGTCACCGCGCAGACCACGGTCAGGGCGGCCGTGAGCAGACCGCGCTTGCCCGGACCCATACCTGTTTCCCCCAAACTGATTTACCGTCAGTAACTTACGGTCGCCTGAGGGATCGTGCCACGGCCGCGCGCAAAGCGACAGAGGTCGTCGGAAGTCGGATTTCCCCCGTCGACCGCCGCGTACGACGATCTCCCCGCCGGTGCGACGTACGACGCGTGCGGTGGGTTCCCAGGACGGCCGGGGCTCAGTCTGTCCGGTGTGCAGGCGTCCGTCGGCTGGGTGTTGTCAGCCCCGTGGGGCCAACGCCTCCCAGGCCACCGTCACTTCGCCCTGGCGCCAGCGGGCGGGTCGGTCCGTCACCGGCCAGTCGGCCGTCAGGTCCCCCACCGCGCGCAGCCAGCGCTGGCGGGCGCCGTAGGAGGCGTAGGGTGCGGCGGCGGCCCAGGCGCGGTCGAAGTCGCGGAGGAAGGCGTGCACGGGCTCACCGGGGACGTTGCGGTGGATCAGCGCCTTGGGCAGGCGCTCGGCGAGGTCGGAGGGGCGGTCCAGGGAGCCCAGCCGGGTGGCGAAGGTGACCGTGCGGGGGCCCTCCGGGCCGAGCGCCACCCAGACGTGCCGCCGGCCGATCTCGTCGCACGTCCCCTCGACCAGCAGTCCGCCGCGCGAGCCGGCGCCCGCCGGGGCGAGCCGGGCGCACAGCCGCTCCCACACGGCGGCGACCTGGGCCTCGTCGTACTGCCGCAGCACGTTGGCGGCGCGGATGAGCGCCGGCCGCCCGTCCACCGGCACCTCGAAGCCGCCGTGCCGGAAGGCCAGGCCCTCCCGCTCGTACGGCCGGGCCGCCGCCACCCGGTCCGGTTCGATCTCGACGCCGACCACACGGGTGCGGGGCGCCGCCGCGCGGAGCCGGGCCAGCAGTTCCACGGCGGTCCAGGGCGCGGCTCCGTAGCCGAGGTCGACGGCGACCGGAGCGCTCGCGCGGCGCAGTTCGGCGCCGTGCACGGCCGCGATCCAGCGGTCCATGCGGCGCAGCCGGTTGGGGTTGGTCGTCCCGCGTGTCACCGTTCCCACGACGGGAGCGCCCCCGCTCGGACGGAGCCGAGAGCGGAGGTGGGCGGCGGGGTGGGCTGGCATACCCAAAGGGTAAGTGGGCGCGGCGGGGCGGCGGCGCCGTGCCGCCGCCCGTAGGAGACGCCACCGGCGTTCGAACGGTTGAGCGATTCGGGGTAATGATTGGGTAAAGCCAGGTGATCGGGAAATGGCGGGGCACCCGTCGGCTGTTGGACCCAGTCGAGGGGCGGGGTCCGCCCGGTGACCGGCATGCCCACAGCGAGGAGGAACGCCACGTGAGCCAGTACGTCAGCAGGCTCGGGCGACGCTCCCCGGCCGCCGCCTCCCGGCTCCGGCTCTACCGCAGGCCACGCCGGGTCGCCATGCTCTCGGTGCACACCTCCCCGCTCCACCAGCCCGGCACCGGCGACGCCGGCGGCATGAACGTCTACATCGTGGAGCTGGCCCAGCGGCTGGCCGCGATCAACATCGAGGTCGAGATCTTCACCCGGGCCACGGCCGGCGGCCTCGACCCCACGGTCGAGCTGGCGCCCGGAGTCCTCGTCCGGCACGTGGACGCGGGCCCCTACGAGGGCCTGGCCAAGGAGGACCTCCCGGCCCAGCTGTGCGCCTTCACCCACGGGGTGATGCAGGCCTGGGCCGGCCACCGCCCCGGCCACTACGACCTCGTGCACTCCCACTACTGGCTCTCCGGCCACGTCGGCTGGCTCGCAGCACAGCGCTGGGGCGTCCCCCTGGTGCACGCCATGCACACCATGGCCAAGGTCAAGAACGCCAACCTGGCCGACGGCGACACCCCCGAGCCCGCCGCCCGGGTCATCGGCGAGACGCAGATCGTGGCCGCCTCCGACCGGCTCATCGCCAACACGACGGAGGAGGCCGGCGAACTGGTCCGGCACTACGCGGCCGACCCCGCCGCGGTCGCCGTCGTCCACCCCGGGGTGAACCTCGACCGCTTCCGCCCCGCCGACGGCCGCGCCGCGGCCCGCGCCCGCCTCGGCCTCCCGCAGGACGCGCTGATCCCGCTGTTCGCGGGCCGCATCCAGCCCCTGAAGGCGCCGGACGTCCTGCTGCGGGCGGTGGCCGTCCTGCTCGACGAGCGTCCGGAGCTGCGCTCCCGCATCGTCGTCCCGGTCGTCGGCGGCCCCAGCGGCAGCGGGCTCGCGAAGCCGGAGGGGCTCCAGAAGCTCGCCGCGCGGCTCGGCATCGCGGACGTCGTACGGTTCCATCCGCCGGTCGGCCAGGAGCAGCTCGCCGACTGGTTCCGGGCGGCGTCGCTGCTCGTCATGCCCTCCTACAGCGAGTCCTTCGGCCTGGTGGCCATAGAGGCGCAGGCGGCCGGCACCCCGGTCCTCGCGGCGGCGGTCGGCGGTCTGCCGGTGGCCGTGCGCGACGGCGGCACCGGCTTCCTCGTGAGCGGCCACGACCCGGCCGAATACGCCCGCGTGCTGCGCCGTTTCGCCGACCACCCCACGCTCTGCACCACCATGGGCGAGGCCGCCGCCCGGCACGCCCAGTCCTTCGGCTGGGACACGGCGGCCGCCGCCACCGCCGACGTCTACACGGCCGCGACCCAGTCCCACCGCCGTCGCGTACGCTCCCACCATGGGTGATGTCGAGAAGACCGGACAGGTCCTGGAGGCGTTCCTGAAGGACGCCGAACTGGAGTGGGAGAGCCCCGAGCCCGGCAACTACGTGGTCAAACTGCCCGGCACGCGCAAGCTCTCCACCACCGTCTCCTTCCTCGTCGGCAGGCACTCCCTCTCCCTCAACGCCTTCGTCGTCCGCCACCCCGACGAGAACGAGGCCGGCGTCCACCGCTGGCTCCTGGAGCGCAACCTCAAGCTGTACGGCGTGAGTTACGCCGTCGACCGGCTCGGCGACGTCTACGTCACCGCCCGCCTTCCGCTCGCCTCGGTCACCCCCGACGAGATCGACCGCCTCCTCGGCCAGATCCTGGAGGCGGCCGACGGCGCCTTCAACACCCTTCTGGAGATGGGCTTCGCCTCCTCCATCCGCAAGGAGTACGCCTGGCGCGTCTCCCGCGGCGAATCGACCCGGAACCTGGACGCGTTCAAGCATCTGATCGAGCGCTCGACCGACTGACGGTCCTTTCCTTTCCTTCGCGCGCCTTTTTCCGTACGCCCCCTTTCCCGCCCGGCGGGCCCGGTGGCATGCTCACCGCCGACGCACTCCTGAACATCGTTCACATGAATGAATATGAAGGGGCGGGTGGACATGAGCAACGCACACCTCACCAGGCGGACTCTCCTCGCGGGCGCGACCGCGGTGGCCCTCGGAGCCGCGACCGGCACCGCCCGGGCGGCCGAAGTGGCCTCGATCTGGGGGGAGTTCCGGCGCGCCCCGTTCACCCACCCGCAGATCCCGTACGTGGGCCGGGCCGGGTACCGCGGCGGGACCCGCCGCTTCCCCCGCCCCCGTGTCGTCGCGGACGTCACCGACTTCGGCGCCGTGGCCGACGGCAGTACCGACTGCGCCCCCGCGATCAACCGTGCCCTCGCCGCCGCCGGAAGGGCCGGCGGTGGCACGGTCACCGTCCCGCCCGGCACCTTCCGCATCGACGACGTCATCCGCGTCGGCGCCTCGAACGTCGTCCTGCGCGGCGCCGGCAGCGGCCGTACGACCCTGTACGCCACGAAGAACCTCACCGAGCTGATCGGCGTCTACGGCTCCCGCTACGGCGGCGACAAGTCCTCCTGGTCCTGGGCGGGGGGTCTCATCTGGCTCGCCCCGAGCGCCCGTTGGGACTCCCTGGTCGCCGCCATCAGGTCCCGCGCCTGGCCCTTCGAGGGCTGGACCGGCAACCGGCGGGACGAGTGGACCACCCTCACCGCCGTCGAACCGGCCCGGCGGGGCGGGTGGACGATCACGGTCGCCGACCCGGCCCCGCTGCGCCCCGGCCGGCTCGTCCTGCTCCGCCTGGCCGACGACCCTGCCCACACCCTGCTCCAGCACATGGCGGGCGGGGGCCCCGGCCCGGCCGCCTACTCCTGGGACGACAAGACGAAACTGACCTCCTACGTCCCCTACGAGTGGCCCGTCCGCGTCACCCGCGTCCACGGCCGCCGCGTCACCCTCGAACGCCCGCTCCCGCTCGACCTGCGCCCGGAGTGGGACCCCCGGCTGACCACCCACCTGACCGAGCTGACCGGCTCCGGCGTCGAGGGCCTGACCCTCCGGGCGGTCGAGACCCCGCAGTCCCCGCACCTCCTCGACAAGGGCCACAACGGTGTCGTCCTGCAGTGCGCCTACGACTGCTGGGTGGACGACGTCACCGTGCGGGACGTCGACAACGGGTTCGGCCTGGTCGCCGCCTCCGCCTGTACCCTGCGCCGCACCCGGGTCGCCGGACGCGGCTCGCACCACCCCTACTTCTGCCGCGAGGGCTCCCACGACAACCTGGTCGAGGACTTCACCGTCGAGGAGCGCACCGTCCCCGCGCCCGCCGGCACCCAGCTGCACGGCATCAACGTGGAGGGCCTGTCCTCCCACAACGTCTGGTCGCGCGGCGACATGCGGATGGGCACCTTCGACAGCCACCGCGGACTGCCCTTCGCGAACGTCCGCACCGACATCACCGTGGACAACGACGGCCGCCACGGCGGGGACGCCAGTGCCGGACCGCTCTTCGGCGCCCGCTTCGCGCACTGGAACATCCGGGTCACCAACGGCCGCGCGGGCCTGATGAGGATCGACGGCCTGGCACCGTACTCGGCGACGGTGGGCATCAACGAGGTCACCGAGTTCGACCAGACCGACGTCCCCGACTTCACCGGCGATCTGCACTCCCGCCTGGAGCTGTACGGCACCACGGACGCCGTGCGCCCGCGCAACCTGTACGAGGCTCAGCGCACGCTGCGGTAGCGCCCCGGCGTCACCCCGACCAGCTTCTTGAAGTGCCGGGTGAGGTGGGCCTGGTCGTAGAAGCCGGCCGCCGGCGCCGCCTCGCCCGGCGGCAGCCCGTCCAGCAGCAGCCGCCGGGCCCGGCCGACCCGGCGGGCCATCAGGTACCGGTGCGGGGCGATCCCGTACGCGGTGCTGAACGCCCGTACCAGATGGGCGGGATGGGCGTGCAGCAGCCGCGCCGCCTCCGCCAGCGGGACGCCCTCGACGACGCGTGCGTCGAGCAGCTCCCGCAGCCCACGGGCCAGGGCCGGGTCCGGGTGCGCAGGCGGCCGCTCCGCCCGGCGCCGCAGATGGTCCCGCAGCCGCTCCCCGACGAGGGTCAGCCGGCTCTCCGCCTCCAGCTCGTCGCCGGGGCGGGCGAGTGCGGCGTGCAACTGGCCCACCCGCTGCCGCAGTACCGGATCCCGCAGGTCGGGCCCGTCCACCGCCGCACCGATCAGTTCCTCGCCCAGCCGGCTGCTGTCCAGGTACACCACGCGCTTGCGGAAGCCGTCCGGGGTGGCGGGGGCGCCGTTGTGCGGCACGTGCGGCGGCAGCAGCGTCACGGTGTCGAGCGGGGTGCCGTGCTCGTGCCGGTCGAGGTCGTAGCGGACGGCGCCGTCGTCGACGATGAGCAGCGTCCAGGCGTCGTGGACGTGCATCGGATAGGCGTACTCGGTGAAGTGGGCGTGGAAGACCTCCGTGACACCCGGTACACGGGGGCGCCACGCGGTGACTTCCTGCCGGGCGGCCATGCAAAGAACGTACAAGACCGGGGGGTACGGCGGTCGGCAGTCTCATTCCATGAGCACTGAACCCATCCGTTTCGACACGAAGATCGCCGTGCTGCTGCGCGAGGACCTGGAGCCCTGGCAGCGCCTGAACGTGACCGCCTTCCTGGTCAGCGGCCTGGCCGCGACGATCCCCGAGGTGGTCGGGGAGCCGTACGAGGACGCGGACGGGGTGGCCTACCTGCCGATGTTCCGGCAGCCGGTGCTGGTCTTCGAGGGCACCAAGGAGACCCTGAAGGCGGCGCACGAGCGGGCACTGAGCCGCGCCCTGCCCCGCGCCGTCTTCACCGCCGACCTGTTCGCCACGGGCAACGACCGCGACAACCGCGCGGCGGTCCGCGCCGTCACCACGGCCGATCTGGACCTGGTGGGGCTCGCCGTGTACGGCCCGCGCAACGGGGTGGACAAGGTGCTGAAGGGGGCGCGGATGCATCCCTGACGCCCCCCTCGGCCCACCCGGTGCCGCTCAGCCGAACATGCCCGGCACGTAGTCGCCGGCGGGCTGCCGGACGATGACGTTCGCGCGGTTGTAGGCGTTGATCACGGCGATGAGGGCCACCAGGGCGGCCAGCTGCTCCTCGTCGTAGTGCAGGGCGGCGTTCGCCCAGGCCTCGTCCGTGACCCCGCCCGCCGCGTCGGCGATCCGGGTGCCCTGCTCGGTCAGCTCCAGTGCGGCCCGCTCGGCCTCGGTGAACACCGTGGCCTCCCGCCAGGCGGCGACCAGGTGCAGGCGCGTGGCCGTCTCCCCGGCGGCGGTGGCGTCCTTGGTGTGCATGTCGGTGCAGAACGCGCACCCGTTGATCTGGCTGGCGCGGATCTTCACCAGCTCCTGCACGGCCGTCGGCAGGGACGAGTCGGCGACCGCCCGGCCCGCCGCGTTGAAGTGCTTGAAGACCTTGCCGGCCAGCGGGTCGGTGAGAAGGTTCAGTCGAGCGTCCATGGTCTGCTCCCGTGTGGTTGCCGCTGCTTGCACCTCTCTGACGCGGCGGCCCACCGGGATGTGACAGGCCCGGCCGTGAGGCACGTCACACGGCGGGGGCCTCGGCCACCGCGTCCGCCGGGACCGCGGCCGGCACCGGCCGCTCCGGGGGCAGGCGGCGCATGAGCATCCCGTACCCGACGCCGGCCGCCGTGCCCACCGCCGCGCACATCGCCCACAGCCACTCCGCGCCGAACCGGTCGATGACCGCGCCGGACATCAGCGGCGCGATCAGCGCGGCCACGGACCAGGACAGGGTGTACATGCCCTGGTAGCGGCCGCGGCCGTGCACCGGGGACAGGCGGACGACCAGTCCGGTCTGGGTCGGGGCGTTGACGATCTCGGCGAGGGTCCACACGCACACCGTGAGCATGAAGACGCCGACCGACCCGGCGAAGGCGGTCAGCCCGAAGCCGTAGCCGGCCAGGACCGAGGAGACGATCAGCAGGGTGCGCGGGTCGCGGTGCTCGATGAGCCGGGTGACCGGGATCTGCAGGGCGACGATCAGGACGCCGTTGACGGCGATGGCGAGGCCGTAGTCGGCGGCCGAGAAACCGGCCCGGCCCATGGCCACCGGCAGGCCCACCGAGCCCTGCTGGAAGACCAGGGCGACGAGGAAGGAGAGGCCGACGACGGCCATGTACCGCCCGTCCCGCAGCACCGTGCCGAGCCGGACGTCGTCCTGCGCCTCCTTGGCGCCCCCGGCGGTCGGCCGGGACTCGGGCACCTTGAGGAAGACGACGAGCGCGCAGGCCAGGGTCATGCCCGCCTCGATCAGGAACCCGGCGAGGTAGCTGAACTCGGCGATGAACCCGGCGGCCGCGGAGGAGACGGCGAACCCGAGGTTGATGGCCCAGTAGTTCAGGGAGAAGGCGCGGACGCGGTCCTCCGGGCGGACGATGTCGGCCATCATCGCCTGCACCGCCGGCCGGGAGGCGTTGGAGGCCATGCCGACGAGGAAGGCGACCCCGGCGATGGCGGCCGGGTCGGTCATGAACCCGAGCAGCGCGACCGAGGCGGCCGTGGCGGTCTGCGCGACGAGGAGGGTCGGCCGGCGGCCCAGCCGGTCCGCCATGACCCCGCCGCCGAGCGCCGAGACGACACCGCCGAGACCGTGCAGCGAGGCGACGAGACCGGCGTACGACGCCGAGTACCCGCGGTCGAGGGTGAGGTAGAGGGCCATGAAGGTGGCCACGAACGCGCCGAGCCGGTTGACGAGGGTGCTGGTCCACAGCCACCAGAACTCGCGGGGCAGCCCGGAGACGGTCTCCCGGGCGGCGCGTCTCAGGGTGGCTGGCGACATCGTTTCCCCCCAGGGGTGGTAAGTGGCTCCGGCGGCAGGCACAAGTTACCGATGGAGGTCACCGGAGCACCACTCGATTAGCGGGAAGCGTCAATCGACGCGCCGGGCGTCCTCCAGCGCCGCCTGCCGCCGCGGCCGGACGGCGCGCCGCGGCAGCCCCTGTCCGGCCGGGGCGTGCCGGCCCGTGTGCGCGGCGATCAGGTGCGACGCGGCACCGGGCACCCGCTCGAAGCGGCTGGGGAAGGGGAACTTGCGCTCCAGGAAGGCGCGGAGGGCGGCCTGCGCCGCGGCCCGGTCCGCCGGGGCGGTGTCCACGTCGTTGAGGCAGAAGAAGTCGACGTCCTCACCGGCCGCGAGGCGCGCCAGCCGCCGCCGCATGTCCGGGGTGCCCAGCTGCACGTAGCGGAAGAGGTAGTCCGCCGGGACGGCCCGGCCCGTCGCGATGGCCCAGTGGTGGTGGAGCGTGGAGGCGGGGGCGACGTCCGAGGTCGAGCGGAAGCGCGAGTACGACGTCCGCTCCAGTTCGTCGATCTCCAGTCGCTCCATCTCCCTCATCACCGACAGCAGTTGGGGATGCGGGGTGTGCAGCGACTTGTGGGTGATCTGCCGGCCGTGGAAGCGCCGGATCACCTCGCGGGTGTTCTTGCCCGCGGAGTTCGGTGCCGGCTCCAGCGGGTGCGGGTCCCCGACCCCGAGCTTCAGCGGGGACAGCGGGATCCGGGCGATGCCGTTGCCGTGGAAGAAGTGCTCGGCCCGCACCGGGCGGTTGATGAACACGTCGTCGTTGAAGTAGAGGTAGTGCTCCGACAGACCCGGGATGTGGTGCAGCCGGCTCTCTATCGCGTGCGAGTTGAACACGGGCAGCGCGTCGGCCGGGAGGATGTCCCGGTGGTCCACCACGGTCAGGCCCTCCGCCTCCGGGTCCAGCCAGGAGGGGACCTGCGAGTCGGTCACCAGGTAGACGTGCCGCACGAACCCGGCGTACATCTCCAGCGACCGCAGCGCGTACCGGAGTTCGTCATGGCTGGTGTAGCGGGAGGCGCCGGTCTCGCGCGGGGCGATGGCGCCCGCCGAACGCTCCTGGTGGGCGCGGCGCTTCTCGGCCAGCGCCGGGTCGTCCCCGTCGACCCAGGTGTACACGGCGTCGACGGGGAACAGCACCTCGTCGATGCCGGCCGCGGCGAACGGGGCGAACGTCGGCACCTTCCTGCCGCTGCCCGCCACAGTCGCCGGCTGCCGTGCCGACACCGGGAGCACCTCCGCCACCGGGTTGCCGCGCGGGGCGACGAGCGCGCCGGCGAAGACGTCCGGCAGCCGGTTGCCGGGCACGGTCAGCCAGGAGGGGTCCGGGCCCGCGGTGCCGAGGTCCCGGCCGCGGTGCCAGAACTCGATGTCGCAGCCCGCCTCCAGACCGCCGAGCACCTGCCCCGACGGGCCGAGGCGCACCACGCCGGTGCGCAGCACGTCGGCCCGCCGCAGCGCCCGCGGCAGCCTGCCGTCGGCCCACAGCGCCGCGTGGGTCACCGAGCCGTCCGCGCCCACCGCGCCGACGTACCGGGCGGTGCGGGCGAACCGCTGCGCGGCCCGGGCGAGCACCACCTCGCGGTACGTCGCCTCGACACCGATCACCTGCCGCGGCGCGGCGGACCCCTGCTGGGCGGGGACCAGGAAGTACGGCACGCCCGCCGTCTGCAGCAGGGTGCACATCAGCTCCAGGTCCGCCGCGCCGGCGCCCGCCGCGGTGTACCAGGCGACCGTACGGCCGTACAGCCGCAGCGGCCCGGCGGAGATCCGGCGCACCCCGGGGACGGCGGCTCTGAGGCGCCGCCGGGCGGGGGCGGCCCGCAGGGCCCACAGCCGGGCCGACAGCCAGAGCCGCAGGCGCACCATCAGGTCCCGGACGGCCCGCATGCCCGGGGCCGGCGCGAAGCGGTGACGGAGGTCCATGGCCGCGGCCCCGTCAGCTCTGCTTCTCGGCGGGGTTCGCGGACGGCGCGGGCTTCTCGTAGGGGCTCGGGAACGGGAAGTAGTCCTCCAGGAAGTCGTGCATCCGGAAGCTGACCTGCTCCCGCTCCTCCGGCGGCACGTCGACGTCGTTGAGGCAGAAGAAGTCGAAACGGCGGTTGCGGCGCAGGTCGGTCAGACGCCGCTCGGCGTCCGGGCGGCTGATGTTGACGTAGCGGAAGCTGAACCTGCCCGCCACACCGCTGCCGGTCATCAGCGCGTACTGGTACAGCAGCGGGGCCGTCATGGCGATGTCCGACGGCGAGCGGAACCGGGACGCCGTGGTCCGGCCGATCTCCTCGGCGAACAGCTCCTCCAGCGTCCGCAGCGTCTCGCGCTGCTGCGGCAGCGGGGTGTGCATGAAGTTGTTCGTCGTGATCCGCCCGAACTTCTCCAGCAGCAGCCGCCGTACGTTCTTGCTGGCGGAGTTGGTGGCCGTCTCCTCGGCGTGCGGCTTGCCGACGCCGATCTTCAGCGGGGACACCGGGATCTTCATCAGGCCGCTGCCGTGGAAGAAGTGCTCCGGGGTGATGCGGCGGCCGACGAACACGTCGTCGTTGAAGTACAGGTAGTGGTCCGACAGGCCCGGGATGTGGTGCAGCCGGGTCTCGATCGCGTGCGAGTTGAACACCGGCAGCACGTCCGCCGGGAAGATGTCGCGGTGGTCGACGACCGTGATCCCGGGGGCGGTGTCGTCGAGCCAGTGCGGCTTCTGGCCGTCGGTCACGATGTAGATGTGCCGGACGAAGTCGGCGTACATGGCCAGCGAGCGCAGGGAGTACTTCAGCTCGTCGTGGCTGGTGTAGCGGGAGGCGTTGGTCTCCTTGTCCAGGATCTCCGCCGTGCCGCGCTCCTGGTACCTGGCCCGCTTGGCGCGCATCGCGGGCTCCTCGCCGTCCACCCAGGTGTAGACGACGTCCACGGGGAACGTCACCTGGTTCACCGTCGGCAGGGTGAGCGGGGCGAAGGCCGGCAGCTCCCGCTCGCCCACCCGCACGGTCACCGGCTTCTGCTCGGCCGCGGGCAGCACGTCCGTGACGCCGTTGTTGCGCGGGGCGATCAGGGACTCGGCGAAGACGTCGGCGGACGCCTGCGGCTGTACCTTGGCCAGGCGCCGCGGGCCGTCGGCGGACTCCAGCAGCTGCCCGCCGTCCTCCCAGAACTCCACGTCGCAGGCGAGCTCCGGCCCGGCGAGCAGCTGGCCCGCCGGCCCGAGGTGGTTCTCGCCGATCCGCAGTACGGGGGCGGTGCGCAGCGGGGCCGGCAGCACGCCGTCCAGGAACATCGCCGGGTGCTTGAGCTGTCCACCGGGCAGCGGCCTGCCGATGAACACCGCCTTCCCCGCGTTCTGCGCCTCCAGGGCGTCGAGGAAGCGCTCCCGGTCGACGACGTTCACGCCGAGGACGTGGCGGGTGCGGGAGGCGACGAGGAAGTACGGCACGCCCTCCTGCTCCAGCGCGGCCACGACCAGGTCGAGGTTGGCGGCGGCCGCCTCCGCGGCGCTGAACCGGTCCACCACCCGCCCGTACAGCTCCTGGCCGCGTACCCGCACCGGGCGCAGCACCGGATCCGTGACCGCGGCCCGGCGACGGCGGCGCATGGTGCGCAGCTGCCAGACCCGCTCGGCGGCCTTCCGCTCTACCCTCGGCCGCATGCGGCGGGCAAAAGAACGCACGGTCACGCTCTGTGCTCCTCTTCCTGAACCCCTCAACCAACCTGGCGATATGCAGACAGATGGTTGTAGCGAAAGGTTGTACGAGAGTTAACCCGGCCTTGGGAAAGTGAGGGGCGCCACAGTCTCCGCCGTGCCCGCTGTCCACGGAGTGACGGCGAACCACGGCCCCGAAACACCTTGGGTAGGCTCGACGGCATGGCCGACGCACCGTACAAGCTGATCCTCCTCCGCCACGGCGAGAGCGAGTGGAACGCGAAGAACCTGTTCACCGGCTGGGTGGACGTCAACCTGAACGAGAAGGGCGAGAAGGAGGCGGTCCGCGGCGGTGAGCTGCTCAAGGACGCCGGCCTGCTCCCCGACGTGGTCCACACGTCCCTCCAGAAGCGCGCGATCCGCACCGCCCAGCTCGCGCTGGAGGCCGCCGACCGCCACTGGATCCCGGTCCACCGCAGCTGGCGCCTGAACGAGCGCCACTACGGCGCCCTCCAGGGCAAGGACAAGGCGGCGACGCTGGCCGAGTTCGGCGAGGAGCAGTTCATGCTCTGGCGCCGCTCGTACGACACCCCGCCCCCGCCGCTGCCGGACGACTCCGAGTTCTCCCAGTTCGACGACGCGCGCTACGCCACGCTCCCGCCGGAGCTGCGCCCGCGCACGGAGTGCCTCAAGGACGTCGTCATCCGGATGCTCCCGTACTGGTACGACTCGATCGTCCCCGACCTGCTGACCGGCCGCACGGTCCTGGTCGCGGCCCACGGCAACAGCCTGCGCGCACTGGTCAAGCATCTCGACGGCATCTCCGACGCCGACATCGCGGGCCTGAACATCCCGACGGGCATCCCGCTCGCCTACGACCTCGACGCCGACTTCCGCCCGGTCACCCCGGGCGGCAAGTACCTCGACCCCGAGGCGGCCGCGGCAGCGATCGAGGCGGTCAAGAACCAGGGCAAGAAGAAGTAGCTTTCGTGATCATGCCCCTGACCTGCGCGGGAAGCGCAGATCAGGGGCGTTTTTACGCTTCGGAACCTCTCTGGAACCTCACCCCTTGGGATCTTGGGGCCGGAGCGCCCTGCCGAGAGCCTTCCGGGCCCGGTCCTGACTGCTCGGCATGAGGTGCGCGTACACCTTGAGGGTCAGGCCCGGGTCCGAGTGCCCGAGGTACTCCGCAAGGGCCTTGATGCTCTCCCCGGCATCCAGGAGCACGGACGCGTAGAAGTGCCTCAGGGCGTGCATGCCGTGCTCGCGGGCGGCGGCGTGCTCACGGCTCTTGGCCTTCGGGATGACGCCCACCTTGGCGAGCGCGGGCTTCCAGTGGTCTTCGTTCAGCGACGTACGCCAGACGTGCCCGCCGTTGGGCCCTGTGAAGATGAGCCGCCGGGCAACCGGCTGGCCGTTCGCTCGCATCCACGGAAGGTTGATCTCCACGGGCGGGAACCGCTTGATGTGCTCTTTGAGCGCGTCGGCCACCGGGTCGGGCAGCGGTACATCACGGAGCTTGCCGCCCTTCGGGGGAGCGAACACGGCCTTGCTCAGACTCAGCTTGAGTTGCTGCACCACGTGCAGGGTGCCGCTCTCGAAGTCGATGTCATCGACAGACAGCCCGAGGATCTCGCCTTGCCGCAGACCGCATCCGGCGCCCACGTCGACCATGGGCCGGAAGCGCTCGACCATAGCGCCGCGCATGGCGAAGACGCGCTCAGGTTCCCAGGGGACGACGCGACGCGCGCCCATGGCCGGCGGGGCCACCGTGCGCGAGTGGCAAGGGTTACGGCGTAGGCATCCGTCCTCCACAGCGGCGGAGAGCACGGCGCGGACGTTGGAGAAAATGACGCGAGCGTACGCGCCGGACATGCCGGACGCCTCGAGCTGCGTCACGAACTCGCGGATGTGACTCGGCTGGAACGACCCGAGCTGACGTGAGCCGATGCGCGGGAACGCGTGGAGCTTGAGCTGAGACTCCATCGATGCGCGAGTGTTGGGGTCGCCGCTCAGGTTGGTAAGCCACTCCTCCGCGAACGACTGGAACGTCTGGCGGGACGCGTTCGGGTCGATGAAGTCACCGCGGGCGACGTCGGCCATGATGCCGTTCAGCCACTGCTCGGCGAGCCGCTTCTGTCCGTCGGCAAAGGACTTGTTCTTGCGGTTGCCGTCGGGGCCGACGTAGCGGGCCTGGTAGCGCAGGCCCACGCCGTGGCGGTCGGTCTTGACGCGGTTGGTCTTGCCGTCGGCGTCGGTGATGGTCTTGAACCAGCGGTCGAAGATGTGGCCAGCCATGTGGGCTGAGTCCCTTCTCGGTAGCAGGGCGGGGCGGGGTCCCGGTGGGGCCCGTCCGGCCGTTTCGGCGGCTGCTGGGCCAGGCCCGCTACTTGCTGCGGGCCTGATCACTAGGGTTTGGGGTGCTAGTGGGGGTGCTACCGGTAGCGGGTATGGCTGCTACCGGTAGCACCCTTCGGGCGGGTCTTAGGGAGGCGGAAATAGGGGGCTAGGGTGGCTTCCTGAGGGGGTTTTCGGCGGTGCTGAAGGCGTGCCTCCCTGCCTCCCTGAGAGGCCATCTGCGCTGATCAGGTGGGGGAAAGTAGGTCAGGGAGGCGGTCAGGGAGTTCTCCCTGCCTCCCTCGGCCGGCAGGCTGTGCCTCCCTGCCGTGCGCGGCGTCTGCCGGGGCGCGGCGGGGAGGTAGAGACAGGGGCTCGGGAGAGCTTCCAAAGGGGGTTTTCGGGAGGGTTCCGGCGGTGCCTCCCCGCCTCCCCGAAGTGCTGTTTTCGCTGATCAGCGTGGGGGATGCGGGGCGGGGAGGCGGTTGGGGAGTTCTCCCCGGCTCCCCCGCCCGGCGAGTGCTGCCTCCCCGCCCCGGCGGGCTGGTCTCTAGCGAGCGGGGCGAGCCGCCTGGCAGGTGCGTCCGGCCCGGAAGGCGGCGCCCCGGAGCCGAGCCGCTAGACGCTAGGTCGCAGGCCAGAGGCGGGATCAGCCGCTAGCGGGGCCGCTAGACCTAGCACCCGTGCCCGCTAGGTCTAGCAACCCTTCACGCCGCATCTTCGAGGGCGCTCTGTTCGGTCACCCAGGTGCGGACGGCGGCCGGGTCGTAGCGCAGGTGTTTGCCGACGCGGAAGCCGGGCGGGCCGATGCGCTTGCGGCGCCACTGGTAGACGGTCTCGACACTCGGGAGGCTGAACATGGTGACCAGGTCTTCGGGGGTGAGGTAGCGGTCCGGGAGGCCGCCGCGCAGGACGGCGCGCGGGTCGGTCGGCTCTTCGGTGGCCATGGTGGTGGTGACTCCTCGTGTCCGTTCGGGCGGTGCGTGGGAGTGGTGCCGGTTGCCGTCCTAGAGAGTTGGTGTATCTCAGCGTCCGCAGCGACCTAGCGTCCGACGGATCGCGTTGTCTCAGGTCAGCGAGCGTGAGGGGTGCGGACGCTGGTGCGGACGCTGCGGGCGATGGACGGCTGCAGCGTCCGCAGCTTCGACGTGTCCGGGCCGCTGGTGTGCGGCCCGGCCCGGCAGGTGTTCCGGTTACGTCAGGGCTGTTCAGGCGAGGTTCTACCGTGCCCGGGCGGGGCTACCTCCGGCCAGATGGAGGCCTGTTCGGGTGCGGACTCCGACGTGTCGTCGTCGGGTGCGCGGGTCAGGGTGAGGAGGCGGTGACGGTGGCGGTCGCGGCTACGCTGCGTGTCGTCCACCGTGATCCCGATGGATCGCAGTAGCGGGGCGAGCCGCTTGACGCGTCCGCTCGCGCGGGTGGCGTCCTTAGGCCAGTTCGGCGGCCGGATCAACGGGGTGGGCAGGGCTTCGAGCAACTGCCCGGCGGTGCCCTGCCAGGTGCCCGCCTGCTCGACCAGGTGGGCAATGGCCATGGCGAAGGGGTCGCCTTCCATCGCGTCGGTCGCGACGTTCGCCGACGTGGCCAGGTAGTCGGCAAGGGTGTCCCAGCCCTGCGTCATGTCGACGGCCGCGAGCACCCGGGCGAAGTCGGCCATGCGCGGCATGGACTCCAGCCGCACGCCGGGCAGCACCGCGAGCACACACGCCAGCACGTCGAACAGGGCCCCGAGCACGGCAGGCCGTACCGCCTCGAAGGTGGCGTCCAGCTCCTCTTCCGAACGACGGTGTTCGGAGTCGATGAGCTGCAAGTCGAGCATAAGTACGCGTTCGGCCAGGTCGCCCGCGAGAGCTCCCGCGTCGATCGTGGTCAGGGCCAGCACCCGCTTGAAGGTGAGGACCACCACGTCATCATCGGTGTACAGGGCGCGGTCGACCACGCCGTCACCGGTCACCGCCTTGCACAGGGTGTCGGACAGCCACGGCGGGATGGTGGAGATGTTGTCCAGGCACAGCGCCCAGGAGCTGAACGCCTGCCGGGACCACGCCTTCTCGTCGCGCGGCTGGCTGCGCTTGGCGGCCGGGGACGGGTCGATGAGGTTGATGAACATTTGCGCGGCCTTGGACTTGCCGGTGCCCTGCTCGCCCTTGCAGACCACGGCGGGGTGCGGGATGTCCGGGATCCACGCGGCCACGAGCCACGCGACGAGCTGGTGAAAGGACGGCTTGTCCATGTTCAGCAGCGCGTGAAGCTTGGCCAGCCCGTCGCCGTCCAGTACGGGAGCGGGCATCGGGGCCATGGCGCCGGAGCGACGGAAGAGCACCGGGGCGCGGTCAACGATGTTCCAACCGGTTGCGGTGACGACGACCGCGCGGCCGTCCGCGCTGCCGAGGTCGACCACGATGGCGCCGGCCGGGTCGCGCCCCACCCGCAGGTGCACGGGTTCGGGGTCGGTGTCCTCCGCGATGCCTTCCAGCACGGTCATGGCGTCCGCGAGGGCGGACTGTGAGGCCACCTCGCCGGGGTAGGCGTCCGCGAACTGCCGGGCCAGCCGCTGACGCAGCCCGCCCTTGTTCCGCAGCGGCAGCGCGATGTTCGGCCCGGCGAGCGCGACCGCGTACGGGCGGCCGTCGGGGGACATCACGAACCGGTACTGCTCGCGTGCCATCTCCACGATCCGGGCGGCGGCAGGGGGCTTCTTGCCCCCGTCGTCGCCGTGGCCGGGTCGCCGGTTGGTCGACCGGGTCGGGTCGACTGCCGCCCGACTCTTGGGGGTGTTCACGGAGTCGGTCGACTCGTTCACGGTGGTGTTCACGGTGTTCACGGGTCGGGCCGACCCGTTCATGCGGCCGTTCATCGTGTTCATGCGAACACCGCCTCTCCGGTCGGGCCCGCGCACTCCCGTACTGGGCGGGGCGCACGCAGACAATCGGGCCGCACGGTCGACCGCACGCAGGCACGGTGGGTCGATTTGTGCTGATTAGGGGTAGACCGTTCGCGGGTCGCATCGGGCGTGACGGGGGGTGTGACGCGGCTCGTCACGCTGGTCAGGGCCGACTGGTGAACAGCGGCGAGTCGGGCCAACAGCGGCCAGTCGACCGGCCGTACGGCCGGCGCGGTCGGATTGATCCACGCCAGCAGGACGAGGGCGAGGGAGAGCGGGAGTCGGTCGGCCTTGGCCTTGTTGCAGTCGGCGCAGGCCAGCATGAGCGAGGTGACCGACCATGAACGCCACAGCGATTGCGGCGCGATGTGGTCAAGGGTGGCCTCACTCAGGTCGATGAACGGGCGGAGGCAGTAGGCGCAGCGCTGCCCATGGCGGCGCGCGAGCTGTTCCTTGCGCACGCGCCGCCGCGTCGAGTTGAGCGGGTGGCCGTGCCTCATGCCGCAACCGCCATGCGGTCGCTGGCCACGGTCTGCCCGGAAACGCTCACGCCGACCCAGGCGGTCATCCGGTTCTTCCCGGGGCCAGCCTGGCGGATGACGCCTTCCTTGCGCAGCTCGGAGAAGAGCGTCCGCCACTTGGCCGGGCTCTGAGGAACGGCGACCTTGTGTCGCTCAACCAGGTCGGCGGAGGTGAATGCGCGGCCCGTGGACGCCTCGCACAGAGCGGCGCGACGCGCGACGTCCTCCCACAGCTCCGCAGGGCCTTCCTGCATCACAGGCCGCAGGACAGCCATGGCCGCGTGCAGCCGGTTGAGCACGGTCCTCCGGCTCACACCCATCACCGCCGCCGCTTCCACGGTCGAGAGCCCGTCAAGCGCGTGCAGAGTGAGCGCCTGACGCTCACTCGCCGGCAGCAGGTGGAGCAGGCGGCGAACCTCCGCGTACTGCACGACCGTCTCCTCCGGGCACGACAGCGCGTCCGTGGCAACCGCCTCGGGCATGGAAGGCGCCCCGTCGGTGTCGTCGGCCGATCGGCTCAGCTCCTCGCACCGGACCCGGGCGTACCTCCAGTGGTCGACGACCAGGCCCCGGGAGATGGTGGCCAGCCACGCGTACAGGCGGTCGTCGCGGGCCGGGTCCAAGGTGGGGAGGGACTTGCCCAGTCGAATGAACACCTCGCTGGCGATGTCCTCCGCCAGCGCGTGATCCGACAGGCGAGCGCTCAGCCGCCGGACCACCCAGGGGTGGTACTGCTCAAACAGCCTCCCCCACCGCTCCTTGTCAGCCTCAGAAAGAGCTGCGACCTGCGCTGCGCCGCGTTCCGTGACAGTTCCAGGCATGATGGATGTACCCCTTGAGGGTCAGGGAGCGGCTATCTGCTTGGCGGTGGAGGCCGCTCCTTGCTTTTCCTGGCGTGACCAGGACTTTTCGCGGAAATCGCTCCCTGCTGGGAGCGCCCGCTCGATGACTAGCTTGCACTAGTCTGCTGTGGTGCACAACCCCCGTGGAGTGGTGTGCACTAGTTCGCTGTGGTGGGTACGCTCAGGGCATGACTGTCACAGGAGGGCCCAAGCCCAAAGCGGTGCAGGTCGCGGACGCGCTGCGCGAGGACATCAAGCGGATGAAGCCCGGTGACAAGCTCCCGTCACAGCGAGAGCTGATCGACCGCTTCGGGTACGCGAGCCAGACCATCCAAAACGGGCTGGCCATGCTCCGGTCCGAGGGCCTAGTCGTATCGGCCGGGAACCTCGGTAACTTCGTCGGTGACGGGACCGCTCCGCAAAACGACGTGCGCGACGAGATCAATGAAATCCGCTCCCTGATTCAGGCGTTGACTGAACGGGTGGAAGCACTCGAAGAGCGCTCCACCGTGGGTGGTGCGTGATCTGCAACCAGCATGCGAGGAACGGAGCGTGTGGCGTAAGTGACACTGAGGGGGCGGATGCGTGAGCAGGGGACATGTCCGGTGTCACCTCGGTGTCCCCTTCCCTGTCCCCGGGGGCGAGGCGCAAGACTCAGCGGGTAGGCACTCGGAGGAGGACGTATGAGCGACGACAGGCCCGCGTGGGCGCGACGCATCGCGGCCGAGCGGGCGGCTCGCGAATGGTCCCAGCGAGACGCGGTGAAAGCTCTCCGGGCCCACGCGAAGGAAGAGCTCCCCGCAGATGACAGCCTGATCCGGCAGTGGAAGCGGTGGGAGTCTGGACAGATCCCCAACGAGTTCTATCGGCCGCTCATCGCGGCGGTGTTCGGCACCGTGACGCACGCGCTTTTTCCCGCGCCGGCGCGTCGGGATGGGGACAAGGAAATCCTGGCCGCGAGCGGTATGGAGACGCTGGAGATCGTGAGCCGCCTCAACCGGTCCGACGTTGACGCGGCCACGCTTGATGCGCTGCGGATCACTACGGACCGGCTCTGCTCGGAGTACCCGTTCATGCCGAGCGAACAACTCCTCATCGAGGGGCGACAGTGGTTGCGTCGCGTTGTAGAGCTGCACTCGAAGAGCCTCACGCTCTCGCAGCACCGCGAGGTGCTAGCCCTGTCCGGCTGGCTCGCGCTCCTTGTCGGGTGCGTGGAGTACGACACGGGCGCCCGGCACGCTGCCGAGTCGACGCGGCAGGCGGCGCTATCGCTGGCAACCGAGGCGGACCATGCGGAAATCGCCGGATGGGCGCACGAGATGCGAGCCTGGTTCGCGCTCACCACGGGGGACTATCGCGGGGTCATCGCGGCGGCGCAGGCCGGAACCGAGCTGGCTGCGCATCAGGGTGTAGCCGTGCAGCTTGCCGGGCAGGAGGCCAAGGCGTGGGCCCGACTCGGGGACCGGCGGCGAGTTGAGGTGGCGCTCGACAGGGGACGCAACCTGCTTGAAGGCATGCCGCACCCAGAGAACTTGGACAACCACTTCGTAGTGGACCCGGCGAAGTTCGACTTCTACTCGATGGACTGCTACCGCCTGGTCGGAGAGGACAAGCTGGCCCGGACGCTAGCCGAGGAAGTTTTGCGGGCGGGGACGGACTTCGACGGCATGGAGCGCTCACCCATGCGCAACGCGGAAGCACGCGTCACGCTCGGTGTGACAGCCGCGCGGGAGGGCGACCTTGAGCAGGCACTGATCATGGGGGAGCGCGCCCTCGAAGGGGACCGCCGGTCGGTCCCATCGCTGATCATGACGAGTCGAGAGTTGGCGGCCGAGGTGCGGCGCCGGTACGCATCCGAGCCCGCCGCTCAGGGCTACCTCGCTCACTTGCACGAGCTGGGACAGGCGGCGCCCGGCTTTCTGCCCCAGCAATAGAAGGAACGGCCTACGGCCGCACGACCCTTGGCAGCTCGCTGCGCTCGCGCGCGACGGCCGTCGGAGCTCCCGAGCACCGTCGCGCGCTCCCGGCGAGTTCGTTGCGACAGACGAAGAGACCACCCCCGTCCGCCAGGGGTGGTCTCTTCGGCATTCCGGAGTGCTCAGTGTCCGCAGCGTCCGCACCCCTCCCTCTTTTAAGAGCGGCCCTGACCTGCAGAAACATGCTCCTAGTGGCAGAGGGTGACCGGACGCTGCGGACACTAGCGGACGCTAAACATTTTGTTCAGCGTCCACAGGAACAGTGCAGGTCAGACGGGACGAGTGATGGCCGGCGGACGCTGCGGACGCTATCTTCCCTCAACTCTCTAGTAAGAGAGTGAAGGATGGCTCTTCAGGGGGCGCGGCACGAACGACCGTCCCCTACTGAAGAGCCGAGGTGAGCCGCGCAGAACGGAACAGGCCCGACGACGCTCACCCAAGCCTGCCGTCCGCCGCTTGGAGGGTCCCCAGGACGGCATTCCAGGCGGGGGGCGAGTCGGCCGCCCCCTGGATTGCCGCCCTCGCGTCCACAAGCAAGAGGAGCACCACCGGGCGGGGCGTGCTCCTCTTGCTTGTGCGCGCGGTCATTACGCCGGGTCGCCATCCCGCCCGATTGGGGTCTAGGCGCCCTGAGAAGCGCCACGGCCTTTGCCCTGGCGGCGGTCGTCGCGCGAGCGCAGCGAGCTGCCAAGGGACGCGCGGCCGTAGGCCGTTCGTTCTTGCCCTTCCTCCGCCGGGCGCGCCGGCACCGCTGATGCCCTTGTCGCTTGTCTTGTCGCTTGTCGTGAAGAGAGAGGGCCGCACTGCGGGATGGCCCGGAACGGGCTTTGACCTGCGAGCCGACAAGCGACAAGACAAGCGACAAGCGGACCAGGCCCGTGGGTTAGCCCAGACACGGCGGCGGAAGGATGCTGATATGCCCAAGCCGAAGAGCTTCACCGCATGGTCGAAGACCCACGCCGATCAGCGCAATGCCATAGGGGATCTCGCGCGGGACGTCTCCGCTGACCCCGACTGGCCCTCACGCAAGGGAAGGCAGGGCCAGCTTGACTACCTCGAAGAGCGCGGCGCCATCGACGCGGCTATCGAGACGCTCGAACGTGCCTGGACTCAATACGAGGCATACCAGGCTGCTCAGACAGATATCTGAGCAGTCGGGAAGCCGGAACCTGTCTGGAACCTCCGAGGTCAACAAGGAACGACAGACAACGACCACCAACAACCGACCGACCACAGGTCAGTTGCGGTGCACGCCCCGTTGATCAGGGCCAAAATGCGGGCGGTCGAAACCCAGGGCAAGAAGAAGTAACCCAGACCGAAGAAGCCCCCTACCTGCGGTTTTGCTGCCAGGAGGGGGCTCTTCTGTGTCTGGGGCCGTGTCTGGGCCGTCGGGCTCAGATGCGGCGGATGCTCACGCGGACCGCGACGAGGAGTGCCGCCAAGGCAACGACGGCTACGTCAGCACCGGACCGGATGCCCAGCCAAGCGCCGCCGAGACCAATGAGCGGGGACGGCAGGGGGCGGAGGGTGAGGTCGATGCGGACGCCTCGGCGTGGCACCATGGCCTTCTCCATGTGGGTCATGTGTTGCTCCATCTCTAGGCAATAACCGATCCCATGGAAAGGAGAGGCCGCCCCTGCACGGGCGGCCTCTCCGCTATTTGGGTAGGAGGAACATACACCCCGTCAGGCAGTTGACAAAAAGCCTCAGCTCAGGGCGTTATATCTACCCTATTAATCGGCGAGGAGTATCGGGTGTTGGGTCCACTCTGATACCTGCGAGTGCTCGCGTAGGCATCAACTTCAAGCACCCCGCCCAAGGCTGCGCTAGGCCTTGCCGTCTTGGCAGCGAGCTTGCCGCCACACTCGGGAGCGTGGATGTCGGAAGCGATGCGGTGCGGAACTTTGCCGCGAAATCTCATTCGGAAGAGATTCGGGTTCACGAAATGTGAAACGAGATTCGGAAGGCGTAATCGTCTAGACGAAAACGTGATGCGTAATTTGGAACTGTGAAACTGAATCCGTAACGCGAATCACGTAATGGAGATCTACTTCCAAGCAAAGTTGCTAGCGGGACGTCCCGAAGCTTGCCGCCCTTCGGCGGGGCGAACACGGCCTTGCTGCGGCTCAGCTTCAGTTGCTGGACCACGTGGAGCATGTCCGAGGTGAAGTCGATCGCGTCGACGGCCACGCCAAGGTCTCGCCCTGACGGAGCCCGCAGCCGCCGCCCAGGTCGACCATGGCTTGGAAGCGCTCGGGCATGGCGGCCCGGACGGCGAAGACTCGCTCGGGCGTCCGGGGCGCGACGCGCTTGTTGTCGACGGTCGGCGGTCGGACCGACCGGGCGGCGCAGGGGTTGCGCGGGAGATGGCCGTCGTCCACTGCCGCGCTGAGCGCCGCCCGCACGTTGGAGTAGATGGTCCGGGCGTACGACCCACGGACGCCGTTGTCCTGGAGTTGCCGCACCCAGTCGCGGATGTGCGCCGGCCGGAAGGAGCCGAGTGGACGCGAGCCGAGATAGGGGAAGGCGTGTAGCCGTAACTGCGACTCCATCGAGGCTTGCGTGTTCGGGTCGGCCCCCTGCGTGGCGACCCACCGCTCGGCGTACTGCTGGAAGGTGATCCGGGCCGCGCGCGGGTCGATGTACTGCCCGCGCGCCATGTCCGCTTCGACGTGCGCCAACCATTGATCAGCAAGCCGCTTCTGTCGGTCGGGGAAGCTTTTGGACTTCTCGGTGCCGTCGGGACCGACGTACCGCGCCCGGTAGCGCATGCCCGAGCCATGTCGCTCTGTCTTGGTCCGGTGGGTCATTCCATCCGGACCCGTCTCGGTGTTGTACCAGCGGTCTTGGATATGTCCAGCCATCAGGCGGCCACTTCCTCGCGCTGTTGGTGGCGTACTTGGCGACGTAGGAGGCGACGGCCTGTTCGGTGATGTCGGAGCCGTCACCGAATGCCTTTACGGGGCGGACGTCGAGCTGGGTGCCCCAGCGGAAGGTGCGGGCGGGTTGGTCCTCGGCGGTCGGCACCGAGACTGAGGTGTAGGAGTGCGACACGGGCGAGTCGTTCGACACGTGCGGCCTGAAGAAGCGGGCGCGCAAGGCGACCCGGCCTGTGCCGATTCCCCCCGTCCTCGTGCGCCTGGTCCGCGGGCACATCAAGGAGTTCGGTACCACTGAAGACGGCCGGCTGTTCCGTGCAGCCCAGGGCGGCGGCCTGCTGTCCAAGGAGTACGGGGAGGTTACGGGGAGGCTTGGAAGGCTGCTCGACTCGCCGTGCGGACCGAATCTGAAGCGGCCTCCCCTCTGTCTGACCTGCCGTACTCCCTGCGGCACGCGGGCGTCTCGCTCTGGCTTGAGTCTGGTGTCTCCCGGCAGAAGTCGCACGCCGAGCAGGCCACAGCATCGCTGTCCTCTTCCGCTTCTACGCGAAGGCGTTTCACCGCAGCCAGCAACGCGCGAACGAGCACATCCAGCGTGCCCTTGAAGCTGCTCAGGAGTAGCAAGCCCACCTGCGGCTACGAGGCGTCACCCCACCTGCTGAGGAGAGGTGACGCCTCCGCCTTTCACCCAGGTGCTCCGGCTCGGCTGCCGCTCGAAACCGGCCAATTGGGAACCTGCGCATCCGTCTCTCCATCCTCATAGCCAACGTGACCCGAAAGCCGCACCGATCCGACCAACGGGCGGCCGGGACCCATCACAGGGGGAAGGAACCCGACTCTTGCGCAACAAGCTCGGCCGTACGATCACCGGCGCAGCAGTGCTTGCCCTCACCGCCGCCGGCGCCGTCACAGGAACAGCGCACGCCTCCACAGACGTTCCCGACGCCACCGGAGCCATTACAGAAACAGCGAACGCCTCCATAAGCGCGGCCGACGACGCCTCTATAAGCGCTGCCGACGACGCCTCCACAGACGTTGGCGACAACACCTCCGCAGCGGTCGCCGACTCCGTGTGGACCTCAAGAGGGTGGCCCGCCCCTTCAGCCGATCCGCACCTTCCTGATGCAAACGGCAAGATCCCCGCCGACCAGGAGGAGGAGCCGCAGCCGCTCGTCGATGAAGGCATCTATCGCCCTGACGCCGACCCGGCGTCCACGTCGCCAGATTCGGCAGATTCGGCAGCCGCAGCCGCAGCAATCAGCGGCGACGGAACGGCCAACTGGGCGTGGAACAACCTGGACACTCGGTGGGAGTACAGGACGGACTGCGCCAACTTCGTCTCGAAGGCTCTGTACCACGGGGGCGGGATGAAGATGCGCCCCGGCGGCCGCAAGGCAGATAACGCTTGGTGGCAGGGTAGGTACGGGTTTGGCAAGAGCTGGAGTTGGACGAGCGCGGACTACCTCCGGCGGCATGTGACCAAGTGGCGGAACGGCGCGATCCAACCGCACGAGTACAACGCCAAGGTGGGGGATCTCGTCTTCTTCAAGTGGAAGAAGGAGAGGGTTTACAACCACGTGGCGATCGTCTACTCCATGGTGCAGGGGCACGCGGGGATCGTGCAGCATGGCCTGAAGAACCAGACCACTCTCCACGAAGTGATCAATCGGTACAGTCACACCTCGAACCCGATCGAGAAGGTCACGATCGTCAGGCCCAAGACCCGCTAATAGCAAGGAACGTGAGATGCCCTGGTTCAAGCAGAGCCATGCAGCGGCCGGATGGATGGCAGCAGCAGTGTTGCTGACGTCTGGATGTGCTCTTCTCGGCAGCAGCTCTGCTGATGCCAGAGGGCCGGGCGCGTCCTACGAGCAGGCGTACGCCGACCACGAGCCGTTGCACGTGGTCGGCTACCCCTCCACCGGCTCGTTGCTGGTGATGCAAGAGCTCGTGTGGGACATCGCCGACGGCAAGACGGCTGAGCTCCGCAAGCTGGCGACCAGCGACAGCAGCGATGCGGTAGCCCAAAAGACCGCCGAGAACTGGATCAAGGGCTTCGGAGCCGGCGCCCGCGGCAAAGTGACAGGCGATTTCTATAACGACGGTTCAGAACGCCAAGTCGTTGTCCTGTACTTCCATGGCACCCACCAGTTCAAAGAGTTCACCGTTCGGCTCGACGGCGATGCGGGCAAGGAGGACTGGCGGATTTTGATGAAGTCGACCGATTTCAAGGACGCCACCCAAGCTCCCAGCTGGGCTCCGAAGGAGCCGGGAGGAACCGGCTCCACCATGAAGAACAACAACTGATCGCATGGGCACCCAAGGCCCTCGCCGTCCGAACGAGCCGGATGGTGGGGGCTTTCCCCTTCCCATTTCACGGTGCCCTGCGCCCTCTGGTCCGCAACAGCGCAAACCCCTGACCCCTGCTCCGAGGCGAGAGGTCGTGCCAGACAAGTGCCAGATCCAGCGGGGAACTACGGCGTACATGGGTGTATCGCGAACAGGCCAGCCAGGCGTCGAGGCCGTAACGGCGCAGGTCAGAGGCAGGATCTCCTCTGGAGCACCCAAGCTTCCCAAGCTGAGGTACCAAGTGCGCCGGCGCAGACGGAGTCCGTAGGGTGTCGCCCATGGTGACTGCGACGGTCCGTGAGTGGAACGACGAAGAAGGGTGGGGCGTGCTCGACTCCCCCGAGACTCCCGGCGGCTGCTTCGGCCACTACTCCAATCTCCAGCTGCCTGGCTTCCGTACGCTGTCGCCCGGACAACAGGTTGACCTCACGTGGGAAGCCCCTGGCTTCAAGTAAGACGGGTACGACTACCGCGCCCTGAGTATCGCGCCTGGGTCCGTCTGACATCCACGCCTGACATCAACGGCGGCACACGGTCCCGGTCCCCAGCAGTCAGCTACACCAACGCGCCCTTCACCGTAGCCTGCAGTAGCGACCCGTCGCTCGAACTCCTAAAGCGGTGGTCAGCGCCACGCACGGCCCTCGCTGTAATGAGCGCAGCTGCACGCACCCGTACGAGGGCTAGGCAAGCGACCTGGAAGTCCTGCTGCTTACTGACTAGGTGTAGCGGGGATCCGGGCTGAGGATGGCCGGGTCTTCAGATCGCAGCCGGAACTCTGCATGCACTCCAAGGCTATTGCGTGCGGCGAGGTAGAACTCGTCACGCTTCTCCTGGAAGTCCCGAAACGCCCTCCTCCAGTCCTCCGGCGTTCCTGGGCGCATCTCACGGACGAACTGTTCCAGCACCCAAGCGTGGCGCTGCAGCGCTCTCGCTGCGGAGATGGTTTCCGCGTCTCCCATGAGTAGGACGGCCTCGAATGCGTAGCCGCGCTCCAGTTCGGCTTCGGCCATCAGCTCCAGGCCGGCTTCCGGGGCAAGTGGTTGAGGCAGATCGAAGAGTCCCCTGCCGGCAGCAAGACGGCCTGCCAACGAGGTGAACCTCTTGACCGCGTCGGCATATCGGAGGTAGCACTCCAGGCGGCGTTCGTCCCATCGTGTGGAGAGTTGGCGTCGCCACCGAGATCTCTCCGTCAAGGCTCCGCCCACGTAGGACGCGACCGCGCCGATGATCACACCGATCAAGGTGAACAGCTGTCCTGACATGCCCCCGCCGATCATCGATCTGCCAGGAGGGGACCATACGGCCAGAGCCCCTGCTGCGTAAGTGCGCCGCGAGACGGTCTGTGGGAGGCCGCTACGACTGCCCCTCCAGCGCGCCAGGACAGGTGCAGTACAGCAGCGGAGTACAGCTACCAGCACAACCTCAGCCGACTGGCCAAGGCCTTCGATGACCCTACGACCAGCATCCCGGACCGCAATGGCCGTCCAGCCGATAGTTCGGGACGAAGGGGTCATCGCCCAAGGTGCTACCTATCTGCTTCCGCCGTAGCGCCTTGTGTCCCCCGACGGCCGGCAGCATGGCTCAGGCCAGCGGGGACACAGCTAGGTTGGCGAGCGCGCCGAAGCTGGGCCGTCCCTGGGCCGTCCGAGGCTGCTCGGCAGTGGCCAATGACGACCAACGGCGACCACCAGGCGCACGACCCCACTGCCCCTGATCAGCAAAAACCCAGCTCACCACGATCCCCGGCAAGGCCCAGGGCAAGAAGAAGCAGCCTTCGCGATCATGCCCCTGTTCTGCGCCCTCCGCGCGGATCGGGGGCATTTTCATGAGTCCTCCGGGCCCTCTTCCGGCTGCTCGCGCGGAAGCGCCCCGCGGCGCGTGGCTGCGGGGCGCCTCGTGTGGTTCAGTCGACCTGCTCCCCGTTGTGTGTTCCGCCCTTGCAGTAGTTGCCCATCTCGTTGATCGCGGGCGTTCCGCCGCCGTCCCTGCACTGAGAAGGGGTGACGTAGGACGGAGCACCCTGTGCGGTGGCTGCGGTTGCGGTGGCGGCGCCGGTGAGGCCGAGTCCGGCGAGGGCCGCCGTGGCGAAGACGGCGGCGAGGATTCGTCGAATGCTCATGTGGTTCCCCTTTCACGGAATGCCTGGATTGGGGCACTAACCACCTTGATCTTCACCCATGTGGGTGGCACGCGCCATTCAGGCGACAGCGCTGCCGGGCGCGGTCACCCCTTGCCCGTGCTGCCCGTGCAGGTCGGGTAGAAGGTTCTCAGGTCGGCCTTGGGCATGGAGGCGGGGGTTTCCTGGTCGGTCTGGTCGGCTTCCTTCAGGTACTTCCTGTTGGTGTCGTCCGACTTCCGGTCGAGGCCCTGCGCGCTGCCCAGGCGGGCTGTCGTCGCGTAGACACCGTCGCCCGCGTGGCCGTAGGCCGCGAGGTCCGGGTAGCGGTCGTGGTCGTAGTCGGCGACGGCGGCCGCGCGCGGCTCGGTCAGGTCGACGTGGTGATCGCTCTGCCCCCTCCCGCGTGCCGAGAACGGTCCGAGCCGCAGCTCCGAGACGGAGGGCTCAATCGGGCTGTCGCCGCTGAAGGCGTCCGTGGCGGCGACGAAGAGGTCGTTCCAGCCGTCCTGGTCGAAGTCGGCCACGACCGCCACCACGTCCTCCGCGCCCTCGCCGCGGCCCCCGACCAGGTCCCGGGGCCCTACCTCGGTGCCCCGGCCGCCCCCGGCGCCGAAGGTGATGGTCAGGTCGGCGCCCGTGTAGGAGGGGGAGACGCGGTCGGCCGTGCCGTCCCCGTCCAGGTCGGCCACCAGGATCCCGGATCTGGTCACGCAGCTCTCGATCTCCTGCTCGGCGTTCGGACGCGCGGGCGGATCGCCCCGGCCGTCGCCGCATCCGGCCAGCAGGGCCAGCGACACGGCGAGTGCCGGCACCCGGCTGGACCGCCCCGCGGTTCGTCCCGCACCCCGCACGATGCCCGCCTTTCCCCGGAGCCGGAAGCGTTCCCCGGAGCCGGAAGCGAGCAGATCCTACGGGCCGCGTCGGCCGTGTGCGACGGCGGAACCGCACTGTTAATTTCCGTGGGCTGGGAACTCGGTGTGCGGACGGCCCCGGAACCGGTGGGCCCGACGGGATACAGGTGGATTCATGTCTGCTGATCGTGAGCCGCGACGGGGGTGATGACCATGCCGCCCGAGGAGCCCTTCTCGGCCGGGCGTGGTCTGCCGCCCGAGACGGAGGCCTGGCTCCGGGTCAGCGAGACGCTGGGCGCCGCCGCCCGCGGCGCCGACGACCCCGGGCGGGAGCCGGGCGCCCTGTGCCAGGCGTGCGTCCGGCTGCTGCCGATCACCGGTTCGTCGGTGTCGATCTCCGGCGGCAAGGGCGTACGCATCACCTGGTGCGCCAGTGACCGGGTGGCCGCCCGGCTGGCCGAGCTCCAGTACACCGTGGGCGACGGCCCCTGCCAGACCGCCCTCGAACAGGGCGCCCCGGTCGTCGCGGCCGACCTCACCCAGGGCCCCGACGTCCGCCGCTGGCCGATCTTCGCGCACGAGGCCGTGGGCCTCGGTGTCCGCGCCGTGTTCTCCCTGCCGCTCGGTGTCAGCGGCGCCGCGGTCGGCACGCTCGACCTGTACAGCGACCGCGCGGGCGGTCTGGTGGAGCAGGATCTGCGGACCGCGCTGTGGATGCGGGACGCGGTCACCTACGCGCTGATGAACCTGCAGGCCGCGACGCACGCCGACGCCGAGGGCGAGGCGGAGGACGAGGCAGCGTCGTGGGTGGCGGCCTCCGAGGCCGACCACACCGAGGTCTACCAGGCGGTCGGCATGGTGATGGTGCAGCTCGACGTGGACCCCGAGCAGGCGCTGGACCGGTTGCGGGCCCGTGCCTTCGCCGACGGACGTACGGTCAGCCAGCTGGCCCGCGAAGTCCTCGCCCGCAAGCTCCGCTTCCGCCCGGAGCCGGTCGGTCCGGGCCCGAGCGGGGACGGCGCCGGCGCGCACGCGCGGGAGGCCGGTTACGGCGGGTCGTACGCCGATGAGCCGTACGCCGGTGAGGAGAGGCGCGCGGCCGGCGAAGGCGGACCGTACGCCGGTGACGAAGGCCGCGAGACCGGCGGTGGCGGGCCGCACGGCGGTGGGAGCGGGCGTGACGGCGAGGACGAGGGAAGGGACGGTGAACGGTGATGGGCCGTGAGCACCTCTCCATGGCCGAGGCGCGCGCCGCGCTGCGCGGCTACGCCGACCGCTACCACCGGCGCCTCGTCGACACCGCGCACTCCGTGGTCCGGGGCGCGCTCCCCGCCGCGGACATCCTGGCCGTCGCCCGCGAGAAGTGACGGGCACCGGCTGGGTCCTCCCGGCCGGACGGCCCGCCCCGAACCCGCCCACCGGGACTACGCTGAGAAGCGCCGGGACGATGTGCCCGGCCCCCGGGACCCGCCGGATCACGTGGCCTCCCGACGCGGGGAGAGCGGCCATGCAGCACTTCACCTGTGACACCGTGGCCGACCTCGCCGTCCCCGGACTCGCCGGTGGCCGGCTGACGGTCCTGGCGCTCAGCGGCTTCGTGGACGCCGCCTCCCGTGACGGACTCGCCGCCGCGCTCGCCGCCGCGGGCCCCGCCCAGCTCGTCGTCGACCTCAGCGGACTGCGCCTGCTGTCGCCCGCCGGTGCCGAGGTCCTCTGCGGTGCCGCGCGGACGGGCGCCGCGCACGGTCGCGCCCTGCGCCTCGCCGGCTGTCCGCCGCAGGCCGCCGCCGTACTCGCCCGCACCGCCGCGGACCGGGCGGCGCCGGAGCAGTACGCGTCGGTGGCCGCGGCACTCGCCGCCGTGATCGCCGCCGCGGTCGCCGCACCCGTCGTGACCGACCCCGACCTCTCCGACCGGTACCTGCGCGCCGACGCCCTGAGGCTGCGGCACGCCGTACTCGGCAGGGCCCTGGACGCCCGGGCCGAGGGCGTGCTGACGGAGCGTTACGGCCTGCGTGGCCCCACCCGTGCCCGCGCGCTGCTGCGGTCCGTCGCCCGGGCGCACGGGCTGGCCACCGTCGAACTCGCGGCCGCCCTCGCGCACACGCCACCGCCGCGACCCGGCGAGGAGTGGTTCCCCGGCGACGGCCCCGCCGCCCCGCCCGCCGTCCGCTTCGTCAGTGGCCCACGGGACCGGTCGCTGTCGCTGCCCGCGTTCCTCGGCGCGCTGCGGGACGCGGTCTGCGGGATCACGCACACCGACATGGCCAACGTGCAGTTGATCGACGCCGACGACCACACCCTGCGGATGGAGTCGCACTGCGGATACTCCGCCGAGTTCGTGCGCTTCTTCGCGATGATCGACGACACCGCCACCGCCTGCGGTCAGGCGGCCCGCAAGAGCGCGCGGGTGGTGGTGGACGACGTGGTGACCACCTCCGTTTTCGACGAGCCCTCGCGCGCCGCGGTGCTCGCCGTCCACAGCCGTTCCGTGCAGTGCACGCCCATCCCGGGCGCCGCCGGCCGTCCGCAGGGTGTGGTGTCCACCCACCACACCCTCCCGGGCCACACCCACACCCCGGGCGAACTCGCCGCGCTGGACGGAGTCGCGCGGGAGGCGGGGGAGTGGCTGGACTGGTACCGCAGGAGCAGTACGGAGAACGCGCTGGAGGATCTGCACCGGCGTGCGCAGTCGCCGGCCTGACCCGCCGGCCCGACCGCGCCGCCGGCGCCTTCGCCGGGCCTCGTCGCCCACCGGGGCGGTCACGGGAGCCGGAGCTTTCGGCGGTGGGGGCTCGAAGGCGAGGGGCGTGGGCGCCTCCGTGCGCCGTTGATGCGCCCAGGGGAGCGGGCATGGAATGGGCGAGGGCATCCCTGCCCCAGCGTCTAGGAGGGACCCATGGCCGAATCCCCCAGCACGAACCCGGACCCCACGCAGGAGCGCGAGACCGAGCAGCCCGCCGAGATCAAGAGCCTGCCGCTGTTCGGCGCGTGCGGCTGCGGCTCGGGTTGCGGCTGCGGGTGCCAGTCGGGCAACCCGTGCCAGTGCGGCTGACCCGAGCGACCGGTACGACCGTCGTCGAGGGGCCGGTGCGAACGTGTTTCGCGCCGGCCCCTCGTCGTGCCCCGTACGGGAGGAGACCCGCCCCGGCCCCCGGAGGGCTAGGCGCCCTCGACGCCCGTCGCCGACTGGATGTCCGCCTGGAGCTCGTCCGCGTGCTCGCCCGTGACCAGGTAGACGACGCGCTTGGCGACGGCCACGGCGTGGTCGGCGTACCGCTCGTAGTAGCGGCCGAGCAGGGTGACGTCCACGGCCGTCTCGATGCCGTGCTTCCAGCGGTCGTCGATCAGGTGCTGGAAGAGGGTGCGGTGCAGGAGGTCCATCTCGTCGTCGTCCTGCTCCAGCTGGAGCGCGAGGTCGACGTCCTTCGTGATGATCACCTCGGCGGCCTTGGCCATCAGGCGCTGCGCGAGCTGGCCCATCTCCAGGATGGTGGCGTGCAGGTCCTGCGGCACGGCCCGGGCGGGGAAGCGCAGCCGGGCCAGCTTCGCCACGTGCTGGGCGAGGTCGCCGGAGCGCTCCAGATCGGCGGACATGCGCAGCGACGTGACGACGATACGGAGGTCCGTCGCCACCGGCTGCTGGCGGGCGAGCAGGGCTATCGCCCGCGCCTCCAGGTCGTGGTGGAGTTCGTCGACCTTCTGGTCCGCCTCGATGACGCTCTCGGCGAGCTTGAGGTCGGCGTCGAGGATGGCGGTCGTGGCGCGCCCGATCGCCGACCCGACCAGCCGGGCCATCTCCACCAGTCCGTCGCCGATCGAGTCCAGTTCCTCGTGGTACGCGTCCCGCATCAGGGTTCCCTCTCGTACGTGTGTTCCGGGGTGCCGGGGCCGTGGCACCTCGCGCGCCCGTGCTGAGACCGGCGGTGCGAACCCCCACGATCCCCACGCTCCCACGTTCTGCCCCGGACGCGTCCGTTTCTGCCACCACAAATGAACCGGTACTGGCTCCAAGGTGAACTCTGGGCGACGAGTGTTCGAGGTCGCACTCCCATGGCTGTGGCCATGTCGTACGGCATGCCTAACCTTGAGGCATGGACGTGAACGCGGCGGTCGCCGCAGCGGCAGCGATCGCCGGGGTGCTCACCGGTGTCATCGCCGTGCTGGCGTTCCGCTGGAGCGAACGCGACCAGAAGCGACCCACCAGGACTTCCTTGCACACCGATCCCGTACTCCCGCCCGGCGTGGACACCGTACTGTCCGTGCTCCGCTCCTCGGCCGTCGTCCTCGACGAGGCCGACGCCGTAGTCAAAGCCAGCTCCGCCGCCTACGCCCTCGGGCTGGTCCGCGGCGGCAAGCTCGCCGTGGAGCCCATGCTCCAGATGGCCCGGGACACCAGGCGGGACGGTGAGATACGCCAGGTCGAGCTCGACCTGCCCCGCAGGGGCACCGGTCGCGGCGAGGCCCTCGCCGTCTCCGCCCGCGTGGCTCCGCTCGGCTCCCGCCTGGTCCTGCTGCTGGTCGAGGACCTGACGGAGGCCCGCCGCATCGAGGCGGTACGACGCGACTTCGTCGCGAACGTCAGCCACGAGCTCAAGACCCCGGTCGGCGCGCTCTCCCTGCTCTCCGAGGCCGTCATGGACGCCTCCGACGACCCCGAGGCCGTCCAGCGCTTCGCCGGCCGCATGCAGATCGAGGCGACCCGGCTGACCAACCTGGTCCAGGAGCTCATCGATCTGTCGCGGGTCCAGAACGACGACCCCCTCGAGGACGCCGAGCCCGTCCGCGTGGACGAACTGGTCGCCGAGGCCATCGACCGCTGCCGCCACCAGGCGGGCACCAAGCAGATCACCATGGCCGCCGGGGGCACGGCCGACCTGCATGTCTGGGGGAACCGGGGCCAGCTGGCCGCGGCCCTCGGCAACCTGGTCGAGAACGCCGTGAACTACTCCCCGGCCCGTACCCGCGTCGGCATAGCGGCCCGCAGGGTCACCGCCCGCGGCGGCGACATGATCGAGCTCGCGGTCACCGACCAGGGCATCGGCATCTCCGAGAAGGACAAGGAGCGCGTGTTCGAGCGCTTCTACCGCGTCGACCCGGCCCGCTCCCGGGCCACCGGCGGCACCGGTCTGGGTCTCGCGATCGTCAAGCACGTGGTCGCCTCGCACGGCGGGGAGGTCACGGTCTGGAGCGCCGAGGGCCAGGGCTCCACCTTCACCCTCAAGCTGCCGGAGGCGGGTGCCGCCCGCGACCGTGCTCAGCAGCATCCCGACCTCGACGACGAGGCCGGCACCACCGAGTCATCCCCGTACGAACCGCTTCCCGCCCCGGAGGTCCTTCCGTGACCCGAGTGCTCGTCGTCGAGGACGAGGAGTCCTTCTCCGACGCCCTGTCGTACATGCTCCGCAAGGAGGGCTTCGAGGTCGCCGTCGCGGCCACGGGTCCCGACGGACTCGACGAGTTCGAGCGCAACGGCGCCGACCTCGTCCTCCTCGACCTGATGCTGCCGGGTCTGCCCGGCACCGAGGTGTGCCGTCAGCTGCGCGGCCGCTCCAACGTCCCCGTGATCATGGTGACCGCGAAGGACAGCGAGATCGACAAGGTGGTCGGTCTCGAAATAGGAGCCGACGACTACGTCACCAAGCCCTTCTCCTCCCGCGAGCTGGTCGCCCGCATCCGCGCGGTGCTGCGCCGCCGGGGCGAGCCGGAGGAGGTCACCCCGGCCGCCCTGGAGGCGGGCCCGGTCCGTATGGACGTCGACCGGCACGTGGTGACGGTCGCCGGTTCCAAGGTCGACCTGCCCCTCAAGGAGTTCGACCTGCTGGAGATGCTGCTGCGCAACGCGGGCCGCGTCCTCACCCGCATGCAGCTCATCGACCGGGTCTGGGGCGCCGACTACGTGGGCGACACCAAGACCCTCGACGTCCACGTCAAGCGCCTGCGGGCCAAGATCGAGCCGGACCCGGGTGCCCCGCGCTACCTGGTCACGGTCCGCGGCCTGGGCTACAAGTTCGAGCCGTAGGCCGAGGGCAGGCGCCGGCGCTCCTGAGCCCGCGCGCACGGCCGTACGACGGAGGGCGGCACCCCGGCCGGGGTGCCGCCCTCCGTCGTACGTGTACGGCTGCTCAGTTGCCGGCGGCCGACTGGGACGCCGAGTCGCTCGGGGTGACGGCGGTGCCGGTGGCGGAGGACGACGGGGTCGCCTTCCCGCCCTTGCCGGGCTTGCCGCTGCCGGACGCGGTCGCGCCCGGGGCGCCTGCGGTCGCCGAGGCGGACGGGATCTCGCTCGGGCCCCACTTGTCGAAGTAGCTGGTGGCCGGGACCACGAAGGCCTCCAGGCCGACCTCGCCGGTCTTGCTGAAGGTGAAGGTCACCTTCTGGGCGTTGCCGTCCTGCACGGCCTCACGGCCGCTGGGGAGCAGCGCGGAGGCGTTGTCCTTGCCGCCGAGGACCAGCGAGCCGCCGGCGGGAACGGTCAGGCTCTTCCCCTTGGCCGGGGTCAGCTTCACGGTCTCGTTGGAGCCCGGGATCGCGATCGACTCGAGGGTCTGGCTGGCGCTGCCCGAGTTGAACACGGTCGCCGAGATCACGGCCGGACCCGTCGACTTCAGGTCGGGCTGCGTGATGATCGTGGCGTTCTGGATCTTGATGTCGCCGACACTGGTCGCCGCGTTGTCCGGCTTGATCTCCAGAGTCTGGGCGTCGTTGCCGGCACCGCAGGCGGCGAGCGAGGCGATCGAGAAGACGATGGCGGAGGCGGCGAGGGCGCCGCGTCGAAGGCTGCTGCTCACGGCGGCGGCAACTCCTTGAACGCGCGGGCGGCTTCCTGATAAAGCCACCCTAAGTGTCTGTCAGCGGGCCTTAGGTTACCGAGCCGTTCCGGAGCGACGGCACCCGACCCTCCCCCAAGCACGGGCCTTCCCTCCGGGTGGGGGTACCCCGGACGCCACAAGTGACTCTCCAGTCACCTTGCGGGCCGCTCGTCCTTCATTCACATAACGCGACGGCGATCTCTCACAAAGGCCCCGCGAGTCGGCTTCCGATCCGGCGCGCAAAAACCGCCGGTGAAGGAATGCGCGACCGCCCCGGAATTGATCACGCGCCACCCGGCCGGCAGCCGTTGATCAATTCTGGATTCGTCTCACATCCACCTCCCGTCACCGAACGGAGTAGCGGAAGTCGCACGCCTGGAACCGGACAAAACGGGATGTTCAGCCACTTGGGGTCGGCTCCCGAGGTGTGTAACGTACGCGTTTCACCCCGCCCGGAGAGCCCCTCCGACCTGCGAATACCCGCTTCCGCAAGGCCCTCGCAGCACGTTCCGGTTGCTGTTGTCAAGCCCCGAGATATGCCCTGACCTGCGAAAACGCCATTCAGAAGACGCCGTATCCGTGTTACCCTGGATAGCCACGGAAGGGGTACCTGTCACATGACGTTCAAGGTTGGCGACACCGTGGTCTATCCCCATCACGGGGCCGCGCTGATCGAGGCCATCGAAACTCGCCAGATCAAAGGCGTGGACAAGACCTACTTGGTGCTGAAGGTCGCCCAGGGTGACCTGACGGTACGTGTGCCAGCGGACAATGCGGAGTTCGTCGGCGTGCGTGATGTGGTCGGTCAGGACGGGCTGGACCGGGTCTTCGAGGTGCTGCGCGCACCGTACGCCGAGGAGCCCACGAACTGGTCCCGTCGCTACAAGGCAAACCTGGAGAAGCTCGCCTCCGGCGATGTCATCAAGGTCGCGGAAGTCGTGCGTGACCTGTGGCGTCGCGAGCGCGAGCGCGGACTCTCCGCCGGTGAGAAGCGCATGCTCGCCAAGGCCCGCCAGATCCTGGTGAGCGAGCTGGCCCTCGCGGAGAACACCAACGAGGACAAGGCCGAGGCCCTGCTCGACGAGGTGCTCGCCTCCTGACGCGCGGCGTCGGCGATCCGTCGCCGGCAGCACGCTCAGCACAGTGAAATGCCGCGGTGCCCGATGACACGGAAATGTCGCCGGGCGCTGCGGCATGTTCGTACCCGGCGCACTGCCTCCCCACCGGGTCCGGCCGGGCACACCGCACATCCGTGCACCGAGCCGCCGTACAACTCGGGGAAAGTCCCCCGATACTTGACGTGCCGGGCCCGGGCGGACGGCTCGACCAGAGTCACGGAAAGGGTCCGGTCAAGGCCTGGCGCCCGGCACTCCTCCAGGCCATACCCACCTGGGTCGAGCACACAAACCTGACAGGAACCGATGTCTGACGAATCGCGCCCTTCACCCGCGCAGACCGCCGTCGCCGCCGTGATTCCCGCCGCAGGCCGGGGCGTACGCCTCGGTCCGGGCGCCCCCAAGGCGCTGCGTGCCCTGAACGGCACGCCCATGCTCATCCACGCGGTCCGCGCGCTCGCCGCGTCCCGCCACGTCTCCCTGGTGATCGTCGTCGCCCCGCCGGACGGCGCCGCCGAGGTCAAGTCCCTGCTCGACGCGCACGCCCTGCCCGAGCGGACGGACTTCCTGGTCGTCCCCGGCGGGGAGTCCCGCCAGGAGTCGGTCCGGCTCGGTCTGGACGCCCTGCCGCCCGAGTACGGCGTCGTCCTCGTCCACGACGCGGCCCGCCCGCTCGTCCCCGTCGACACCGTCGACGCGGTCGTCGAGGCCGTCCGCGCCGGCGCTCCCGCCGTGGTCCCTGCGCTGCCGCTCGCCGACACCGTGAAGGAGGTGGCGCCCGCGGCCACGGCCGGCGACCCGGAACCCGTGGTCGCGACCCCCGAGCGGGCCCGGCTGCGCGCGGTGCAGACGCCCCAGGGCTTCGACCGGGCGACGCTGCTGCGCGCCCACGAGACCGTCACCGAGGACGTCACCGACGACGCGAGCATGGTGGAGCAGCTCGGGCTGACGGTCGTGGCCGTCCCCGGCCACGAGGAGGCCTTCAAGGTCACCCGCCCGCTCGACCTGGTCCTCGCCGAGGCGGTCCTCGCCCGCAGGAGGCTCAACGATGGCTTCTGACCGGCCGCTCCTGCCGCAGGTCGGCATCGGCACCGACATCCACGCCTTCGAGGAGGGCCGCGAGCTGTGGTGCGCGGGCCTGAAGTGGGAGGGCGAGGGACCGGGGCTGGCCGGCCACTCCGACGCGGACGTCGTCGCCCACGCCGCCTGCAACGCCCTCTTCTCCGCCGCCGGGCTCGGCGACCTGGGACAGCACTTCGGCACCGGCCGCCCCGAGTGGTCCGGCGCGTCGGGGACCACCCTGCTCACCGAGGCGGCCCGGATCGTCCGCGCGGCGGGCTTCACCATCGGCAACGTCGCCGTCCAGGTCGTCGGGCCCCGCCCGAAGATCGGCAAGCGGCGCGACGAGGCCCAGAAGATCCTTTCCGAGGCGGCGGGCGCCCCGGTGTCGGTGTCCGGCGCCACCACGGACGGCCTCGGCTTCCCCGGCCGCGACGAGGGCCTGATGGCGGTGGCGACCGCACTGGTGGTCCGCACCGGCTGACGGCGTCCGGAAGGGGGCGGCCGGCCCGGTGCCGGTGGTGCGGGTGAGCCGGGAGCGTGCGAGGGTACCCGGAGAGTCACCGACAAGTCACCGATGACCCGAGGCTTACCGGAGGTACCCGATGTCCGCCGCCCTCTCCGACCGGCTCAAGTCCCTGCTCGACGGCAAGGTGTTCATCGTCGTCGGCACCCTCCAGCCCGACGGCAGCCCGCAGATGTCCCCGGTCTGGGTCAAGCGCGACGGTGACGACCTCCTGTTCTCCACCACGGTCGACCGCCGCAAGAAGAAGAACCTCGACCGCGACCCCCGGGTGACGGCCGTCGTCATGAACCCCGAGCAGCCCTACGAGTACGCCGAGATCCGCGGCACCGCCGAGATGACGACCGAGGGCGGCCAGGCGCTCATCGACGAGCTGAGCCAGAAGTACACGGGCCAGAAGTACGCGGACTTCAATCCGGCGTCGGCCGACGACGCCGAACGCGTGGTCGTCCGCATCACCCCGCGCAAGGTCGTCGGCATGATGTGAGGCGCGGCATTCCGCGGTAGTGGGCACATGGCACGGCCCCGCGCCCACTACCCTGGAGTGGTGACCATTCGCCTGTACGACACCAACGCCCGGCAGATCCGTGACTTCACCCCGCTCAAGCCGGGTTGCGTCTCGATCTACCTCTGTGGTGCCACCGTGCAGGCGGCACCCCACATCGGGCACATCCGCTCGGGCCTCAACTTCGACATCATGCGCCGCTGGTTCGCCCACCGCGGCTACGACGTGACGTTCGTCCGCAACGTCACCGACATCGACGACAAGATCATCAAGAAGGCCCAGGAGCAGAACCGGCCCTGGTGGTCGATCGGCTACGAGAACGAACGCGCCTTCAACGACGGCTACTCCGCCCTCGGCTGCCTCCCGCCCACCTACGAGCCCCGCGCGACCGGCCACATCACCGAGATGATCGAAATGATGCAGGGCCTCATCGAGCGCGGCCACGCCTACGCGGCGGACGGCAACGTCTACTTCGACGTGCGCTCCTTCCCGCGGTACCTGGAGCTGTCCCGGCAGGACCTGGACAACCTGCTCCAGCCGTCCGGCGAGGGCGAGACCGGCAAGCGCGACCCCCGCGACTTCGCCATGTGGAAGTCCGCCAAGCCCGGCGAGCCGACCTGGCCCACCCCATGGGGTCCCGGCCGCCCCGGCTGGCACCTGGAGTGCTCGGCGATGGCGCACAAGTACCTGGGCAGCGCCTTCGACATCCACGGCGGCGGCCTCGACCTCATCTTCCCGCACCACGAGAACGAGATCGCCCAGGCCAAGGCCTACGGCGACGAGTTCGCCCAGTACTGGGTGCACAACGCGTGGGTCACCATGGCCGGCGACAAGATGTCCAAGTCGCTCGGCAACAGCGTGCTGGTCAGCGAGATGGTCAAGCAGTGGCGCCCCATCGTGCTGCGCTACTACCTCGGCACCCCGCACTACCGCTCGATGATCGAGTACAGCGAGGAGTCGCTGCGCGAGGCCGAGTCGGCGTTCGCGCGCATCGAGGGCTTCGTGCAGCGCGTGGTGGAGAAGGCCGGCGGCGTCGTCGAACCCGCCGCCGAGGTCCCGCCCGCCTTCGCCGAGGCGATGGACGACGACCTGGGCGTCCCGCAGGCGCTCGCCATCGTGCACACCACCGTCCGGCAGGGCAACAGCGCGCTGGCCGCGGACGACAAGGACGCCGCCGTGGCCCGGCTCGCCGAGGTGCGGGCCATGCTCGGCGTCCTCGGACTCGACCCGCTCGACCCGCACTGGGCCGGCGAGGCCGACCGGGGCGAGGACCTGCACGGCGTGGTCGACAGCCTCGTACGCCTCGTCCTCGACCAGCGCGAGTCCGCCCGCGCCCGCAAGGACTGGGCCACCGCCGACGCCATCCGCGACCAGCTCAACCAGTCCGGACTGGTCATCGAGGACGGTCCGCAGGGCCCGCGCTGGAGCCTCGGGCCGCGCTGAGACCGTCGTCGATCCGGTGATCGATTGTGCCGCCCGGACCTCCGGGCGGCACACTGCATAGACGTACACATCCGCACGCACCACAGAGACAGGTAGATCATGGCCGCGAACAACCGTCGCATGTCCGGCAAGAAGGGCGCGCAGGTCGGCAGCGGCGGCCAGCGGCGCAAGGGCCTGGAGGGCAAGGGCCCCACCCCGCCCGCCGAGATGCGCAAGGGACACAAGAAGAACCGCATCGCCAACGCCAAGACGAAGCAGACCACGCGCCGCCCCGTGGTGCGCGGCCGGGGCGGCAAGTCCGCCTCCGAGCTGGTCGTCGGCCGCAACCCGGTGGTCGAGGCGCTGCGCGAGGGCGTGCCCGCCTCGACGCTCTACGTCCAGCAGTTCATCGACAACGACGAGCGTGTCCGCGAGGCCCTCCAGCTCGCCGCCGAGCGCGGCGGCATCAACCTCATGGAGGCCCCGCGCCCCGAGCTGGACCGCATGACGAACAACCTGAACCACCAGGGCCTGGTCCTGCAGGTCCCGCCGTACGAGTACGCGCACCCCGAGGACCTCGTCGCGGCCGCCTACGACGAGGGCGCCGACCCGCTCGTCGTCGCCCTCGACGGCGTCACCGACCCGCGCAACCTCGGCGCCGTCGTCCGGTCCGTCTCCGCCTTCGGCGGCCACGGCGTCGTCGTCCCCGAGCGCCGCTCGGCCGGCATGACCGCCGGAGCCTGGAAGACCTCCGCGGGTACGGCCGCCCGTACGCCGGTCGCCCGCGCCACCAACCTCACCCGGGCCCTGGAGGCGTACAAGAAGGCCGGCATCACCGTCGTCGGCCTGGCCGCGGACGGCGAGGTCGAACTCGGCGACCTCCAGGCCCTGGACGGCCCCGTCGTCATCGTCGTCGGCAGCGAGGGCAAGGGCCTGTCCCGTCTGGTCGGCGAGACCTGCGACCACCGGGTGCGCATCGCGATGCCGGGCGGCGCCGAATCGCTCAACGCCGGTGTGGCCGCGGGCATCGTGCTGTACGAGGCCGCGCGCAGGCGGAGCTGAACACCCGTCCGGAAGTTCACCTGTGCGGGGTGATTCCGGTGCCCCTGTGGCGTTCGGGACAGCTTTGACGGGGTCCGGACACATCCGGCCGGTCAAAGCAGTGTCCTATCTCCACGTCACTCGGTTAGATGAGTGTGGACACCAGAACACCCCGCACACCCACGGGGGACCGCTCGTCGGGATTCGACGACGCTCCCGCGCTGAGCATGGTGAAGGTGCCGAGCGATCCGGCGCAGGTCATCGTCAATCACGCCAGCTTCCGCGTACAGCTGGGCGCATCGGCGAGGCGCAGCCAATCCCCGCGGATCGCCCGGCAGCTGAGCGCCACCCAGGACTCCGCCCGGATGCCCGCCATGGGCGCGGCGGCCCGGCCCGGCGCCGCCGCCGGCCGCCGCCGCCCCGTCGTGTGGAGCGGCAAGTCCGCCCCCGACGACACCGGCGCCCACCGCCTACTCCAGGCCGTGCGAGGCAGCAGCGTCCGACACGCCGAGGAACCGGAAGCCGGCGCCACCCAGGTCATCCCGCGCCTCGGAACCGGCTACGCCGACGCCTACGACACCCTCGACCAGACCGTCGAGACGCCTGTCGTCGGCCATCAGCGCACCGCCCCCGACGCCGACGGCACCCGCCTCCTGCCGCACATGCGCACGGTCAGCGGCGCCTACGACCAACCCTCTTACCCGACCGACGACTTCGGGCCCTACGACGGCTACGAGGGCTACGACGACCACGACGGCTACGAGGGGTACGAGGGGTACGAGGGGTACGACAGCGGGACCGCCCCCTCCGACACCGACTCCCCGGCCACCACCAGGCGCCACGGGGACGACCCGGCCCGGCACGCCTACTACCCCGGCCGCCGGCTCAACCTCGGCGTCGTCCTGCTCCCGCTGCGCGTCTTCCTCGGCTTCATCTCCATCTACGCCGGCATGGGCAAGCTGTGCGACCCCGTCTACTTCGACGGCGGCAAGCGCGGCTCCATGGTCACCTGGCTCAACACCCTGCACCCCTGGGACGTCGCCGAGCCGCTGCGCCAGTTCGCCCTGCACCACCCGGTCGGCTCCGGGCTGGTGATCGCCTTCCTCCAGGTCGTGGTCGGCGTCCTCACCATCCTCGGCTGCTGGCAGCGCGTGGCCGCGGTGCTCGGTGTCCTGCTCTCCGCCGCCCTGATCGTCACCGTCAGCTGGAAGACGGTCCCGGCGTACGACGCCCCCGACATCATCTACCTCGCCGCCTGGTCGCCGCTGATCATCGCCGGCGCCCCCGTCTACTCCGTGGACGGCCGCCTCGCGGGCAGCGCCTGGCGACGCCTCGGGCCCCGAGCCGACATCTGGGACCTGCGCCGCTTCGTCCTGCGGCGCGGCGCTCTGATCACGGCCGTCACCGTCGGGCTCACCCTGCTCCTCGGCTCCCTGCTCGGCGGCGCGGTCCGCGACTCCAGCCGCGTCGTCGTCCCAGGCCCCGGCGAGGCCCCGCGCAACAACCTGCCCGGCTCCACGCTCCCCGAGGAACCCGCCAAGGGGCACAGCAAGGCGCCGTCCGCGTCCAGCTCGCCCACCGGCGGCGCGACGGCCGGTGCCAGCCCCTCGGGCGCGGCGACGACCCCGGGCGCCACCAAGGCCGCCGGCGGCACGACGGCCGCCCCGAGCCAGACCCAGGGCACCACGGGCCAGACCCCGCCGCGCCCCGCCTCCCCCCCGGGAGGCGTCCCGAGCACCACGGCCGGACCGACCAGCACCGGCGGCACCAGCACCTCCGGTGGTACCTCCTCGACCGGCGGCGGTACCGGCACCTCCGGCGGGAGCTCCTCCACCGGCCAGCCGGGCCTGGTGGGCGGCCTGCTGGGCTGACACACCGGAACACGGCGAAGGGCCCCGTACCGGGCAGGTACGGGGCCCTCTTCGACCGCTCTCGGCTCGCCCGCTCTCAGCGACCCAGCGCCGCCAGCTCCTTGGCCGCCTCCGTCAGATCCTTCGCCGTGTCGATGGCCCGCCAGTAGGCCCCCTGCGGAAGGGGGAACCCGGCCAGCCGCTGCTCCCGGGCCAGCCGGGGGAACGTCGTCCGCTCGTGATCCCCCCGCTCCGGGAGCAGGGAGGCGAACTCGGGTGAGAACACGTAGACACCGGCGTTGATCTCGAACGTCGACGGCGGCGCCTCGATGAAGTCGGTGATGTGCCCGAACCCGTCGGTCTTCACCGCACCCCAGGGCAGGCGCGGACGGGCCAGCGCCAGGGTGGCCACGGCGTCCCGCTCGGTGTGGAAGTCGGCCATGTCCCGCAGGGAGAAGCGGGTCCAGATGTCGCCGTTGGTGGCGTACCAGGGCCGGTCCGGGTGCGGGAGATGCGCGGCGGCGTACTTGAGGCCGCCGCCGCGGCCGAGGGGCTCGCTCTCCACGACGGTGGTGACGGAGACCGGCAGGTCGGCCGAGTCCAGCCACTTCTGCAGGACCTCGGCGAGGTGGCCGCAGGAGACCACCACGTCCGTCACGCCTTCCTCGGCGAGCCAGGACAGCTGATGGCCGATGATCGGAGTCCCCGTGCCGGGGATCTCGACCATCGGCTTGGGCCGGTCGTCGGTGTACGGACGCAGCCGGGAGCCCTGGCCACCGGCCAGGACCACGGCTTGAGTGGGGCGCGACGCGGCGTTCGGATGGGTCATGACCGCACTGTACGTGGCGCCCCACCGCCGTACGCCGGTGGTGACCCGCTCCTCCGGGAGCCGTTACCGACTTCCTACCGGCGCGGGCCCACAACGGGCGGTCGACGCGGAGCCGGGGCTCAGCTGTGCGCGGTCAGCACACCCGAGGCGAAGGCCGTGTCGCACACCGGGCGGGCGTACGACTGGGCGCGCGAGGCGCCGTAGATGCGCACCGCGGCCTGGCCCAGCGCGCGGGCGATGGAGGAGCAGTGCCGGGCGAGGGAGGGGTGTCCGTTGACCGCCTGCTGGAGGTGGGTGAGGACCACCCCCGGGTTCTTGTCCTGGAGTTCGGACATCAGCCGGTCGCGGAGCACGTCCTGCGGGGCGTGGGAGACGGCCTTGACGGGCGCCGCCGCGGAGACGTCCGAGGCGGCCAGAACCGAGCCTGAGGGGCTCCCCGACCAGTTGACCCGGGTGACCGCGAGTGTTCCGGAGAGCACCATGAAGACGGGCAGGACGAGGGCGAGAGTGCGGCCGATCCGGCGGGCAGGGCCGCCCCGGTGGCCGCGTCGCGTCTGAGGGGTGGTGGAGTGCTTCACGCGTGTGAGGGTAGCGCGGGGTAATGATTTGGCGACATTTAGTCACCCCTTCGGGGGATGAGAAGGCGCTTCTTTCCGGGTAAGGGGTTGACGCGGCCCGCCCGAAATGATCGCTGCGCCGGGGTTTGTCGCGACCGCGAAGGGGCCCCGCGGTGATCCGCGGGGCCCCTTCGGCCGGTCCCGGCGCCGACGCGCCGCCCGGAGGGTCAGTCGGAGAGGCGCTCGCCCGTGGAGGTCGAGAACACGTGGATCTCGCCCGGCCGCGGCACGACGTGCAGCGTGGAGCCCTTCTCCGGCACCTGACGGCCGTTGACGCGGACGACCAGGTCCTTGACCTCGCCGCCGACCTCGGCGGTGCCGTACACGTAGCCGTCGGCGCCCAGCTCCTCGACGACGTTCACGGAGACGGCGAGACCCGCCGGGGCGTCCGCGGCGTCCTTGGAGAGGGAGGCCGCGACAGCGCCGCCCAGCTCGACCACGTCGAAGTGCTCGGGACGGACGCCGACGGTGACCGTGCGGTCGCCCTTGTCGGCGGCGGCCGTCAGCGCCTCGCGGTTCACCGGGACCACGCTGTTGCCGAACTTCACGCCGCCGTCGGTGATCGGGACCTCGACCAGGTTCATGGCCGGGGAGCCGATGAAGCCGGCGACGAACAGGTTCGCGGGCCGGTCGTACATGTTGCGCGGCGAGTCGACCTGCTGGAGCAGACCGTCCTTGAGGACCGCCACGCGGTCGCCCATCGTCATGGCCTCGACCTGGTCGTGGGTGACGTAGACGGTGGTGATGCCGAGCCGGCGCTGGAGCGACGCGATCTGCGTGCGGGTGGAGACACGGAGCTTGGCGTCCAGGTTGGACAGCGGCTCGTCCATGAGGAAGACCTGCGGCTCACGGACGATCGCGCGGCCCATCGCGACACGCTGGCGCTGACCGCCGGAGAGCGCCTTCGGCTTGCGGTCCAGGTACTCGGTGAGGTCGAGGATCTTCGCGGCCTCCTCGACCTTCTGCCGGATCTCCGCCTTGTTGACGCCGGCGATCTTCAGCGCGAAGCCCATGTTGTCGGCGACCGACATGTGCGGGTAGAGCGCGTAGTTCTGGAACACCATGGCGATGTCCCGGTCCTTGGGCGGCAGGTGCGTGACGTCGCGGTCACCGATGCGGATGGCTCCGCCGTTGACATCCTCGAGCCCTGCGAGCATCCGGAGCGAGGTGGACTTGCCGCAGCCCGACGGGCCGACCAGGACGAGGAACTCGCCGTCCTCGATCGCGATGTCGAGACCGTCGACGGCGGGCTTGGTGGAACCCGGGTAGATCCGGGTCGCCTTGTCGAACGTGACAGTGGCCATGGTGAATGGGCCCCCTTCTACCGGCAGGAACGTGCCGGACGATCCGTTGTAGGAAGGTGGTTGGTGTAGTCCACACGCGTGAACTGGGTCAGGACGGTACCTGCCGCCCACCAGGTCTGTCAGCACCCGCACCCCTGTGAACTTCACGGAAATTTTCCGCCGGGGCCGCGGCGGGACGTGGGTACACTGCACAGGCACGGCCGCTCAGGCGCGTGCAGGCCTCCTTAGCTCAGCTGGTCAGAGCACCGCTCTTGTAAAGCGAAGGTCGTCGGTTCGAATCCGACAGGGGGCTCCGATGCTGAACAGCGAGAACGCCCCGGCCGATGATCGGTCCGGGGCGTTCGACATCTACGGGTGACATCCACGCGGGTGGTCACTCACGGTCGACACGGCGCCTGAGCAGGCGATCCATGTGGCTGATGGCCTCGCGCTGCGTGTCCGACGTCACGTGCGTGTAGACGTCCATGGTGATGCTGATCTGACTGTGCCCGAGGATCTCCATCACGACACGGGGCGCGACACCGGCCGCGGTGAGGAGCGTGGCGCAGCCGTGCCGGGCGTCGTGCAGACGGATGCGCCGAAGGCCGGCGGCGTCGGTGATGCGGAAGAACGACCGGTTGACGTTCTGCGGATCAATCGGGCGGCCGTTGCGGGTGGTGAAGACGTACGAGGACGGCGAGAGCTCGACACCCTTACGCCGGCCCGCCTCGGTCTGCCGCATCCGGTGCCAGCGGAGCGCACCCAGGCAGATCAGCGGGAGGGGCAGGGGACGCGCCCGGCCGCTTTTGGTGGTGTCCTCGTAGAGCTCCCCCCCGACGCGCTGCACCTGCTTGCTGACCCGCAGCACGCGATGTTCGAGGTCCACGTCCGACCAGCGGAGCCCGAGGATCTCGCCGCGCCGCAGACCCATGGCGACCGCCAGGACGAAGGCGGCGTACAGCGGATCCCGGCGCGCGTGCTCCAGAAACGTCAGCGTCTCGTCGAGCGTCCAGGGAGTCAGCTCGCGGCGGGGCACCTTCGGGGCCTCCACGAGCGACGCGGCGTTCCGTGTCACCAGCTCCTCACGGCAGGCCGCGGTGAGGGCGGTCCGCAGCACGCGGTGCGCCTCTTTGGCCGTGGCCGGGGAGGCCCGACGCGACACGTCGGCGACGAACGTCCGCACGTGGCGAGGACCCAGTGCCTCCAGGCTCTTGGAGCCGAGCAGTGGCACGAGGTAGAGGCGCACGTGCATCGCGTACTTGCTGTAGGTCGTTCGCTTGCGGTTGGGCTTGATGAAGTGCTCCAGCCAGTACGGCAGCCACTCGGCGAGCTTGGCCGAGCGACTGGGGACGGGCACGCCCTGGTCGACCTTGGCGAGTAGTTCCCGGCGCTTGGTGTCGCACTCGGCCCAGGTCTTGCCGTAGGCGAACTTGCGGGCGCGGGTGCCGTCCGGCTGGAGCACGTACACCGCGCACTGGTAGCGGCCGTCCTTGCGCTTGGTGATGGTGCCGGCGCCGTTCGGGTTGCGCTTGCGCTCAGGGGCCATCAGGCAGCCTCCTCGATCTGGCCGAGGATGAAGTCCCGGACGGCGTCGGCGGGGATACGGCGAGCGCCATCGATCTTGATTGAGGTCAGGCGGTGTGAACGGATCAGGTCGTAGACCCTGGAGCGGCCGACCTTGAGCCGGCCATGACCTCCGGCACAGTCAGCAGCTCGGCGGTTGCGGTCGTCATGCGGCGGCTCCTTCCAGGGCCAAGTAGTCACGTAGGGCTTCGCGGGCGGTTTCGCGGTTGAGATGGAGGTCGCGGGCGATGGTGGGATGGAGGGGGCGCCGTCGCCGCCCGCGGATCCATCGCGGCGGATGCTGGGAGCTCCCATCCCGCACACCATCGACCCAGGCAGAGCCGAGCAGACGCGGCCCATGGCGTCCAGGTCGTTCGTACAGTGGCGCGCTCCACCTGGACGCCAGGAACCACGCCCGCTCCACGGTGTGTGGGTCGACGGCGTACGGGATGGGAGCTGGGAAGGCGGTGAGGGGTCTAGGTGGCCTCTCCACTACAGGCAGTCGGCGTCAAGTGGATGCACCATGCCAAGCCCGTTCTTTTAGAATGATCAGCATGGACATGCGCAGGATCGTCGCAGTGCTGGCCGAGGACGCTGAGCAGAAGATCCAAGACCAGGTGTGGAAGCTGGAGCCGAGCGACCGCGCACTCGCCCTTGAGACCGCAGCCGGCCTGCGCGACGCTGTCGGCCCGCCGGACGTCCAAGAGGACTTGCCGCAGATCAAGCGACTAGAACACCTGCGCGAAACTCTTGCTGTCCTGGCCATCTCCCTCTCGCGTACTCACGGTCGTCTGGCCTGGTTTCTCTCTGGCGCTCTCAATGCGCTTGAGCCGGTCCTGCGCTGGCGCGCCATGCCAGCCGACCGTGGCGGCAGCTTCGGCACGGTCCTCCCCAGCCCTGAGGAATACAAGCAGGCAGAGGATGCCGTCCGCCGACTCCAGGACGCCCTTACCGTGATCACCGCTGAGACGCTTGACCTTGGCAGCGTTCGCCCAAGTCAGGAGGCAAACGGGGTCTGAGATTATTAGGGCTCCGCCGATACACGGTCACCGTGGGATGAGCAGGACATATACGCCGCCGACGGATAGCGACCATGGCTCACCTCGCTTGAGGGCCGTGAGGCCTTCGGCGAGTGCTTGCGCGCCCACCTGATCTGCCGCAGCCCTCAACTCCCACCACTCCTGCTCGTCAGAGCCGAAAGCCCGCCGTGACCACTCGACGGAGCCATCCAGGGCCCGGACAGCCGCCGCAACATCGGCCACTGTCTGTCCAGCACTGCCCACCCCCTCCAGCGTCCACGACATCCACAGGCCCATGCGGCTACGGTCGCACCGGTACCAGGCGACCACCAGCCAACCGCATGGAGCACCGCCGCTTGTCCGTCTCAGTTTCCGTCTCATTCATCAGCGGTCATCGGCGTTCAGCAGGAACGGGACGACCTGCCGCGTTGAAGATCCGGACACGCGTGAACGCAGGTGAACGCCCCAGGGCACTGCCCCAGCAGCCACCAACAGACTTGGAAAACGGATGTCGCAGGTTCGAATCCTGCCGGGGGCACAGAGAGAAGGGCCGGCTCAGGAGGGGGTTCCTCCCGGGTCGGCCCTCTGGTTCGCGAAGGAACCTGAGGGCACGTAGTGACACGTGGCACGACCTTCACCCCGGCCGTGGGGTCAGGCGGTGACCCGCGTGCGCCGCCGCCTCAGGCGGGGACGAAGGCTCACCAGGATGGCGGCGATCACCGCCCACAGCGCGAGGGTGACCAACGGCTGCGCCGCCTGCGCGCCGTGGAAGTAGCTCAGGTCGGTCACGGCGCGCACGGCCGCACCCGGCGGCAGCAGGGCGGAGACGGCGTGTGCGGCGGAGGGCAGGAGGTCCGGGCCGATGGCCGCTCCGCTGGTGGAGTTGCCGACCGTGAGCAGCAAAAGAGTGGCGACGGGCACGCCGACCGGGCCGAGGTAGGTGCCCAGCAGCTTGGTGGTGAACGCGGCTGCCGCGGCAAGCAGGGTCAGGGCGAAGGCCAGCGGCATCACCGGCGCAGGCACCGCCCCGAGGATAGGGCCGGCGATGACGGTGGCGACGATGCCGATGGCCACAGAGGCGCCGGACAGCAGCCAGAACCGGTGGCGCAGGTGCAGACGGTTCGCGAGACCCAGAACGTTCTGGGCTAGGACGAACCCGGCCAGTGTGACGCCGAACGCCAGGTAGAACCCGGCCAGTCCACGCGAGTCGAAACGAGCGAACGGGACGACATCCACCGTGGTCAGGCGCTGGCCCGAGCCATGGGCATAGGCGCCGATGAGGCTTCTGACGGCCGTCGTGGTCGACTGCCCGTTGGCTCCGCCGACCTCCAGGCGCAACCGGTCGGAGGCCGCGCGGCCACTGATCGCGGCCACGACGTCGCGGCGCTCAACCTCAGCGCGCCCCCTGGCGGCGTCGGCGACAGGATGGACATCGACGCTGTCACCAAGGACCTGGCTCACCTCGCCCGAAAGCTCCTGGCCGGCGACAGCCACCGGCACCCGGTGCGGCTGGGGGTTGCGCTGCAGACCGACGTAGCAGCCGATGAAGGCCGCCACGACGACCAGGGCGATCACGGTGGGCTGGAGCCAGAGCCGGACCGGTGGCGCGGTTGCCGAGGAGGTGGCGGTGGCGGTGGTCAGGTCGGCTTCGGCGGCCGGGCCGAGGCGAGTGGCCATGAAGTGTCTCCCGGAATGGGGGCGCGCCCTGGGACGGGGGGAGGGGCGCCCTGAATAGATGATGCAAATAATCTAAACAACACCGTACGATAGATGTCGTCCAGCATCCAAAAGGGAGGTGCCCTATGGGTCGCGTCTCACAGGCGCAGGCACAGGCGAACCGCCAGCGGGTCGTGGAACGGGCCTCGCAGCTGTTCCGCGAGCAGGGCACGGGCGTGAGCGTCGCGGATCTGATGAAGGCGGCCGGCCTTACGCACGGCGGCTTCTATAAGCAGTTCGCCTCCAAGGAGGCACTGATCGACGAGGCGGTCACCCACGCGTTCGGCGAACTGGCCGAATTCCACGCCACCACACTCGAAGAGCACGAGGGTCACCGTGTCGAGGCCCAGCAGTCCCTGATCGACGGGTACCTGTCCGTCCGGCACCGGGACAACCCCGCCTCGGGCTGCCCCGTCGCCGCGCTCGCCGCCGACATGGCCCGGGACAGTGGCGACAACGGAGCGCACCGCGCCTACGCCGAAGGGGTAGAGGAATTCACCCAGTGGCTCGCCACCGACGACGAGGACGGCATCGCCCGGCTGTGCACCATGCTCGGCGCCCTTCTCCTGGCCCGCGCCACCAAGAACTCCCCGCTGTCCGGGCAGGTGCTCTCCGCCGCCCGCGCCGCGCTGTCACCCGCCCCGCAAAACCACGTGTCTGACATCCACTGCTGACATCAACGACGTCGGACATGGGCGTACACCAGCGGCTGTGTCCGGGCATCGCATCAGTCGTCGGCAGCAGCTGGACTGCGCTCGGATCGAACTTGTAAAGCGAAGGTCGTCGGTTCGAATCCGACAGGGGGCTCCAGTGGTCCAGGTGGGACGGGGTCCCACCTGGGCTTTTTTATGGCCGGTGGTGGCCGGCCGGGGCACCGGGGATGTCAATGACGAGCCGGGCGACACCGGCGTGCGTGAATCGGCTCATGCGAATTCACCGGCGTATGAGCGGGGTGTGGGCTTACGTCCGCAGTGCTCCCGGCACGTACGTGTGGCTGGGGGTCCTGTTCATCACCACGGTCACGCTGCACCACATGTCGCCGGAGTTCGAGGAGCATTTCCTGCGGCAGCGGTCGACCAACATCCACGAGCTGTCGCGCACCCCCGTGCGGGTGCTGGTGGCGAGCGCGATGTGGATCGACAGCGGGCACTGGATCCCGTACGCGGTGCTGTACACGGTGTTCCACGCGCCGGCCGAACGCTGGCTGGCCACGCCCCGGTGGCTGGCGGTGTGCGCGCTGGCGCACGTGCTGGCGACACTGATCAGCGAAGGAGTGCTGCTGATGGCGATCCGGGACGGCGTGGCTCCGCGCTCGGCCGTCAACACGCTGGATGTCGGGGTGAGTTACGCGCTGGCGGGGGTGATCGCGGTGCTGACGTACCGGATTCCCGTGCCCTGGCGGTACGCGTATCTGGCGGCGGTCCTGGTGTTCTTCGGACTGCCGCTGGCCGCGGAGCCGAGTTTCACGGACTTCGGTCATCTCGTCGCGGTGCTGATCGGGCTGAGCTGCTTTCCGCTGGTCCGGGGGCGGCGGAAAAGCACGGAATCCGAAGGAGACACCGGTCGGTCCGACGGGTTAGCGTCCCGGGCATGAGCAGCTCGGCAAGCGGTGTCGTCAACGGTGGGGTCTCCTTCTGGTACGCCGACGACGGTCTTCCGGCGGTGCGGGAGCCGCTGTCCGGGGACGCGTCGGCGGACGTGGTCGTCGTGGGCGGCGGGTACACGGGTCTGTGGACCGCGTACTACCTGAAGAAGGCGGCTCCCTTCCTGCGGATCACGGTGCTGGAGCAGAAGTTCTGCGGGTACGGCGCCTCGGGCCGCAACGGCGGCTGGCTGTACAACGGCATCGCGGGCCGTGACCGGTACGCGCGGCTGCACGGCCACGAAGCGGCCGTGCGGTTGCAGAGGGCGATGAACGACACCGTCGGCGAGGTGATCGCGGTCGCCGCCGCGGAGGGCGTCGAGGCGGACGTGCACCGGGGCGGTGTGCTCGAAGTGGCCACGACGCCGGCCCAGTTGGCGCGGCTGAAGGAGTTCCACGAGCACGAGCTGTCGTACGGCGAGAAGGACCGGGAGCTGTTCGGCGCGCGGGAGACGGCGGCACGGATCAGGGTGGCGGACGCGGTCGGCTCGTCGTGGACGCCGCACGGTGCGCGGCTGCATCCGGTGAAGCTGGTGAAGGGGCTCGCGTCCGTCGTGGAGGGGCTCGGGGTGACGATCCACGAGTCGACGCCGGTGACCGAGATACGCCCGCGGCACGCCGTCACCCCGTACGGCACGGTGCGGGCCGCGTATGTGCTGCGCTGCACGGAGGGCTTCACCGCGTCGCTGAAGGGACAGCGGCGGACGTGGCTGCCGATGAACTCGTCGATGATCGCGACCGAGCCGCTGACCGAGGAGCAGTGGGCGGGGATCGGCTGGGACGGGCGGGAGACGCTGGGGGACATGGCGCACGCCTACATGTACGCCCAGCGCACGGCCGACGGGCGGATCGCGCTCGGTGGGCGCGGGGTGCCGTACCGGTTCGGTTCGCGGACGGACAACGACGGGCGCACGCAGGCGGCGACGGTCGAGGCGCTGCGGGAGATCCTGACCCGTTTCTTCCCGTCGCTGGTGGGGGCGCGGGTCGAGCACGCCTGGTCGGGGGTGCTGGGTGTGCCGCGGGACTGGTGCGCCACGGTGACCCTGGACCGCTCGACGGGTCTGGGCTGGGCGGGCGGGTACGTCGGTTCGGGCGTCGCCACGGCGAACCTGGCGGCCCGTACCCTGCGCGACCTGGTGCAGCAGGACTCCGGGCAGGGTGGCCGTACGGAGCTGACGGAGCTGCCGTGGGTGAACCACAAGGTGCGCCGGTGGGAGCCGGAGCCGTTCCGCTGGCTCGGGGTGCACGGCATGTACGCCACGTACCGCGCCGCCGACCGGCGGGAGCGGCTGCACCCGGCGGTGGAGTCGTCGCGGCTCGCGAGGTTCGCGGACCGGGTGGCGGGCCGAGGCTGACGGCGCGGCCCCGGAGCGGCGTTTCGGGGGCGGCCGGCGGGTCAGGTCACCGATTCGGGGACGGGCGCCTTGGCCGGTGCGCCGTGTCCGGGGGCCTTGGCGGTGACCATCAGGCCCGCGATCAGTCCGGCGAGGAGCATCACGCCGGCCGCCCACCAGATGGCGACGGTGTAGCCGTGCACCACGCCCTCGGGGACGACGGCGGCCCGGTGGGCCGGGTCGTGCAGGTGGGCGGTGATGTAGGCGGCGCTGCTGGTGGTGGCGACGGTGTTCAGCAGGGCGGTGCCGATGGAGCCGCCGACCTGCTGGGAGGTGTTGACGGTCGCGGAGGTGACTCCGGCGTCGCGCGGTGCGACGCCGGCGGTGGCCGTGGCGAAGACCGGCATGAAGGTCAGGCCCATGCCGAGGCCGAGCAGGACGAGGGCGGGGAGGATCTCGCCGGTGTAGGACGAGTGGACGGTCATCCGGGTCAGGAGCAGCAGGCCGGAGGCGGCGAGGAGCTGGCCGGGGACCATCAGCACGCGCGGGGCCACGTGGCTGAGCAGGCGGGCGGAGATCTGGGTGGATCCGGTGATGATGGCGGCCGTGAGCGGCAGGAACGCCAGGCCGGCCTTGACGGGGGAGTAGCCGAGGATGACCTGGAGGTAGTAGGTCATGAACAGGAACAGCCCGAACATGCCGATCACGGCGAGCATCATCGTCAGGAAGCAGCCGGCGCGGTTGCGGTCGCGGATGATGTGCAGCGGCAGGAGGGGGTGGGGGGCCCGGCTCTGCCACCAGACGAAGGCGGCGAGCAGGACGGCGCCGGCCGCGAACAGGGTGAGGACGAGGGGGTCGGTCCAGCCGCGCGGTTCGGCCTCGCTGAAGCCGTAGACGATCGCGACGAGGCCGCCGCAGCCGAGGACCGCGCCGGGTATGTCGAGGCGGGCGTCGGTGCGGCCGGGGCGGTCGTGGAGCAGGGCGGAGGCGCCGAGGACGGCGGCGACGGCGATGGGCACGTTGACGTAGAGGCACCAGCGCCAGTTGAGGTATTCGGTGAGCAGGCCGCCGACGATGAAGCCGATCGCCGAGCCGCTGCCGGCGAGGGCGCCGTAGATGCCGAAGGCCTTGCCGCGTTCGCGGGGGTCGGTGAAGGTCGTGGTCAGCAGGCTGAGCGCGGAGGGGGCGAGGACGGCGGCGAAGGCGCCCTGGAGGGCGCGGGCGCCGAAGAGCATGCCGGAGCCGGTGGCGGCGCCGCCGAGTGCGGAGGCGGCGGCGAAGCCGATGAGCCCGATGACGAAGGTGCGTTTGCGTCCGGCGAGGTCGGCGATGCGGCCGCCGAGGAGGAGCAGGCCGCCGAAGGCCAGGGTGTAGGCGGTGATGACCCATTGCCGGTTGCCGTCGGACATGTGCAGGGCGCGCTGGGCGGAGGGGAGCGCGATGTTCACGATCGTCGCGTCGAGGACCACCATCAGCTGGGCGAGGGCGATGACGACGAGGCCCCACCACCGGTGCGGATCGGTTCCGCTCGCCGTGGTCGCGGAGGGGTCTCCGGTCTCACCCGTTCGGCCGATACTCATCCGGTCAGAAGACCACGAATCGGTGCGTATCGCATCCGGGTGGGGCTCGTGGTTCGCGGGGGTGCCGGGTGGGGGCCGGTGCCTCATGGTTCCAGCACCACCTTTCCCGTCGTACGGCGGTTCTCCAGCGCCCGGTGCGCGGCGGCGGCCTCGGCGAGCGGGAACCGGGTGACGGCCGGGCGGAGCCGGCCGCGGGCGGCCTCGTCCAGGGCGCGCAGTTCGAGCGCGCGCAGGCCGCCCGCCCGCTGGAGCATGCGCGGGCCGAGGACGCTCTCGGTCAGGCCGTCGACGACATGGCCCCCGCCGGTACCGACGCCTTCCGCGGACCAGCCGAAGACGAGGTGCCGGCCGCCGGGGCCGAGCAGGGCGACGGCCTCTTCCGCGACCGTGCCGCCGACGCCGTCGTAGACGATGGTGGCCGGCCGCCCGGCGAGGCGGGCGCGGACCTCGGCGGGCCAGCCGGGGGCGGTGTAGTCCACGGCGAGGTCGGCGCCGTTCGCGCGGACGCGGGCGGTCTTCCGCGCTCCGCCCGCGAGGCCGACGACCGTCGCCCCGGCGTTCTTGGCGTACTGGACCAGCAGCGTGCCGATGCCGCCCGCCGCGGCCGGTACGACCACCACGTCGTCCGGTCCGGGTTCCGCGAACCCCGTGATCCCCAGGGCCGTACGCCCGGTGCCGATCATGGCCACGGCGGCGGCGGGGTCCAGGCCCTCCGGGATCTCGTGGAGGCGGTCGGCCCCGGTGACGGCGAGTTCCGCGTAGCCCCCGGGGACGGTGCCCAGGTGGGCCACCACCCGCCGGCCCAGCCAGGTGGCGTCGGTGCCGTCGCCGAGCGCGTCCACGGTGCCCGCGACCTCGCGGCCGGGCACGGTCGGCAGGACGGGCGGTGCGGGCAGCGGACCCGGGCGGCCCTCCCGCAGGGCCGCGTCCAGCAGGTGCACCCCGGCCGCGGCGACCGCGACGCGCACCTGCCCGGGGCCGGGGACGGGGTCCGCGACCTCTTCGTAGGTCAGGTTCTCGGCCGGGCCGAAGGCGTGGAGACGGACGGCGTGCATGGGACCCCCGGTGAGGTGGCTGCGTTTCCACCGGCCACCCTCCGACCTCAAGCGCACTTGAGGTCAAGGGCGGGCCCGGGCGTTGTCAGTGGCGGGGTGCAGCATGGGGGCATGGCGAGGAGAGCGACGGGTGGCGGGCCGGCGGCCCGGGCAGGGGTGAAGGGTGCGCGACGGCCGGAGCTGAGGCTGCCGCCCCTTCGGCCGTGGGCCGGGGGTGGGCTGGAGCCCGACGGTGACTACGACGGACTGGAGTTCCGTGAGGCGGACCTCGCCGGGCACGACGGGGTGGGCGCGCGGTTCATGGACTGCGCGCTGACCGGGTGCGTGGTGGACGAGACGGCGCTGGGCCGGGCCCGGGTGCTGGACTCGGTGCTGACCGGGCTGCGGGGGGTCGGTACGCATCTCGCCGAGTCCACGTTCCGCGACGTCGAGCTGGTCGACGCGCGCCTCGGCGGGACGCAGTTGCACGGGGCGGTGCTGGAGCGGGTCGTGGTCCGGGGCGGCAAGCTGGACTACCTCAACCTGCGCGAGGCCCGTCTGCGGGACGTCGTCTTCGACTCCTGCGTGCTGGTCGAGCCGGACTTCGCGGGCGCGAGCCTGGAGCGGGTGGAGTTCGTCGACTGCGCCCTGAAGGGGGCCGACTTCGGTGGCGCGGCGCTGACGGACGTGGATCTGCGCGGGGCCGTCCCGCTGGAGATCGTGCGCGGTCTGGACCGGCTGTCGGGGGCGGTGATCAGTACCGGGCAGCTGCTCGACCTGGCTCCGTTCCTGGCGGCCGAGCTGGGGATCCGGGTGGAGTGATGGACGGGCCGCGCTCACGTCACCCGGGGGAAGCGGGCCTGGAGGGTCCAGATCGCCGGGTTCTCCGCGAGGTCGTCGTGGAGGTCGGTGAGGTCCGCGACGAGGTCCTGGAGGAAGTCGCGTGCCTCACGGCGGAGTTCGGTGTGGGCGAAGGACAGCGGGGGCTCCTCGGCCGGACTCCAGTCGGAGGTGATGTCGACCCAGCCGAAGCGGCGCTCGAAGAGCATGCGGTCGGTGGACTCGGTGAAGTCCAGCTCCGCCCGCTGCGGCCGGGCGGCGCGGGAGCCCATCGGGTCCCGGTCCAGCTGCTCCGCGATGTCGCACAGTGCCCACGCGAAGTCGAGCACCGGCACCCATCCCCAGGCTGTGGACAGCTCCCGGTCGGTCTTGGTGTCCGCGAGGTAGACGTCTCCGCAGAACAGGTCGTGCCGCAGCGCGTGGACGTCCGCGCGGCGGTAGTCGGTCTGCGGCGGGTCGGGGAACCGGTTGGAGAGGGCGTAGCCGATGTCGAGCACGACAGAGATGGTGTCACGCCCGCCACCGCGGCCCCCGGTCCGGTGCACGCGGGTCTATAGGATCACTGACATGTCCAGATCCTTACGCCTTGTCCCGGCCGTCTCGGCGCTGCTGGCCCTCGCCCTCACCGGCACGGCGTGCGACGGCGGCGTGCACGGCACCCCGGGCGGTTCCGGCGTACGTGATCCGTACTTCCCGAAGGCGGGCAACGGCGGTTACGACGTCGGCCACTACGCCCTCACCCTGGACTACACCCCCGCGGGCCGCCACCTCACCGGTACGGCCGTCATCACCGCCCGTGCCACCAAGGACCTGTCCGCCTTCGACCTCGATCTCGTGGGCCTGCGCGTCGAGTCGGTCACCGTCGAGGGCAGGAAGGCCCGCTTCAGCCGTGCCGGGCAGGAACTCACCGTCCGGCCCCACGACGACCTCCGCAAGGGCGAGACCTTCAGCACGACCGTGCGCTACTCGGGCACCCCGCGTACCCTCACCGACCCCGACGGCTCCGCGGAGGGCTGGCTGCCCACCGCCGACGGCGCCCTCGGCCTCGGTGAACCCGTCGGCTCCATGGCCTGGTTCCCCGGCGACGACCATCCGTCCGACAAGGCGGCCTACGACATCACGGTCACCGTCCCGAAGGGCCTCCAGGCGGTGTCCAACGGCGAGTTGACGAGCCGGAGCACCAAGGGGGGCCGCACGACGTACGCCTGGCACATGGCGCAGCCGATGGCGAGCTATCTCGCGACGGTCGCCGTCGGGCACTTCACGATGACCCGGACCGAGGGCCCGCACGGGCTGCCGGTCCTCACGGCCGTGGACCCGACCCAGGCGAAGGCGAGCGAGAAGGTGCTCGCGAAGATCCCCGAGATCATCAAGTGGGAGGAGTACAACTTCGGGCCGTACCCGTTCTCCTCCACCGGTGCCGTCGTCGACCGCCCGGAGGACGTGAAGTACGCCCTGGAGGCCCAGACCCGGCCGGTCTTCCCGGGCGCTCCCGACACCTCCACCCTCGTCCACGAACTCGCCCACCAGTGGTACGGCGACTCGGTCACGCCGAAGAGCTGGCGGGACATGTGGCTCAACGAGGGCTTCGCGACCTACGCGGAGTGGCTGTACCGGGAGGACTTCGGCGGCAAGAGCGCCCAGGAGACCTTCGACGAGTACTACGAGGGGGACCACGAGGAAGTCTGGGCGTTCCCGCCGGCGAAGCCGTCCAGCGCCGCGCACATCTCCGACAGCCCCGTCTACCAGCGCGGGGCCATGGTCCTGCAGAAGATCCGGCAGAAGATCGGTGACGAGGCCTTCTGGGACCTCCTCAAGGGCTGGGCGGCCGCCCACCGCCACGGCAGTGCGAGCACCGCCGAGTTCACCGCGTACGTGCAGAAGCGGGCGCCGGACCACGACTTCCGCGGGATCTGGCGGGACTGGCTGTACGGGGACGGCAAGCCGGCCCACCCGTGAGGGGCGGCCCGGCTCGCCGTACCCGGCCCGCGGACGCGGTTACTTGACGTTCACGGCCGTCCAGGCGGCCGCCACCGCGTGGTACTCGGCGCTGCCCGACCCGTACAGGTCGGCCGCCGCCCGGAGGGTGCCGGTGCGGGCGCCCGCGTAGTCGGTCGACGAGGTGAAGTAGGTGCTGAGCGCCTTGTACCAGATCTGGTACGCCTTGGTCCGGCCGATGCCGGTCACGGCCGATCCGTCGTAGGTCGGGGAGTCGTAGGCGACCCCGTTGACCGTCTTCGCGCCGCTGCCCTCGCTCAGCAGGTAGAAGAAGTGGTTGGCGACGCCCGAGGAGTAGTGGACGTCGAGACGGCCGACCGACTTGGACCAGTAGTCGGCGGAGCCGCCGTCCTTGCTGGGCCTGTCCATGTAGCGCAGCGGGGTGCCGTCGCCGTTGATGTCGATCTTCTCGCCGATGAGGTAGTCCCCGGTGTCGGCGCTGTTGTTCGCGAAGAACTCCACCGACGTGCCGAGGATGTCGGACGTGGCCTCGTTCAGGCCGCCCGACTCCCGGCTGTACTTCAGCCCGGCGGTGGCCGCGGTCAGGCCGTGGCTCATCTCGTGGCCGGCGACGTCCAGTGACGTCAGCGGGTTGACGTTGCCCTGGCCGTCGCCGTACGTCATGCAGAAGCAGCTGTCGTTCCAGAAGGCGTTGACGTAGGCGTTGCCGTAGTGGACCCGGGAGTAGGCGGCCCTGCCGTCGCCCGCGATGCCGTTGCGGTTGAACGCCGACTTGTAGAAGTCCCAGGTGACGGCCGCACCGTAGGCGGCGTCGACGGCGGCGGTCTGGCGGCTGTTCACGGTGCCGTCGCCCCAGGCGTCGTCCGCGTCGTGGAAGAGCGTGCCCGTGCCGTTCGTGCCGCCGTTCAGGTCGTACGTCCTGTGGCCGCCGCGGCCACCGTCGGTCAGGTCGTAGCCGCCGCCCGCGGTGGCGGTGGTGCCGAGCGGGACCGTGCCGCTGTACCGGCTGGTGCCCGTGCCGGTGTCGATGGCCTCGTAGGAGTAGATCTCCTTGCCGGTCGTGGCGTCGGATATGACGTGCCGCTCGCTCGGGGTGCCGTCGTGCCGGACGCCCGTGACGACGGACTCGTAGGCGAGGACCGGCTTGGTGCCCGCGGCCCAGACGACCTTGCGGGAGGCGGAGGCGGTGGCCTCGGCAACGCCGGCTGCCTTCAGGGCGCTCTTCCGCGCGCCGGCCGGGGACACGGCGGCGGTGGTGGACGGCACGGATATCCGCGCCCCGGTCGCCTTGCTGACGCCCTTGAGCGTGCCGCTCTTCGCCACGTGGGTGACCAGGTCGCCGCCGAGCACGGGCAGCCCGGCGTAGGTGCGCTCGTAGCGGGTGTGCACGGTGCCGTCCGCGTCCTCGACCACGTCACGGGCGACGAGCTTCTCCTTGGCGCCCAGGCCGAGTGCGTGCGCCGCCGCGCCGGCGTGGTCCTGGGCGGACTCCAGGGCGGCGGCGCGGGCCGGGGCGCTCAGCGCGACCGCGCGAGCGCCTGAGGGGTGTGCGGCGGGGGCGGCGTTCGCGGCGCCGTTCTGCAGTGCGAGGACGACCATCGCGGCCGAGCCGATCAGGGCGGCGGCGCGCACGGCCGTCCGGCGGGGAGTGGGGGAGGCACCGGTGACGTGGAGCTGCTGTCTCACTCGATCTCCTTCGGACTGGTCCCGTGGGGTGGGGACACAGGCGGAACGCAGGGGATGTACAGCGCTGCGGCGGCGAGGAGAGAGTGACACCGGCAACCCATTTTTTGACAGGTTACTGACAAAACTTTACGTGTTCGTGTCCGGAAGGCGGGCGGCGAGAACCGCTGTCCGGACGTCGGCAGTGCCGGTCGACTTACGTGTCGTACAGCGCACTTGAGGTGTGCGGTGTCACAGCGGGCGGCGGGTCACGCCTCCCACTCGTCCAGCAGCCGGGCGAGGTCCGGCGGCCAGACCGGCTCCCGCTCCTCCGCCAGTTCCCGCCTGCTCCACCAGCGCCATTCGAGGATGAGGTCGGTGGCGTGCGCGGCGGCGACCTCGGGTCCGGCCGGGTCGCGGCGCGGGCCGCGGGTGACGTAGACGTGCTCGTGCTGGCGGACGGGAACTCCCGTGTGCGTGAAGTCGTGTTCCCAGGTGCACAGCAGCGGGCCGGGCTCCAGGTCGCCCCAGCCGGTCTCCTCGGCCAGCTCGCGCAGGGCGCCCTCGCGCGGGGTCTCGCCGGGCTCCAGGCCTCCGCCGGGCAGCGCCCAGTGGACGCCGACCTCCGTGTTGTCGTACCGCAGCAGCAGGACTGCGCCCTCGGGGTCCACGACGGCGATCCGGGCCGCCCGCCGGGGGGTGCGGTGCAGCACCTTGCGCAGGACGGCGCAGGGGCGGCCGAGGGCCCGGTCGGGGCGGTGGGCGATCACCCGGTAGCCGAGCGAGGTCCAGAAGGCCAGGGCACCGGGGTCGCCGTCGAGGACGGCGAGGCGTACGGCGGCGCGGCCCTCCGCACGGAAGCGGTTCTCGAGGAGTTCCGCGAGGGTGCGGCCGTGGCCCTTGCCGTGCTCCGCCGCGTCCACCATGAGCAGCCCGATCCACGGGTCCGGGTCGGCGGGGTCGGGGTGGTGGGCCAGCGTGATCGCGATCCCGACGAGCCGCCCGTCCTCAACACGGGCCACCAGCACCTCGGCGCCCGGCACGGCCAGTTCCCCGGCCAGCGCGTCCGCCACCTGCCCCGGCCGGATGTCGTCCGGGTCGGGGAAGTCGCCGCTGAGCCGCTGGTACGCGCGGTTGGACGCGTACAGCGCGGTGAGCTCGCCGAGCAGCGGGACCGGGATGTCCTGGCCGGAGACCAGGGGCTCGAGCATCATGCCCGGCAACCTATCGCCGGGTGTCCGCGGGCCCCCAGGGCTTTTCGCGGGGCGGCCGGGAACGCCGGGAGCCCCGGCCGTGGAACTCGTGGCCGGGGCTTCCGTCGGTGCCGGGGTGTCCCCCTCGGCGAAGAGCCGGGCGGGGCTCAGACGTTCACGCCGAAGTCCTGGGCGATGCCGACCAGGCCCGAGGCGTAGCCCTGGCCCACCGCGCGGAACTTCCACTCCGCGCCGTTGCGGTACAGCTCGCCGAAGACCATGGCCGTCTCGGTCGCGGCGTCCTCGGAGAGGTCGTACCGCGCGATCTCGGCGCCGCCGGCCTGGTTGACGATGCGGATGTAGGCGTTGCGGACCTGGCCGAAGTTCTGGCCGCGGTTCTCGGCGTCGTAGATGGAGACCGGGAAGACGATCTTGTCGATGTCGGCCGGGAGCGCGGCCAGGTTGACGTTGATCGCCTCGTCGTCGCCCGCGCCTTCACCCGTGCGGTTGTCACCGGTGTGGACGATGGAGTTGTCCGGGGTCTGCTTGTTGTTGAAGAAGACGAAGTGCGCGTCCGAGTAGACCTTGCCCTGCGTGTTGACCGCGATGGCGGACGCGTCCAGGTCGAAGTCCGTGCCGGTGGTGGTGCGGACGTCCCAGCCGAGGCCCACGGTGACGGCGGTCAGGCCCGGAGCCTCCTTGGTGAGCGAGACGTTGCCACCCTTGGACAGGCTTACAGCCATGTTGGGAGTCCCTTCCTTAGATGTCCCTGCACATGTGTGCCGACGAAGCTACCGTCACCGGGAACAACGTCGAGGGGGGTACCCGTGGTTCCGGGTCCCTTTACCTTTTTTACCCGCACCGGCGAAAACCGGGTGACGTGGGGCGGGCGGGCCCGGGAACATGGGACACATGTCCGGGCCCTATCTCATCCGCGGCTCGGTCTCGCTTCCCGAGGCCGAGCTGATCTGGCGTTTCTCGCGGTCGTCCGGGCCCGGCGGGCAGCACGTCAACACGAGTGACTCCCAGGTGGAGCTCCGTTTCGACCTCGCGCGCACCGAAGCGCTCCCCGAGGTGTGGAAGGAGCGGGCGCTCCAGCGGCTGGCCGGGCGGCTCGTCGACGGCGTGGTGTCCGTACGGGCCTCCGAGCACCGCTCCCAGTGGCGCAACCGCGAGACCGCCGCCGTGCGCCTCGCCTCCCTGCTCGCGGAGGCCACCGCGCCGCCGCCCAAGCCCCGCAAGCCCACCCGGATCCCGCGCGGCATCAACGAACGCCGGCTGCGGGAGAAGAAGCAGCGGGCGCAGACGAAGCGGGGCCGCTCCGGGCAGGACTGGGGCTGACCGGTCCGGCCGGTCGCCGCCCCGCCCGGGTGCGCTGTCACATTCCCGGGCCGCGGCGCGTCATGCGAGTGAGCAGCATGGAACGCGACGGAGAGGCCGGGACCAGCCGATGAGCGACGAGGGCAGCGACCAGTACGGCGAACGGCACGACGAGGGGGACCGGCGCGCCGACCGCGACTTCCTCGCCGACCGGTTCGAGGGATACCGGGGGCATCTGCGATCCGTGGCCTACCGGATGCTGGGCTCGGCGGCGGAGGCCGAGGACGCGGTCCAGGAGGCGTGGTTCCGGCTGCACCGGTCCGACACGCGTGAGGTGGAGAACCTCGGGGGCTGGCTGACGACCGTGGTGGGCCGGGTCTGCCTCGACATGCTGCGCTCGCGGCGCACCCGGGGCGAGGAGCCCCTGGACACCTGGCGTCCGGCACCGTCCGCCGAGCCGGACCCCGCGCAGGACGCCGTGCTCGCCGACTCGGTCGGGCTGGCGCTCCTGGTCGTCCTCGACACGCTGTCGCCGGCCGAGCGGCTGGCGTTCGTGCTGCACGATTTGTTCGGGGTGCCCTTCGAGGAGATCGGCGGCATCCTCGGGCGCAGCCCGGCGGCGGCGCGGCAGCTCGCGAGCCGGGCCCGGCGCCGGGTGCGGGGCGCCGACGCGCCGGAGACCGACCTGGCCCGGCAGCGGGAGGTGGTCGACGCCTTCCTGGCCGCCGCCCGGGGCGGGGACTTCGACGGGCTGCTCGCGGTGCTCGACCCGGACGTGGTGGCGCGCAGCGAGGCCGGCGTGACCAGTGGCGCGGCGGGGGTCGCCGCCGGAGCGGCGAGCTTCGCCCGTCTGGCGCGGATCGCGCGTCCGGCGCTGGTGGACGGCGCGACCGGACTGGTCGTCCTCGTCGACGGCCGTCCGGAACGCGTGCTGACCTTCGCCTTCGCGGCCGACCGCATCACGGTCGTCGACATCGTGACCGACCCGGCGCGCCTCGCGGAACTGACCGTAGAGCCGGTCTGAGCGGAAGCGGCCGTTCGGGGCGGTCCGAGGGGGAGCGGCCGTTCGGGGCGGTCTGAGGGGGAGCGGCCGGTCGAGGAGTTCTGAGCTGAGGGGGGGCGAGCGGTCGGTCGAGGAGTTCTGAGCTGAAGCGGCCCGTCCGGGCGGTCTCAGGAGCAGCCCGGTCGGGGCGGTTCTGCGCCCGAGCGGCCGGTTGAAGCGGTCTGAGCGCGAGCGAACCGTCGGGGCGGTCTGAGCGCGAGCGAACCGTCGAGGCGGCCCGGCGGCCCGGGCGGGGCCCGGCTAGGACAGGCAGGCCGGACTCATGCCGGCCGGACTCAGGCGGGCTGGACTCAGGTCGGCCGGTCTCTGGCGGGCCGGACTCAGCCCGGCCGGACTCAGGTCGGCTGGACTCAAGCCGGCCGGGCTCGGGCGGGCGGTTCCAACTCCAGCACGCCGACCGTTTGCTCCCCGCTCGTCTCCCCGTTCTTCCGGAAGCCCAGGCGGAGGTAGAACTCCTCGGGACCGTCCGGGCCGGGGTGCCAGGTGACGTACAGCTGTGTGCCGCCCCGGCGGCGCACCTCGGCGGCCACGGAGTCGACGGCGAAACGGCCGTAGCCCCTGCCCTGTTCCCCGGCGGCGATGTTGAGCCGCCACAGCGCGGAACGGCGCACGGTGCCGTCCTCGTACCAGTCGATGTCGAGCGCGGCCATCAGGAAGCCGACCGGGCGGTCGCCGTCCATGACGAGCCGGGGCCAGGCGACGCCGGGGTGCACGTAGGCCTCGGCGAGGGACTTCACGACCGGGGCGACCGCGTGTTCCTGACGGGGGTGCACACGGACGGCGAGGGCGGCGTCGAGGTTGGCGGGGGTCACTTCTCGCAGGTGGAGCGTCATCCGCGCACCCTAGGCCGGGCGGTCACCGTGCGGCCACGGATATACGGCTCAGCCCAACTGGCGGTACCTGCCGCGGAAGTAGAGCAGTGCGCCGCCCTCCGCGCTCGGTACCTGCGCGGTCAGGACGCGGCCGATGACCAGGGTGTGGTCGCCGGCGGCCACCCGCTCCTCGGTACGGCACTCCAGGGTGGCCAGCGCGCCGCCCACCAGCGGGGCGCCACTGACCTCGCCGCGGGTGTGGGCGATGTCCTCGAAGAGCAGCCGGTCGCTGATGCGGCCCTTCATGGCGAAGCGGCCCGCGATGTGCCGCTGGCTCTCGGCGAGGACCGACACCGCCCACAGCGGCTGTTCGTCGAGCAGGTCGTCCATGCGGGAGCCCTCGCGCAGGCTGACCAGCACCAGCGGCGGGTCCAGGGAGACCGACATGAACGCGGTGGCGGTCATGCCGACGCTCTCGACGGCCGGTGACCCGGGGTCGTCCGGGTCCAGCGGCGGTTCCTGCGCGGTCACCAGTACCACACCCGCGGCCAGCCGGGACATCGCGGCCCGGAACTCGTCGTTGCTCACCCCCTCAGCATGCCCGGAAGCGGCGAGGGCGGTGGATGAGGGAGTCTTCAGCACGCCGGAAACGCTAGTCTCCGCTCTCCGGAGGCCGCATCGGCCCTCCGGCCGAGGCTGGTCCTAGGACCAGGGGACGACCCGTGTGAGCAGCATGTGCGCACATCCGCATGGATTACGGTCAGGAATCACACAGACCAAACGCATAAACTCCACTCAATTGTTCAGGTTCTCCTGTGACTTGAGTCACAAGGGGCAGGAATTGTTGACCCTGTGTACCGAGTGCGGAGCGCGCTGTGATTCAGTGGCGGGGAAGCCACGAAGAGCACCGGAAGAGCCACGCCTAAGAAGCGCCGACGACAACCCTTGATTCGCTGCGAGGTCTCGGGGGGAGGGCGAGCATGGAGACCGAGTCGGAGCCGTATGTCCGCCTTGCGTCCCTGCGACAGCTGCACCAGGTCATGGCCGACATGAACACGGCACGCAGCCTGGCGGACACACTGCAGACAGTCGCCGACGGCGCCGTCCACGCCCTCGGGTACGAGATGGCGTGCGTGAACCTGGTGCGCCCCGACGGCGACGGCGACCTCGTGGTCGCCGCGTTCTCCGGGAACTCCGCCGCCGAGGCCCTCATCACCGGCCGGGCCGGCTCCCGCGAGTCCTGGGACCGACGGCTGAACATGGGCGAACGCTGGGGCGACCTCGTCTTCATACCGCACACCGAGGGCTGGGTCCTCGACGACGACGACGTCCCGCAGTGGTACACCGACGGGCCCGCGCCGCGCTTCGAGGACGAGTGGCACCCCTCCGACCGCCTCTTCGCGCCGATGTTCACCCCCGGCGTGCAGGGCGGCTCCTCCGGCGAACTGCTCGGCGTCATATCCGTCGACCGCCCGCGCAACGGCCGGCGCCCCGGCGCCTGGGGCCGCGAGGCCCTCCAGATGTACGCCTTCCAGGCCGCCATCGCGATCAGCAACGCGCGTCTACGTGCGAACATGCAGCGCGCCCTGGTCCGGCTGGAGCGCGAGCAGCAGGCCCTGCGCGCCAGCGAGGAATCCTTCCGGCAGGCCTTCGAGTACGCCCCCTCCGGCATGGCCATCGCCGAGATGGGCGGCGACCAGCACGGCCGCATACTGCGCACCAACGACGCCCTGTGCCGGCTGCTGGGCCGGCCCGCCTCCGCGATGCGCCGCTACTCCTTCTCCGACCTCGTCCACCCCGAGGACATCGGCACCCTGCTGCGCACCTCGGCGGAGGGTGGCCGGGCCGAGCTGCGGCTGGGCCGCAGGGACGGCAGCTACGTCTGGGTGTCCCTGCGCAACAGCGTGGTCGCGGACGCCGCCGACGGCCCGCGCTTCCTGCTCACGCACGTCGAGGACATAGAGGAGCGCAAGCGCCGCGAGCTCCAGCTCGCCCACCGTGCCTCCCACGACTCGCTGACCGGGCTGCCCAACTCCGCCGAGCTGCGCTCCCGGCTGTCGGCCAGGCTGTGCCAGCGGCCCACGCACACCGGTGTGGTGGAGTCCCTGGACGCGGCCTACGGCCACCCCGCCTTCGACATGCCCGCCGGGCACGGCTTCGACTTCCCGCCGGGCGCGCAGGCGTTCGACGCCTTCGACCACCATGTGCACACGGCGGCTCCCGAGGACGACCGGGACGACGGGGCCAAGGGACTCGCGGTGCTCTTCTGCGACCTCGACGGCTTCAAGTCGATCAACGACCGCTTCGGGCACAACGCGGGTGACGCGGTTCTCATCGAGGTGGCCCGCAGGTTGTCCCGCCAGGTCCGGGACGGTGACACGGTGGCCCGGCTCGGCGGCGACGAGTTCGTGATCCTCGCCGACGGCCTCGGCCGGGCCGACGCCCAGGACCTCGCCGTACGGCTGCGAGGCGAGATCATCCAGCCGATCCGGGCCGAGGGGCGGGCCGTCCGGGTGGGCGCGAGTTTCGGCATCGGATGGGCGCACTGCGGCATGACCGCGGACGAAGTGTTGAAGTCCGCCGACGAGCGGATGTACGTAGAGAAACGATCTCGTCCCAAACAGCACCGACGCGCCGGGTGAGCCGCAGGTCAGTGGGCTGATGCGGTCTGAGTCACCCGTTTGGGCCAGCCGGAGCGGGTAGGCTCGCCATTCCAGACCTGTACCGCATCCACCTGCACCCGCTGAGGAGTACCAAGGGATGACGCCCGGCGACAACGGCGCGAGCACGCCCGAGGACGACGACCCGTTCGGCTATCTGTACGCAGACGGCCAGGCCCGGGGAGCGCAGCCGCCGTCCGGCGGTTACGGCTATCCGAACTCGGTCAGCAGGGTGCGGGCCGTCGGCGAGCGCCAGTACGGTCAGCAGTCGACCGTCCCGCAGCAGCAGGGTGCCTACGGCCAGCCGAACGCCCACTACCAGGCCCCGGAGACGCTGCCCGGCGGTGCCACGACGAGCCGGCAGGCGGCCCCGTCCGGCGGTGACGGCGGCCGTCGCGGCCCCAACACCAAGGGCCTGCTGATCGGCGCGATCGCGGTGGTCGCGGCGGTCGTCATCGGCATCAGCGTGGCGATGATCAACGGCAACGCGGACGACGACAAGTCCGGCAACGAGGCGGACTCCACCCCGACCCACTCCCAGAGCCACGAGCCGAGCCCGACGAACACCAAGTCGACCCCCGCCGGCGAACTGCCGAAGGCGGACGCGAAGGATCTGAACCTCGGGCCCGGGCTGACGACGTCGACGGACGTCAAGGGCGCCAGGGCGAGCGGCGGCACCTATGTGACGGGCTTCAACCAGGCCGGAGCCACGATCACCTGGACCTTCAAGGGCATCCCCACCGCCGGCAAGTACAGCGTCTACGTCGGGTACAGCGTTCCCGGCAAGGACGGCAACGCCACCCTCTCGGTCAACGGCACGCCTTCCGACAGGCCCGTCGACCTGAAGAACTGGACGGGCGCCGGGGCGGGCGACTACGAGAAGGGCTGGACGAAGACCTTCAACTACATCCAGCTCGACCAGGGCACGAACACCATCCAGATCTCGTGCGGGCAGGGCAACCAGTGCGACGCCCTCATCGACCAGGTCTGGCTGGTCAAGGGCTGGGTCAAGTCCGGAGGCTGAGCCCCGAAGCGGTGTCGCGACCCCGGCGCTCGCCGAGGTCGCGACGGGGACCGCGGTACTACCTCGCCCAGACCTCGATGCCCGTGACGGTGCCGTGGGTGTTGTCCGAGTAGGTGTGCGGCTGCAGAGTGACCAGGCGGCTGCCGGCGCCGCAGCCGGTGGTGGCGTGCCAGAACTCGATGCGGTAGGACGTCTGGTTCGAGACGGACCGCGCCGTGGTGAAGGGGTAGCAGCCGGGCGTGAAGGATTCGACCGTCCTGTGGCCCGTCCTGTTCGTTCCCGACCACCCGCAGACCTTCCCGCTCGGGCAGGTGTTGGGGTCGGCCGCCGCGGCCGGGGTGGCGAAGGCGCCGCCCAGGAGTGCGCCGGTCACGGCCACCGTCGTCAGGCTCTTCTTGAGCATGCTCATATGAGGTTCCCCCTGTGTCGTTCGCTGCTGGTCGAGGCAGCGAATAGGTGATCACTCGATTATCAGTGCGACATCGGAGGGAAGGGCGATTCTCGGCCAAGGGCGTTCACGCCGCTGTCACCGACACCCGCTCCAGGAGTTTCTCGTAGACAGCCCGGTCGAAGTCGCCCGCCGTGGGCGACCGTACGGTGGCCGCCGACAGGGCGACCGTGCGGGCGAGGCGATCCGGCCAGGGGAGCCGGTCCAGCAGGCCGGAGAGGAGACCGGCGACGGCCGAGTCGCCCGCGCCGGTGGGATTGCCGAACTCGGGGGCGGGCGGCACCGCGCGCCAGCGGCCCTCCGGGGTGTGGGCCAGGAGGCCCTCGGCGCCCAGTGAGGCGACCACCGTGTGGGCACCGCGGCGGCGGGCGTCCTGGGTGGCGCGCAACGGCTCGTGCGAGCCGGTGAGTTCCGCCAGTTCGTCGGCGTTCGGCTTGATGATGTCGGGGCGCGCCGCCACCCCGCGGCGCAGCGGTTCCCCGCTGGTGTCCAGCAGTACGGGCACGCCGGCCGTCCGGGCCGCGCGTATCAGGCCCGCGTACGCTCCCACCGGCACCCCCGGCGGCAGACTGCCGCACAGCGCCACCGCCGAGGCGGAGGGCAGGAGTTCGTCGTAACGGTCCAGGAAGACGCCCCACTCGGTGGGCGTGATGTGCGGGCCCGGTTCGTTCAACTGGGTCGTGTCACCCGAGAGTTCGTCCACCACGGCGATCGTGCGGCGGGTCGGTCCGCCGACGGGCACCAGCGCGTCCGTCACCCCGGCCACGGCGGACAGCCGCTCGCGCAGCACCTCGCCGGTCGCGCCTCCCGCGAATCCGGCGACCGTCACCTCGTGGCCCAGCGCCGCCAGCACCCGCGCGACGTTCACGCCCTTGCCGCCCGGCCGTTCCCCGACGTCCGTGACCCGGTGCGAGGTGTGGGGCCGCAGCGACCGCACCCGATAGGTGATGTCGAGAGCGGTGTTCAGCGTGACCGTGAGGATCACCCGGTCCGACCTCCCTCGAAGTCCCTGTGCCTGTCATTCCGGGGGCACGATCATGCCAAAGAGACGGCGGCCGGCCCAGTCACGGGTCGGCCGCCGTCGCGGGAAAAGAGGGACGGATCAGGCCAGTTGGGGAGCGACCACCCACTCGCCCCGGCGCATCACGCCCTTGATGCCGAAGTCCGCGTCGAGCAGCACGAGGTCGGCGTCCTTGCCGGGCTCCAGGGACCCGACGCGGTCGGACAGGCCCAGCAGCCGGGCCGGGTTGGCCGACAGCGCCGTCACGGCGTCCTCCACCGACAGCCCGTCGACGGTCACCGCCCGCTTGAACGCCCGGTCCAGCGTGAGCGTGGAGCCCGCGATCGAGCCGCCCTCCACCAGCCGGGCCACCCCCTCGCTGACCTCGACCTCCAGCGGGCCGAGCATGTAGCGGCCGTCACCGATGCCGGCCGCGTCCATCGCGTCGGTGATGAACGCGACCCGGTCCGCGCCCGCGTGGTGGAAGGCGAGCTCCAGCGCGGCCGGATGCAGATGCGTCCCGTCGTTGATCAGCTCGACCGTGACCCGCTCGTCCTCCAGCAGGGCCGCGATCGGGCCGGGTGCGCGGTGGCCGAGACCCGGCATGGCGTTGAAGAGGTGGGTGGCGACCGTGGCGCCGGCGTCGATGGCCTCGACCGTCTGCTCGTAACTGGCGTCCGTGTGACCGATCGCCGCGATCACCCCGTGCTCCGCGAGCAGCCGTACGGAGTCGATGCCGCCCGGCAGCTCGGTCGCGAGCGTCACCATCTTCGCCTTGCCGCGCGCCGCGTCGATCAGCTTGCGCACCTCCGCCGGATCCGGGTCGCGCAGCAGCGCCTCGGAGTGCGCGCCCTTGCGGCACGGCGAGATGAACGGCCCCTCGAAGTGGATGCCGGCGATCTCCCCCTGTTCTGCGAGCTCGCTCAGCAGCCCGGCCTGCCGCACCAGCAGGTCCATCTCGTCGGTGACGGTGGAGGCGACCAGGGTGGTGGTGCCGTGCAGGCGGTGCGTGCGGATCGCGGTGAGGATCTGCTCGGGGGTGCCGGCGAAGGAGGCGCCGCCACCGCCGTGGTTGTGGATGTCGACGAAGCCGGGCACCAGCCAGTGGTTCCGTACGTCCACGACCCGCGCGTTCTCGGGGGCCGTGCCGGTGATGCGGGTGCCGTCGACGATCACCCGGCCCTCTTCGACGGTTCCGGTGGGGAGGACCACGCTGGCGCCGGACAGTACGAGGGGGGTCGCGGCCGCGGCGGGCTGCGGGTGGGTCGTGGCCGGTCGCGCCCACGCGGCGGAGCCGCGTGTCGAGGCGTCCCGCGCCCCTGGGTCGGCTGCCATCAGGGGGTTACCTCCGTACGGTCGGTGTGGTTGAGGAGATCCCGGGCGAGCAGTCCCGCGCCCAGGCAGCCCGCCGTGTCCCCCAGCGCCGCGGGAACGATGGCCGGCAGTTTCTGGAAGGTGACCCGCTGCCGGACGGCGGTCCGCAGCGGCTGGAACAACACTTCCCCCGCCTCGGCCAGGCCGCCACCGATGATCAGCGTCCGCGGGTCCAGCAGGGTGAGCGCGGTGACCAGCCCGTCGGCGAGCGCGTCCACCGCGTCCTGCCAGACCCGGACGGCGTTCGGGTCACCGGACGCGACGGCCTCGGCACAGTCGGCCGCGTCCGCTTCCGGGTCCCCGCCGGCGGCCGCCCACGCCTCGCTGACGGCGGACGCGGAGGCGTACCGCTCCAGACAGCCGCGCTGCCCGCACGGGCAGGGCGTGCCGCCGGGCCGTACGACGATGTGGCCGATCTCGCCGGCGAAGCCGTGCGCGCCGGTCTCGACCCGGCCGTCCAGGCCGATGGCGCCGGCGATGCCGGTGCCCAGCGGCACGAACAGGAACCGGTCGGCGCCCTGGCCCGCGCCGATGCGGCCCTCGGCGAGCCCGCCGGTGCGCACGTCGTGGCCGAGGGCGACGGGCATCCCGAGCCGTTCGGCGAGCAGGGCGCGCAGCGGGACGTCCCGCCAGCCGAGGTTGGCCGCGTAGGCGGCGACGCCCCGCTCCTCGTCGACGATCCCGGGGACCGCGATACCGGCCGCGGCGGCGGCCTCGCCGTACCGCTCCACTCCGTACGCGCGCAGCCCGGCGGCGAAGTCGAGGATCTCCGCGACCACCGCGTCGGGGCCGCGCTCGCGCCCGGTGGCGCGGCGGGCGCGGTGCAGCAGCGCGCCGTCGTCGCCGACGAGTGCGGCCTTCATCCCGGTACCGCCCACGTCGAGGGCGATGACATGTCTCACCACGGGGCCTAGTGTGGCCCCCGCACCCGGGAGAGGTCTAGTCCACTCGCGTGGTGTAGACCTTATGCGTCCACATATTGAACCGTCAGACAGCAGGGTTGGGGCTTTGAGGGTGCGTCGGCTTACGGCAGGAACGATCGCGGTGGTGTCCGCTCTGGGCATGACGGCGGTCCTCGGCGGATGCGGGAGTACCGGCTCCTCCGACGTGACGCTCAGACTGATCGCCGCCGACTACGGCGACTCGGCCGCCAACAGCTCCGAGAAGTACTGGAAGGCCCTGGCCGATACGTACGAGTCGGCGCACCCCGGCGTGAAGATCGAGGTCAGCGTCTACTCCTGGAACGACGTCGACGCCAAGGTCAAGGAGATGGTCGACGCCGGACACGCGCCCGACCTGGCGCAGATCGGCGCCTACGCCGACTACGCGGCCGCCGGCAAGCTCTACCCGGCCTCGGACGTCCTCTCCATCCGCACCCAGGCCGACCTGCTGTCGCAGCTCTCCGACGCGGGCCAGTGGAAGCACACCCAGTACGGCATACCCTTCGCCGCCTCCACCCGCGTCCTCTTCTACAACAAGACCCTCTTCGCCAAGGCCGGCATCACCCCGCCGACCACCTGGGACGAACTGGCCGCCGACGCCGAGGCGCTCAAGAGCAAGGGGGTGAAGTACCCCTACGCCCTGCCCCTCGGACCCGAGGAGGCCCAGGCCGAGACCATGCAGTGGCTGCTCAGCGGCGACAACGGCGGCAGCGGCTACACCGACGACATCGGCACCTACACGATCGACTCCACGCAGAACGTCGGCACCCTCACCTGGCTCAAGGACGAACTGGTCGGCAAGGACCTGACCGGACCCGTCGCCCCCGGCAGGCTCAACCGCGCGACCGCCTTCGCCGCCTTCGCCGACGGGCAGGTCGGCATGCTCAACGGCCACCCCACGCTGATGCAGCAGGCGGCCAAGAAGGGCGTGAAGTTCGGCATGGTGCCCATGCCGGGCCGCACCGGCAAGGCCAGGGCGTCGATGGGCGTGGCCGACTGGATGATGGCCTTCAAGCAGAACGGCAACGCCGACCGGATCGGCGACTTCCTCGACTTCGCCTACAGCGAGAAGAACGTCCTCGCCTTCTCCCGCGAGTACGGGCTGCTGCCGGTCACCAGCTCCGCCTCCGACACCATGAGCGCGTCGGACAAGGCCACCGACAAGGCGCTGCGCCCCTTCCTCGCCCAGCTGCCCACCTCCGAGCTGTACCCCGTCGGCAAGACGTCCTGGGCGGCGGTCAGCGCCTCCGTGAAGAAGGACATCGGCCAGGCGGTCGCCCCCGGCGGCAGCCCCTCCGGCGTCCTCACCCGCCTCCAGACGGCGGCCACGGCGGCCGACAGCAGCGACGCCGGCTGAGCCCGCTGTCGGTACCCGGCGCTACCGTGGCCGGCATGGAACTGGGCCACCGCGAACAAGCCATCCTCGCGCTGGAGCGCCGCGGGTTCACCGGCCCCGGCGCGAAGGAACGGGCGATACGCGAGGAGCTGGACCTGTCGCCCGTGCGCTACTACCAGCTGCTCAACGCCCTGCTCGACGACGAGCGGGCCCTGGCCCACGACCCGGTGACGGTCAACCGGCTGCGCCGGGTGCGAGAGGCCCGCCGGTCCGAGCGTTGAGGAGTGGACCCGGCGTTCCGCGGATAGTGTCGCCGTATGGGCACCCATACGACGGACTCACCCGACCCGACCCACGGCACGGACCCCCTGCCGACCCCGGCCACCCAGGCCGGCCGGGACGGCCTGGCCGCCCTCCTGGCCGGTCCCCGCACCGCGGTGGTCGGACTCGACTTCGACGGCACCCTGGCCCCGATCGTCGCCGACCCCGAGCAGGCCCGCGCCCATCCCGAGGCGGTGTCCGCGATCGCCGCCCTCGCCCCCAAGGTGGCCTCCGTGGCCGTCATCACCGGCCGCCCCGCCGGTGTCGCCGTCCGGTACGGCGGCTTCGCCGGCGTGCCCGGCCTGGAGCACCTCACCGTCCTCGGCCACTACGGCGCCGAACGCTGGGACGCGGTCACCGGCACGGTCACCGCACCCGCCCCGCACCCCGGGGTGGCGGCGGTCCGCGCGGAGCTGCCCGGCGTGCTGGAACAGGTCGGCGCCCGGCAGGGCACCTGGATCGAGGAGAAGGGCCGGGCGGTCGCTGTCCACACCCGCCGCGCCCAGGACCCGCAGGCCGCCTTCGAGGCCCTGCGGGAGCCGCTCACCGACCTCGCCACCCGGCACGGCCTGATCGTCGAACCCGGCCGGATGGTGCTGGAGCTGCGCCCGCCCGGCATGGACAAGGGCGTCGCGCTCGCCGAGCACGTCCGGGCGACCGGCGCCCGGTCGGTCGTCTACGCCGGCGACGACCTGGGCGACCTGCCCGCCTACGCGGCCGTGGACAAGCTCCGCTCCGACGGCGTCCCCGGCCTCCTGGTGTGCAGCGGCAGCGCCGAGGTCACGGAACTCGCCGAACGGGCCGACCTGGTGGTGGACGGCCCGGAGGGCGTCGTGGCACTGCTGCGGGGGATCGCCGCTCAGCTGGACTGATCGTCCAGGGCGTGCAACTGGTCCAGGAACCACCGCGCCGGCGGAAGCGCGGTCGCGGCGGCAGCCAGCCGCTTCGACCGCTCCGCCCGCTCCTCGCGCGGCAGGCTCAGCGCCTCGTGCAGCGCGTCCGCCGTGCCCGTGACGTCGTACGGGTTCACCACGATCGCGTCCGCGCCCAGCTCCTCGTACGCCCCCGCCTCGCGTGACAGCACCAGCGCGCAGCCCTCGTCGGACAGCAGCGGGATCTCCTTGGCGACCAGGTTCATGCCGTCCCGGATGGGGTTGACCAGCGCCACGTCGGCGAGCCGGTAGGCGGCCAGCGAGCGCGCGAAGTCGTCCTTCACGTGCAGCTCGACCGGGGTCCAGCCGGGCGTGCCGTAGCGCGCGTTGATGTCCTCGGCCACCCGCTGCACCTCGGCCGTGTAGTCCCGGTACACGGCGAGGTCCTGCCGGGAGGGATAGGCGAACGCCACGTGGACGACCTTCTCGCGCCACTCGGGGTGGTCGTCGAGCAGCTGCCGGTACGCCAGCAGGCCGCGCACGATGTTCTTGGACAGCTCGGTGCGGTCCACGCGGACGATGGTCCGGCGTCCCTCGCCGATCTCCTGGCGCAGCGCCGCCATCCGCTCGGCCACGTCCGGCTCGTGGGCCCGCTTGCGCAGGAAGTCGCCGTCCGCGCCGAGCCCGTGCACGCCGATCCGCGTGCCCGAGGGGATGCCGGGCCCGAGCACCGCGTGACAGCAGTCCTTGAAAGCGTCGGCCCAGCGCTGCGTGAGGAACGCCGCCCGGTCCGCGCCCAGGATGCCGCTCAGCAGCTCGGCCGCGATGTCGTCGGGCAGCAGGCGGAAGTAGTCCGGCGGGGCCCACGGGGTGTGCGAGAAGTGACCGATGCGCAGGTCGGGACGGAGCCGGCGGAGCATCCGGGGGGCGAGGGCCAGGTGGTAGTCCTGGATCAGCACCGCCGCGCCCTCGGCCGCCTCCTCGGCCAGCGCCTCGGCGAACGCCCGGTTGTACGCCTCGTAGGCCGCCCACTGCCGCCGGAATTCGGCGTCGAAGACCGGCTCCAGCGGGGTCTGGTAGAGCATGTGGTGGACGAACCAGAGCACCGAGTTGGCGATGCCGTTGTACGCGTCCGCGTGCACCTGGGCGTCGATGTCGAGCATCCGCACCCGCTGGCCGCCGGTGTCCTCGGTGGGCAGGAGTCCGCCGTCCGCGCGGCGTACGGCCTCCCGGTCGCCGTCGCCGAGTGCGGCGCACACCCACACCGCGTTCGTGTCCGGCCCGATGGCCGACAGCCCGGAGACCAGCCCGCCGCCGCCGCGCCTGGCGCGCAGCGAGCCGCCCGAGTCGTCGTCCACCGTGTACGAAACCGGGCCGCGATTGGACGCGACCAGCACCTCAGCGCCGTGCGTGGAAGCCATACGCCTCAACCTAGCCCGACCCGGAAACGCTCAAACGTACGCTCCACCCCGGAAGGGGGCTGTATACAGCCGTTCCTTCGCGTGCCCGCACGGCCGGCCCGCTCAGGCCACCCGGCGTGCCGCGTACTCCGCGACCTCCGCCATCGGGGGCCGTTCCTCGGTGTCCACCGAATAGGTGCGCGGCTCAAAACCGTCCTCGCCCCGCTCGAACTGGGTCAGGGAGGGCCGCACCAGGTGCCCCCGGGCCAGCCGGAGCTGGGCGGTGCGGTAGATGGCGGCGGCCATGCGGCCCAGCGCCTGGCCGTCCTGGTGGCGGTGCTTGCGCACCCCGACGTCCACCTGGGCCAGCGCGTCCAGCCCCACCAGGTGCAGGGCGTCCACCAGCATCCCCAGCTCCACGCCGTAGCCGACGGGGAACGGCAGCTGCTCCAGCAGCGAGCGGCGGGCCGCGTACTCGCCGCCCAGCGGCTGCACGAAACCGGCCAGCTGCGGCCAGTGCATGTTCAGCAGCGGGCGGGCCATCAGCTCGGTGACCCGGCCGCCCTGCCCGGCCGCACCCCCGAGCGGGCGGTCGTACATGCCCTTGACGAGATCCACCTCGGGGTCGGTGAGCAGCGGGCCGACGATCCCGGAGACGAAGTCGGAGGAGAACTCGCGCAGGTCCGCATCGATGAAGCAGAGGATGTCCCCGCCGGTCACCAGCAGCGAGCGCCACAGCACCTCGCCCTTGCCGGGGACGGCCGGCAGGCGGGGCAGGATGTCGTCGCGGTGGACGACCCGGGCGCCCGCGGCGGCGGCGACCTCGGAGGTGCGGTCGGTGGAGCCGGAGTCGACGACGACGATCTCGTCGACCAGCGGTACCTGCTCGACGAGGTCGTGACGGATCACCGCGACGATGTCGCCGACCGTCTCCTCCTCGTCGAGGGCGGGCAGCACGACGCTGACCGTCTGACCCGTACGCTGCTTGGCGGCCAGGATCCGGTGGAGCGGGCGATCGGCCACGGACCAGGAGCGGGTGGCCAGCCAGCGCTCGACTTCTTCCAGCACGGTCTGCGGCTCCTCACGTTGTCTCGCGGTTCGGACGACTATCTCAACTGTCCTGGCCTTCGGTTACAGTCTTGAACAACGCCGATGACCATCGCATGTCGGGGGTCACCGGTGTCGACAACCACATACAGCTCATCCAGAGGGGCAGAGGGAAACGGCCCGATGAAGCCCCGGCAACCCTCCAGTCGGTACTCGTAGATCAGTTCTGATCGTCTCCGCGAGGCTCCCGGCTAGGGAAGGTGCCAAATCCGTCTCACGGCGAAGTGCGTCGTGAGGAAGATGAGGAGAAAGGGCCTCGCCTCCATGGCTGTGCAGACTGTCGCAAGCACCAGCAATCCCGCCGTCGACCTCGGTCCCGCCGCTGCCCTCAGCTGCCGCGAATGCGGACACCGGGTACCCCTCGGGCCGGTCTTCGCCTGCGAGGAGTGTTTCGGCCCGCTGGAGATCGCCTACGACTTCTCCGCGTACGACACCGAGGAACTGCGCCGGCGCATCGAAGCGGGCCCCGCGAACATCTGGCGTTACGCGCCGCTGCTGCCCGTCCCCGCCGACGTGGCCGACAAGCCCAACCTCAACCCGGGCTGGACGAAGCTCGTCAAGGCCGACAACCTCGCCCGCGAGCTCGGCGTCACCGGTGGCCTGTTCGTGAAGGACGACTCCGGCAACCCGACGCACTCCTTCAAGGACCGGGTCGTCGCCCAGGCCCTGGAGGCCGCCCGCGCGTTCGGCTTCACCACGCTCTCCTGCTCCTCCACGGGCAACCTGGCCGGTGCCGTCGGCGCCGCCGCCGCCCGGGCCGGCTTCCGCTCCTGCGTGTTCATCCCGCACGACCTGGAGCAGGGCAAGGTCGTGATGGCCGCGGTGTACGGCGGTGAGCTCGTCGGCATCGAGGGCAACTACGACGACGTGAACCGCTTCTGCTCCGAGCTGATCGGCGACCCGGCCGGCGAGGGCTGGGGCTTCGTCAACGTCAACCTGCGGCCGTACTACGCGGAGGGCTCCAAGACCCTCGCCTACGAGATCTGCGAGCAGCTCGGCTGGCGCCTCCCGGACCAGATCGTGGTCCCGATCGCCTCGGGCTCCCAGCTCACGAAGATCGACAAAGGCCTCCAGGAGCTGATCAAGCTCGGTCTGGTCGAGGACAGGCCGTACAGGATCTTCGGCGCACAGGCCGAGGGCTGCTCCCCGGTGTCCACCGCCTTCAAGGCCGGCCACGACGTGGTCCGCCCGCAGAAGCCGAACACCATCGCCAAGTCGCTTGCCATCGGCAACCCGGCCGACGGCCCCTACGTCCTCGACATCGCGCGCCGCACCGGCGGCGCCGTGGAGGACGTGACGGACGCCGAGGTCGTCGACGCCATCAAGCTGCTCGCCCGCACCGAGGGCATCTTCGCGGAGACGGCGGGCGGCGTGACCGTCGGCGTCACCCGCAAGCTGCTCAAGGACGGCCTGCTGGACCCGGCGAAGACCACGGTCGTCCTCAACACCGGCGACGGCCTCAAGACCCTCGACGCGGTGGCCGGCACCGGCCTCAGCGCCACCATCCGCCCGACCCTGGACTCCTTCCGAGAGGCTGGCCTCGCATGAGCGTGACCGTTCGCATCCCGACCATCCTGCGCACCTACACCGGCGGCCAGGCCGAGGTCAGCGCCGAGGGGGTGACCCTCGCCGAGGTCATCGAGAGCCTGGAGAAGAACCACACCGGGATCGCCGCCCGGGTGCTGGACGACCAGGGCAAGCTGCGCCGTTTCGTGAACGTCTACGTCAACGACGACGACGTGCGTTTCGAGCAGGGCCTCCAGACGGCCACGCCCGACGGCGCGGGTGTCTCGATCATTCCCGCGGTGGCCGGCGGCTGCTGACCGGATGACCGATCATTACCTTCGGTAACAGCGGTGACGCATTGTTCATCGGATTGCCCCCTCCGTGAGAGAAGCGGAGGGGGCAATTCTGCGTGATTGAGCGCGGTACAGTTGGGGAACGCGGTCGTGGCCTTCGGGTCGCGAGCCCTGCATTCATGCCGCAGGCCCGACAAGAAGTAGCCAAACTACGCGGGTTTTATGCGGCTTTTGCTCCTTTTATGGGGCCCGACTTGCCCTGAATTCGGGCGAATTCTCGGCAGATTCCGGACCGTCCCCGTCCAGAATTCTCGTCCGATTGACCTGTTGCAGACGGCAGTTGGACAGATACATTCAGCCGCGGTCGACGCGTTCCGGCGCACGCCCCCGGCCAATAGGGGGTGAGGTCTGACCCGGGTCCGCGAAGTGTGGATCTGTGCAAGGGCCAGTAATAGGGGAGTTAGGCATGGCTCAGGGCACCGTCAAGTGGTTCAACGCGGAGAAGGGGTACGGCTTCATCGCGGTCGACGGTGGTGCGGACGTATTCGTCCATTACAGCGCCATTCAGATGGACGGCTACCGCACCCTGGAAGAGGGCCAGCGGGTGGAGTTCGAGATCTCGCAGGGCCAGAAAGGCCCGCAGGCCGACATGGTTCGCCTCAGCGCCTGAACGTTTCTTGCACGAAGGGCCCGCACCTCGCACAGGGTGCGGGCCCTTCGTCATGCCCCGGCCCCGCCGTTCGCGGGTGGCCGACGGGGCGGGTCCCACCCTCGAAGGCGCTTGCACTCGACCATGCCGAGTGCTAATCATTGCGTTAGCACTCTGAAGGTGAGAGTGACAACGAAGGACCGGGTCGGTGAGGCCCGCAGGCCAAGTGGGGCAAGGAACCATGCGGCCGGCGAGCCGTCCGTCGCGGGCGCGGGCGCGGTCCGAAGGAATCACCCCCAGTCCTGGAGGGACCACTTCACATGGCCAAGATCATCGCGTTCGACGAGGAGGCGCGGCGCGGCCTCGAGCGCGGCATGAACCAGCTCGCGGACGCCGTCAAGGTGACGCTCGGCCCCAAGGGCCGCAACGTCGTCCTCGAGAAGAAGTGGGGCGCCCCCACGATCACCAACGATGGTGTCTCCATCGCCAAGGAGATCGAGCTCGAGGACCCGTACGAGAAGATCGGCGCCGAGCTGGTCAAGGAAGTCGCCAAGAAGACGGACGACGTCGCCGGTGACGGTACGACCACCGCGACGGTGCTCGCCCAGGCCCTGGTCAAGGAAGGCCTGCGCAACGTCGCCGCCGGCGCCAACCCGATGGCTCTGAAGCGCGGTATCGAGAAGGCCGTCGAGGCCGTCTCCGCCGCCCTGCTGGAGCAGGCGAAGGACGTGGAGACCAAGGAGCAGATCGCCTCCACCGCGTCCATCTCCGCCGCCGACACCCAGATCGGCGAGCTCATCGCCGAGGCCATGGACAAGGTCGGCAAGGAAGGCGTCATCACCGTCGAGGAGAGCAACACCTTCGGTCTGGAGCTCGAGCTCACCGAGGGCATGCGCTTCGACAAGGGCTACATCTCCGCCTACTTCGCGACCGACATGGAGCGCATGGAGGCGTCGCTCGAGGACCCGTACATCCTCATCGCCAACTCCAAGATCGCCTCGGTCAAGGACCTGCTCCCGCTGCTGGAGAAGGTCATGCAGTCGGGCAAGCCGCTGCTGATCATCGCCGAGGACGTCGAGGGCGAGGCCCTGTCGACCCTGGTCGTCAACAAGATCCGCGGCACCTTCAAGTCCGTCGCCGTCAAGGCCCCGGGCTTCGGCGACCGCCGCAAGGCCATGCTCGGCGACATCGCCATCCTCACGGGCGGCGAGGTCATCTCCGAGGAGGTCGGCCTCAAGCTGGAGAACGCGACCCTGGACCTCCTGGGCCGCGCCCGCAAGGTCGTCATCACCAAGGACGAGACCACCATCGTCGACGGTGCCGGCTCCTCGGAGCAGGTGCAGGGCCGCGTGAACCAGATCCGCGCCGAGATCGAGAACAGCGACTCGGACTACGACCGCGAGAAGCTGCAGGAGCGCCTGGCGAAGCTCGCCGGCGGTGTCGCGGTCATCAAGGCCGGTGCCGCCACCGAGGTGGAGCTCAAGGAGCGCAAGCACCGCATCGAGGACGCCGTCCGCAACGCGAAGGCCGCCGTCGAGGAGGGCATCGTCGCCGGTGGTGGCGTGGCCCTGCTGCAGGCCTCCCAGGTCTTCGAGAAGCTGGAGCTCGAGGGTGACGAGGCGACCGGCGCCAACGCCGTGCGCATCGCGCTCGAGGCCCCGCTGAAGCAGATCGCCGTCAACGCCGGCCTCGAGGGCGGTGTCGTGGTGGAGAAGGTGCGCAACCTGACCCCGGGCCACGGCCTGAACGCCGCGACCGGCGAGTACGTCGACCTGGTCGCCGAGGGCATCATCGACCCGGCGAAGGTGACCCGCTCTGCCCTGCAGAACGCCGCCTCCATCGCCGCGCTGTTCCTCACCACCGAGGCCGTCATCGCCGACAAGCCGGAGAAGGCCGCCGCGCCGGCCGGCGGCGGCATGCCGGGCGGTGACATGGACTTCTGATCCCTCCGGGATCGGTACCAGTCCTTTCGTACGAGGGCGGTACGCCCTGCCACTGGCAGGGGGTACCGCCCTCGGGCGTGTTCCGGATCACGTGCGGGTTCGGGGCGGTGGGGAATGCGGGGGAGCGCACAGGCGCTTGCTTAAGATGCTGCAACAATGCGCGCGCACATACCGTTCGGTTAACAACGCACTTCACGAGGAGCCCCCCACGTGACCGTCACCACGCCCGCCTCCCGCGCGGCCCAGATCCTCTCCCGCCCGATCGCGCTGAACGGCCTCACCGTCCCGAACCGGATCGTGATGGCCCCGATGACCCGCATGTTCTCCCCGGGCGGTGTTCCCGGCGAGGACGTGCGCTCCTACTACGCGCGCCGTGCCGGGGCCGGTGTCGGCCTGATCGTCACCGAGGGCACCTACGTCGGCCACGACTCGGCCGGCCAGAGCGACCGCGTGCCGCGGTTCCACGGTGAGGAGCAGCTCGCCGGCTGGGCACGCGTCGCCGAGGACGTGCACGCGGCGGGCGGCACGATCGTCCCGCAGCTGTGGCACATCGGCATGGTCCGCAAGCAGGGCGAGCCGCCCTTCGCGGACGCCCCGGCCGTCGGCCCGTCCGGTCTCGTCACCGAGGGCGCCGAGGCCACCGGCCGGGCGATGAGCCGGAAGGACCTGGACGACGTCGTCGCCGCGTTCGCGCAGGCCGCCGCGGACGCCGAGCGCATCGGCTTCGACGGTGTGGAGATCCACGGCGCCCACGGCTACCTCGTCGACCAGTTCCTGTGGGCGGGCACCAACCGCCGCACGGACGCGTACGGCGGCGACCCGGTGGCCCGCACCAGGTTCGGCGCGGAGATCGTCGCCGCGGTTCGGGAGCGGGTGTCCGCCGAGTTCCCGGTCATCTTCCGCTTCTCGCAGTGGAAGCAGCAGGACTACACCGCCCGCCTCGCCGAGACCCCGGAGGAGCTGGACGCGATCCTCGCCCCGCTGGCCGCGGCCGGCGTCGACGCCTTCCACGCGTCCACGCGCCGCTACTGGCTGCCGGAGTTCGAGGGCTCGGACCTGAACCTGGCCGGCTGGACGAAGAAGCTCACCGGCAAGCCGGTCATCACCGTCGGCTCGGTCGGTCTCGACGGCGACTTCATCAACGCCTTCCAGGGCGAGGGCTCCCCGGTCAAGGGCATCGACAACCTCCTGGACCGCCTGGAGGCGGACGAGTTCGACATGGTCGCCGTCGGCCGGGCCCTGCTCCAGGACCCGGAGTGGGCCGCCAAGGTCCTCTCCGACCGCTTCGACGACCTGAAGCCGTACGACGCGGCGGCGCTGAAGACCCTCAGCTGACCGCCCCCGCGGGACCGCCGGCTACAGGTTGCCCATGGGTTCGATGTCGACGCGCACCGGCGTCCCCCACACCCGCAGCACCTCGTAGTCGGTGAACTCGTGCACGAGCCGGTACGCCATGGCGGGCCGGGACCCGCGCCGCTGGGCGGCGAGGTAGGCCTCGGCCTCGCGCCGGTCCCGCCTGGGCGTCCCGCACAGCTGCCACTCCTGGCCGTTCCACAGCTCCGGCAGCCATCGCTGCTGGGGCTGTGGACGCTCGCCGCGCACGCCGTAGCGGGAGGGGGCCTGGGCGGCCGGCTCCTCCGCGCGGGGCCTGCCCTGGTACTCCGAGCGCCGGGCGGCCCGCCGCCGGGTCTCGCAGAGCAGGCAGAGGTCGGGTGCGCTCTCGTCGACCGGTCCCTGCGGATGCTCCTGGCACCGGGTGCTCGGTGCGGCGCCGGTGACGCTCTCCTCGGCGAGGTCGAGCGCCCGGCGCAGATCGTCCTTGATCTCGTGCAGCCGTGCGTCGGGCGTGTCGGCCCCGAGCGCCTCGCCGTGTTCCCCGAGCAGCCGGAGCGCCCGCCCCAGGGCGGTGAGCTGGGCATGATTCATGTCAGTCCGTCGCCTCCTCGCCTCCATGGTGCACCGGGGCCTTGACGACCCCTCCCCCGGCCCGGCCGCCGGCTCCCGCCACACCCTCGGCGACGGGGGGCCGGAAGGTCGTCCAGGTCGCGAGGAAGCCGACGAGGTAGCCGGTGAGGAGACCGCCCGCGTAGACCGCCGCCGTCATCGCCGGGCTGCGGTTCCCCGCCAGCAGCGGGAACAGGGCCCAGCCCGAGGGGCCGATGGCCGTGGCGCCCACCTTGGTGCCGGACATGGCGAAGAAGCCGACGAAGCCCCCGCCCGCCGCGCCGCCCGCGCAGGCGGTCAGGAACGGCCGGCCGAGCGGCAGGGAGACGCCGTAGATGAGGGGTTCGCCGACGCCGAGCAGACCGGCCGGGAGGGCGGAGCGGATCGTCGTGCGCAGGGAGACGTCGTGGCGCAGACGGACGTACACCGCGAGGGCCGCGCCGACCTGGCCCGCGCCCGCCATGGCCAGCAGCGGGAGCAGGACGGTGTAGCCCTGCTGCTCGATGAGGGTGGTGTGGATGGGGATCAGGGCCTGGTGCAGGCCCAGCATGACCAGCGGGAGGAAGAGCCCGCCCAGCACCAGCCCGGCCACGGCGCCCGCGCTCGCGAGGAGCCGGTCGGCCACGATGCCGATCGCGGAGGCCACCGCACCCGCCGCGTACATCAGGCCGTACAGCGTGACGAGCCCGGAGACGAGCACGGTGACCGTGGGGGTGAGCAGGACGTCCAGCGCGCCCGGCACCCGGCCCCGGCACCACTTCTCCACCCGGGTCGCCAGCAGTGCCGCCAGGAGCGCGCCGAGCACCCCGCCCTGCCCGGGGGCCAGGTGCACGCCGAACGCGGTCACCTTCGCCACGCCCGGATACACGACGACGGCCGCCACCGCGCCGCCCAGCACGGGCGTGCCGCCGAACTCCTTCGCGGTGTTGACCCCGACGAACACCGCGATCAGCGCCATGAAGGCGGAGGCGATCGCGGACAGGGCGGGGGTGAGCCCGGGCAGCAGGTGGGCGTTGAGCAGCAGCCCGTTGAGCCCGGCCAGGATGCCGCAGCCGATCAGGGCGGGGATGAGCGGGACGAAGACGCCCGCGACGCGCCGCAGGCCGTTCTTGACGGGCGTGGCGTTGCGCCGCCGCAGGCCCTCCTTGATCCGGGCGCCCTCGTCGGCGAGGTGCCCGGCGCCGGACCGCTCCGGGGCGGTGCCGCTCGGCGCCCGCGTCACCAGGTCCTCCACCGCCGCGGTGACCTCGTCGACGACACCGGGGCCGAGCACGATCTGCCAGACGCCCCCGCCGTCCACCACCCCGAGGACACCGGGCAGGGACCGCAGGGCTTCCTCGTCCGCCGCCGACGGATCGGCGAGTCCCAGCCGGAGCCGGGTCATGCAGTGGGCGACGGAGGTGACGTTGGCCGGGCCGCCGACCCGGATGAGGACGGCGGCCGCTGTGGAGACGGGGTCGTTGCGCACGCCCCGAGCGTGCGGGTCAGCCCGCCGCGTGCGCCAGCGCGGCGCGCAGATGGCCGCCGGACTCCTCCAGAAGGCGGGCGGCCGTAGGGCCGTCGATGTCGGCGAGGAGGGTGAGGATGGCGTTCTTCACCTCGCCGCCGGACTCGGTCAGGGCCCGCTCGATCTCCTCGTCGGCCGCGCCGGTGGCCAGCGACACGATCCGGCGGGAACGGGCCCGGAGCTTGTCGTTGGAGGCGCGCACGTCGACCATCAGGTTCCCGTAGGTCTTGCCGAGCCGGATCATCGTGATGGTCGAGAGCATGTTCAGGACCAGCTTCTGGGCCGTGCCCGCCTTCAGCCGGGTGGAGCCGGTGAGCAGTTCCGGGCCCACGACGACCTCGATGCCGTGCTCGGCGGCCGCCGCGAGCGCGCTGTGCGCGTTGCAGGACAGGCCGACGGTCAGGGCCCCGAGGCCGCGGGCGTGCTCGACGGCGCCCACGGCGTACGGGGTGCGGCCGGAGGCGGAGACGCCGACCACCGCGTCGTCCGCGGTGAGCCCGAGCGAGTCGAGGTCCTTGCGGGCCAGCTCCGGGGAGTCCTCGGCGCCCTCCACGGAGCTGACCATGGCCTCGGGGCCGCCCGCGATCAGGCCGACGACCCGTCCGGGATCGGTGTTGAAGGTGGGCGGGCACTCGGAGGCGTCCAGCACGCCGAGCCGGCCGGCGGTACCGGCGCCGGCGTAGACCAGGCGTCCGCCGCGGGCCATCCGTTCGGCGACGGCGTCGACGGCGGCGGCGATCCGCGGCAGCTGGGCGGCGACGGCGGAGGCCACACCGGCGTCCTCGCCGTTCATCAGGCGGGCGATGTCGAGGGTGGGCAGCCGGTCGATCTCGGCGAGCTCGGGCCGGAACGCCTCGGTGGTCAGGGAGGCCAACTGGCTGCGCAGGTCGGGGGAGGTCATCGGGGCGGCTCTCTCCGGTCACTTTCCGTCGGGGGGTGGTGAACCTACCTGGGGGCGCGGGAAACGGCGCGACCAGCCACGTCGGACCCGCCGGTCCCTCCCACGGTCGGTCCTGTGTTAGGTCCTGCGGTCTAGCGCGAGGAGGCCCGGTGGCGATGGGCCAGCGCCTCGTACGACGCGGCCAGAGCGGGCGCGGCCGTCTCGTACGTCCGCTGCGCCACTCCGACGAACAGACAGTCCACCACGAGCAGTTGACTGGTCCGTGAGGACATCGCCGCCGGACGCAGCTCGGTCTCCCGGGACGTGGAGGTGGTCAGCACGTGGTCGGCGTACTGCGTCACCGGCGAGTCGGGCCGCCCGGTGATGGCGACAGTGGCCGCCCCGCGCTCGAAGGCGACCCGCAGCGGCTCGATGACGTCCCCCGTCGAGCCGGAGTGCGTGATCGCGATCGCCACGTCGCCCGAGCGGAGCTGCACCGCGTTGGTCACCGCGAGGTGCGGGTCGCTGTGCGCGTGGGCTATGAGCCCTATCCGCAGCAGCTTCTGCGTGAGGTCCTGGGCGACGAGCCCGGACGCGCCGATGCCGTACACGTCGGTCCGGCGCGCCCCGGCGAGTGCGGCGACGGCCGCGCCCAGCTGGACGGTGTCCAGGCCGGCGGCGGTGTCGGCCAGGGTCTGCTGTTCCTCGTAGGCCAGTTTCGTGACGACGTCGGCGATGGGGTCGTCCACCGCGATGTCGGTGGTGATGGCGGGCGCCCGGCCGGACTGCTGCTGCGCGGCCAGCCCGGCGAGGGCGAGGCGCAGGTCGCGGTAGCCGGGGTAGCCGAGGAGGCGGGCGGTGCGGACGACCGTCGCCTCACTGGTGCCGGTGAGTTCGGCGAGGCCGGTGACCGTGAGGGCGGCGCAGCCGGCCGGATCGCCCGCCACGGCCTCGGCGACGCGCTGCATGGACCGGGTCATGGAGGGGGCGAGGGTGCGCACCTTGGCGGCGAGCGACCCGCCCGGCTGCCCGAAAATTTCCTTCACTTCCTGGGTCACAGGTGAAAGCTATTTTCGGTTCGGTCCTGTGGTCAAGAGTGCGCACAATGGGTTCCATGGAACCCGTCACTCCTCTCGAGCAGGCCTTGCATGCCGCGCGCGCCCTGGTGCTCGCCGATCTGGTCGCGCGTGAGGTCGCCGAGGCGGACGTGGTCTCGCTGGTCGAGGACGCCGTCGCACAGCGCCGCTGGTGGGTGGAGCAGTGGCCGCAGGGCGCGGCGTTCGTCGCCGGTCTGGTCGCCCAGGACGTGCAGGACGCGCTGCTGGAGCGGTACGGCCGCTGGCCGCTGTGCCCGGTGTGCGGCTCGGGCGATCCGCACGCGCTGGACGTGGAGCCGGAACTGGGCCCGGACCCGCACTGGGTGTGCCACAAGGCGGGTGTGAAGGTCGCGGCGGTCGGCTCGCTGGGATCGGCGGCGGGCGGGGCGGTGTCCTCGTGAGGCGCCCGTGACCGTCTATGTCGATCCGCCGGCCTGGCCCGGCCACGGCCGCATGTGGTCGCACCTGGTGAGCGACGTGTCGTACGACGAACTGCACTCCTTCGCCGAGCGGTTGGGCGTGCCCCGGCGGGCCTTCGAGCGCGACCACTACGACGTCCCCTCGCACCGGTACGCGGACGTGGTGGCCGCGGGCGCGGTGGAGGTCAGCAGCCGCGAGGTGGTGCGGCTGCTGCACGCCTCGGGTCTGCGCCGGCGCAAGCGCGGTCAGGCCCGGCGGACGTAGAGCAGGAGCCCGCCGTCCATGCCGTGCTCCGCGCGGGCCGTGTGCTCCTCCTCCACGGTGGCCCGGGTGAACCCCGCCCGGGTGATCACGTGCTGCGAGGGCACGTTGTCCGCCTCGATGGTGGCGATGACCAGGGCGACGTCCGGACGCGCCAGCGCCCACGCGGCCAGCGCGTCCACGGCCTCGGTGGCGTAGCCCCGGCCGCGCGCTCCCTCGACGAGGTCGTAGCCGATCTCGACCCTGCCCTCCTCGTCCGGGGCGCCGTGGAAGCCGATGCCGCCGACCGCCAGGCCGTCCTCCCGGCGTACGAGGGCGAAGACCCCGAACTCCGGCCGGTGCACGCCCGCTTCGTACGCCTTCACCAGGAACCCGGCGGCCTCCCGGGTGCCCTCGTACGGCCCGCCGTCGGCCCAGGTGAGGCCGCCGTCGCCGCCGAGGCGCAGGTCGCGGGCGGCGGCCGGGCGGATGCCGGTCAGGCTGAGGCGCCCGGTGGGCAGGACGAGGTTGTTGCGCCAGCGCCACTCGGTGACCGGGGCGCGGCCGGGCAGTTCGCCGCGGCCGGTGGCCCACAGCAGCGTCGGCCAGGGCGCGGTGCCGGGCTGGACGTGCGGGAAGAGCCAGGCCAGGACGGACTCCGCCAGGGCCTCGTCCGGCTCGTACGCGATGCCCAGGCCCTCGGCGATGTCGTGGGTGTGCAGCAGCACCTCGGCGGTGCCCATCGCGGCGAAGCCCTCGCGGTCCGCGTTGCCGAAGGGGTACGGGTGGAAGGCGCGGACGTCGGGCGGGGTGGTGGCGACGGTGGTGGCGAGCAGCACGCCGGTCGTGTCGATCACGTGCAGCAGGCCCGCGTTGTCGGTGCCCTCGTCCAAGGTGATGCCGAAGGGTGCGTACGCCTCCTGGGCGCGGCCCGCCAACTGCCCGGCGTACGCGAGGAGACCGCTCGCGACGTGCTCGGCCGTCCGTCGGCAGTCCCACTCCAGCCGCCCGGCGCGGGTACCCGCCCAGTCGCGGTCCACCACCGTCCGCAGCGTCCCCAGGCAGCCCGCCACGGCCCTGCTCACGTCATCCCCGTTTATCGGTCGCATGGGCGCACCCTAGGCGGGCCGGCCGTTCAGGTCGACAGCAATTCCAGCTCGGAGGCGAGGTTGTGGCGCGCGGTCGCCTCCCAGTGCTCCTGCCCGTACGGCGTGCGGAACAGGCTGGGCAGGCCGAGGAGTTGGCGGAGCACGGCGGCCCGTCCGGCCCGGAAGGCGTCGTTGGGGACGAAGTGGTACTCCGCGCGGACCTCCGCGGTGTAGGCGGCGTACGCCGACGGGTGTGCGGCGAGGATCGCGAGGTCCGCGTCGCACAGCACCTGGCCGTCGCGGTCGTCGTCGGCCGGGTCGTGCGTGACGGTGAGCCGGACCAGCCGGGCCACCTCGGCGGTCCGCGCCTGTGGCACGCCCGCCTCCGCGAGGGCCCGCTCGGCGAGCCGGGCGGAGCGCTCCTCGTTCTCGGACCGGTCGGGGAGGTAGACGGCGTCGTGGAACCAGGCGGCCAGCCGTACCGCGTCCGGGTCGGCCGCGTACCCGGCCAGCAGGTCGATGTGGTCGAGCATCGCGCCGAGGTGGGCGAGCGTGTGGTAGTGGCGCTGCGGCTCCTGCCAGCGGGCGAGCAGGTTGTCGGCGTACGGCGCGGGGTCGGGGCCGCCGCCGGGAGCGCGGGCTGCTTCGAGCGCGCGGACGAAACGGGGGCGCAGGGCGTCGGGATCGGCCATGCCCGTCATTCTTCCGTCCCCGTGCGGCCCGTGGCGATTCCTGTTTCCTGTGGACGGGGCGGGGACGGGCCGGCGGGTACCCGGGAGGGGGAACGAACGTCTTCGGGTGAACGGCGCCGGGGTCCGGGCGTACCCTTGAATTGGACTAGACCTGTAGTCGCCCGATGAATCCGATGAATGGGGTGCCATGAGCAAGCGTGCGGTCCTGGAGGTGATCGCCCTCGACGTCGAGGACGCGGTCGCCGCCCAGGCAGGAGGCGCGGACCGGCTGGAGCTGGTCACGGAGATGGCGGCCGACGGACTCACCCCGTCCCCGGCCACCGTGGCCGGGATCCGCGCCGCCGTCGACATCGACCTGCGCGTGATGCTCCGGCTGACGGACGGCTTCGCGGCCGGCGACGCGGAGGGCCTGGTCCGGGCGGCGGACGAGCTGCGCGGGGCCGGCGCGGAGCAGTTCGTGCTCGGGTTCCTCGACGCCGGCGGCACGGTCGACCTGGACACCGTGGAGCGGGTCGTCGCGGCGCTGGACGGCTGCCGCTGGACCTTCCACCGGGCGATCGACCGGGCCGCCGACCGCGACGCCCTGCGCAAGCAGCTCGCCGACCTGCCCGGTCTGGACACCTACCTCACGGCGGGGTCCGCCACGGGCGTGGACGCCGGGCTGCCGACGCTGCTCGCGGAGGCCGCGCACGGCGGCGAGCCCGGGTACGAGCAGCAGATCCTGGTGGGCGGCGGACTGCGCCTCGACCACGTGCCGCGGCTGCGGACCGGCGGGATCGACGCCTTCCACATCGGCGGCGCGGCCCGGCCCGGCGGCTGGGCGGGACCGGTCTCCGCCGACGCGGTCGCCCGGTGGCGGACGATCCTGGACGGCGGGGCCGGCGAGGGCTAGCCGCCGGTGCCGCGTCGCGAGCGGCCGCCTCAGGCCAGCTGTGCGGGCAGCGGCGCCGAGTGGGCCACGACCAGGCCGGACACCGCCCGGGTCAGCGCCACGTACAGCCGGCGCAGCCCCGTCCGCTCGTCCGGCTCCCCGTCCACCACGGCCCGCGGTTCGTCCAGGACGACGTAGTCGTACTCCAGACCCTTGGCGAGGGAGGCCGGCACGAGGGTGAGGCGGGTCTCGCGGGTGGTCTCCTCACCGGGCGCCAGATACGTGATCCCGGCCGCCGTCAGCGCCTCGGCGAGCGCGGGCACGCGGGCGTCCGCGGCGATCAGGCCCGTCGACCCCTCGTTGCGCAGCAACTCCTCGCACGCGGCGACGATCTCGCCCGTCCCCGCGGCCGTGCGGACCTCGAAGAAGCCCGGGTTCTCCCGGACCGAGGCGACCGGGGTGAGGCCGGGCGCGATGTGCGGGAGCAGGCGAGAGGCGTAGGCGATGACGTCCGTCGGGACACGGAAGCCCGCGGTCAGCTCCTCGATGTGCCCCTCCTGCTTGCCGAGGTGGGCGAGGGCCTGGTCCCAGCTCCGGGTCGCCCACGGGGTCGTGCCCTGCGCCAGGTCGCCGAGGACGGTCGCGCTGCCCGTGGTGCAGCGGCGGCCGACCGCGCGGTACTGCATCGGGGACAGATCCTGCGCCTCGTCCAGGACCACGTGGCCGAGCGAGTGGGTGCGCTGGATCAGGTCGGCCGTCTCGTCGATCAGCACCGCGTCCGCCGCCGACCACCGGGCCGCCTTCACGCTGCGCACGGGCTTCGCCCACAGGATCGTCTTCTGCTCGTCCTCGTCCAGGATCCCCTCGGCGTGCTCGGCCAGGAAGTCGGCGTCGGTCAGCAGCCGCAGCACCAGCTTCGCGGGGTCGACGGCGGGCCAGACCTCCTTCACGGCCGCCTTCACCGCGCTGTTGCGGGCGACGGCGTCCTGGACCCGGTCGTCCGGGGCCTCCCCGGACCGCTCCATCTGCACCAGCACCGCGTGCGCGATCCGCTGCGGCAGGGCCTCGCGCGCGGCCCCGTAGCGGATGTCCCGCTCCAGCAACTCGCGTACCAGCTCTTCCAGTTCGTACGCCGGTACGCGCCAGCGCCGCGAGCCGCGCACCACGACCACCGGCTCGGTGGGCATGCTCACGTGCGCGTACAGGGCCCGGCGCAGCACCTCCGCCATCCGGGCGTCGCCCTTGACGACGGCCGCGGCGGCCTCGTCCGTGCCGCGCACCTCCACGTGCGCCACCAGGTCGTCCACGGTGGCCTGCTGCACGGTCAGCTCGCCGAGGGCCGGCAGGACCTGCTCGATGTAGTGCAGGAAGGACTTGTTCGGCCCGATGACGAGGGTGCCGGTGCGGGCGAGCCGTTCCCGGTGGGCGTAGAGCAGATACGCGACCCGGTGCAGACCCACGGCCGTCTTCCCGGTGCCGGGGCCGCCCTGGACGCAGACGGTGCCGCCGAGCCCGCTGCGGACGATCTCGTCCTGCTCGGGCTGGATGGTGGCGACGATGTCCCGCATCGGTCCGACGCGCGGCCGCTCGATCTCCTGCTGGAGCAGCTTGCTGGTGGTGGCCGTCTCCTGCGGGTCGGACAGGTGCTCGTCCTCGTAGGCGGTCAGGTCGCCGCCGGTGTAGCCGAAGCGGCGGCGCAACCCGACGTCCAGGGGGTCCTTCTTGGACGCCCGGTAGAACGGCTGCGAGACCGGGGCACGCCAGTCGATGACCATGGGGTCGCCGTCGGCGTCGTGCACATGCCGCCGCCCGATGTAGAACCGCTCCCCCTCGGCGCCCTCCGCCCGGTCCGCGCCCGGGGCGTGCAGGTAGTCGAGCCGGCCGAAGAACAGCGGGGTGTCGCTGAGGTCGGCCAGCGCCTTGATGCGCTCGTCGATCTGCCGGGCGAGCACCTCGGCGTTGACCCAGTTCGCGGTGACGTCCCGGATGTCCAGCGCCTCCACGTCCTCGCGCATGGCGCGCAGGGCGGAGCGGGAGTGGGCGAGGTGGGAGCGTTCGCGGGCCAGCGGGTCGTCGGCCCGGCTGCCTGGGCCGTCGAGCGGGTCGTGGACGGGCGTGGACAAGGGAGTGCCTCCGGATCTGCTCTTCCATGGCCTGTGGCTGGGGCGTGAGGGGCCGTCCGGTTTCCGTCCGGGCGGCGGCACTCCGTGAGAGGAGGCGGGCAAGAGCGGAGATTTTAGGCGACGGGTGCGGGCGGAGGCCAATGGATTTTCCCCCCAGGGGCCGCCCGCCCGGGGGCAGGGGCTTCCGTGCCTCCCGGGGGTGTACGCGGAGCCCGCCGGAATTCGGTCCCTGGACCGACGCCGGATTTACGGCCGAAGTTCCACCATGGAGACATGAGCGCAGCAACCGTCTCCCCAGCCCCCGTCCGGCCGCCGGCCGGTGCCACGGCCGTGGCGGGCACCCACCACCACCGCCTGGGCGATGCCCTGCGCGCGGTCAGGGTGTATGTGTCCGCCGCGTTCCGGGTCGCCGTCCTCGGCGAGTACGGCGAGGAAGCGGGCGTACACCGCAGGTGACGGCATAGGGTCGCATCCGTGCGGAAACGGACGGCCTTATTGCTCCTCGCCCTCTCCCTCGCCTCCTTCACCACCCTGTGCGTCCTGCGCGGCGCACCCATGGCCGACCTCCTCGTCTACCGGGCCGAGGGCGCGGCCGTCGTCCACGGCACCGATCTCTACGGCTTCACGGTCACCCGGTGGGGGCTTCCCGCGACCTATCCGCCCTTCGCGGCGATCCTCTTCGTCCCGGCGGTCGGGCTGCCCCTCCCCGCCCTGAAGGCGGTCTTCCTGGCCGGCAACGTGCTCATGCTCGCCGGTCTGGTCGTCCTTTCCGCCCGCCTGGCGTCCCGCTCCCCGGGCCCCGCGGCGCTGTGCGCGGCCACGGCCGCCGCCCTCTGGCTGGAGCCGGTCTTCCAGACGCTGCTGTTCGGCCAGATCAACCTGGCGGTCGCCTGCCTGACCCTGTGGGACCTCACCCGGCCGCCCGGCGCCCGCGCCCGCGGCCTAGCCCTCGGTGTCGCGGCCGGCATCAAGCTCACCCCGGCCGTCTTCGTGGTGCACCTGTTCCTGCGCGGCCGCAGACGGGAGGCGGCCACGGCGGTGGCGGCCTTCGCCTGCACGGTCCTCGCGGGCTTCCTGCTGCTCCCCGTGGCGAGCGCCGACTTCTGGACCCGGCGCCTGTACGAGACCGGCCGGGTGGGCAAGGGCTGGATCGTGGACAACCAGTCGCTGCAAGGGCTGATCGCGCGGATGCTGCACGACCCGGCGCCGGGCGCCGCCTGGGCGCTCCCGGCCGCGCTGGCGGCGGTGGCGGGCCTGGCGCTGGCCGCGCGGGCCCGCCGGGAGAGCCACGCCGTCCTGCTGACCGCCTTCACGGCCCTGCTGATCTGCCCGATCAGCTGGACCCACCACTGGGTGTGGTGCGTTCCGTTGCTGGCCGTGCTGTGGGCGGAGGGCCACGCCCGGACGGCCGCGCTGGTGGCCCTCGTCTTCACCGCCCGCACCATGTGGCTGGTGCCCCACGAGGGCGACCTCGACCTGGAACTGCCCTACTGGCAGCAGCCGTTGGCGGCCGCCTACCCCGTCCTGGTGCTCGGGCTGACCGTCGCGTATGACAGCATGATCAGCCGTCGTCCGACCCTTTCGACCGAGCAAACGGGGAACACCGCATGTCCTTCTCGACCCTTCGGATCCGCAAGGCGGTGAGCGGCCTGACCGCCGCCACCGCGCTCGCCCTCGGCGTCACCGTCCTGGCCGCGCCCAGCGCCTCGGCCGTGGACTCCTCCGGCTGCACCAAGAACATCAAGGACCAGACTCTCCAGGTCGTGCAGTGGGACCACGCCGACATGCACACCGGCCCGGGCTACTCGTACAAGGTCAAGAAGTCCGTGTTCGCGGGCAGCAACGTGCGCGTGTACTGCACCGCGTACAAGAAGGGCACCACCTGGTACTACGGCAAGTCCGGGAAGACCAAGGGCTGGATGGACACCCACGCGTTCTTCTAGGCCGGACGGCGCCGGACCGGCGGGCCGGACAGCGCCCGGCCCGCCCCCGCCCGGCTAGCCCTCCGCCAGGATCTCGTCCGCGTCCACGATCCGGTACGCGTACCCCTGCTCCGCCAGGAAGCGCTGGCGGTGGGCGGCGAAGTCCTGGTCGATGGTGTCGCGGGCGACCACCGAGTAGAAGTGGGCCTGGTGGCCGTCGGCCTTGGGCCGCAGCACGCGCCCCAGCCGCTGGGCCTCCTCCTGCCGGGAGCCGAAGGTGCCGGACACCTGGATGGCGACGGTGGCTTCGGGCAGGTCGATGGAGAAGTTGGCGACCTTCGAGACCACCAGCACGCTGATCTCGCCCTCGCGGAAGGCGTCGAAGAGCTTCTCGCGCTGGGCGTTGGACGTCTCGCCCTTGATCACCGGGGCGTTCAGGTGCTCGCCCAGCTCGTCCAGCTGGTCGATGTACTGGCCGATGACGAGGATCTGCTGCCCGGCGAACCGGCGGACGATGGCCTCCGTGACCTTCCGCTTGGTGGCGGTGGTCGCGCAGAACCGGTACTTCTCCTCCGTCTCGGCGGTGGCGTACGCCAGCCGCTCGGTGTCGGTGAGGTTGACGCGGACCTCGACGCAGTCGGCGGGCGCGATGTAGCCCTGCGCCTCGATCTCCTTCCAGGGCGCGTCGAACCGCTTCGGCCCGATCAGCGAGAACACGTCCGACTCACGGCCGTCCTCACGGACCAGGGTGGCCGTCAGGCCGAGCCGCCGCCGCGCCTGGAGGTCGGCGGTGAACTTGAAGACGGGGGCCGGCAGCAGATGCACCTCGTCGTAGACGATCAGGCCCCAGTCGCGGGAGTCGAACAGCTCCAGGTGCGGGTAGACGCCCTTCCGCCGGGTGGTCAGCACCTGGTAGGTGGCGATGGTGACGGGCCGGATCTCCTTCCGCGTCCCGCTGTACTCGCCGATCTCGTCCTCGGTGAGCGAGGTCCGCTTCACCAGCTCGTGCTTCCACTGCCGGGCGGAGACGGTGTTGGTGACGAGGATCAGCGTGGTCGACTTCGCCTGCGCCATGGACCCGGCGCCGACCAGCGTCTTGCCCGCGCCGCAGGGCAGCACCACGACACCGCTGCCGCCGTGCCAGAAGTTCTCCACGGCCTGCTTCTGGTACGGCCGCAGGTTCCAGCCGTCCTCCAGCAGCTCGATCGGATGCGCCTCGCCGTCCACGTACCCGGCGAGGTCCTCGGCGGGCCAGCCCAGCTTCAGCAGCACCTGCTTGATCTGGCCGCGCTCGGAGGGGTGCACCACGACGGTGTCCGCGTCGAGGCGGGCGCCGACCAGCGGGGCGATCCGCTTGGACTTCAGCACCTCCTCCAGCACGGGCCGGTCGGTGCTGGTGAGCACGAGCCCGTGCGCGGGGTGCTTGGACAGGGTGAGGCGGCCGTAGCGGTCCATCGTCTCGGCGATGTCGACGAGCAGCGCGTGCGGCACCGGGTAGCGGCTGTACTCCACGAGGGCGTCGACGACCTGCTCGGCGTCGTGCCCGGCGGCACGCGCGTTCCACAGGCCGAGCGGGGTGACCCGGTAGGTGTGGATGTGCTCGGGCGCCCGCTCCAGTTCGGCGAAGGGCGCGATCACCCGGCGGCAGTCGTCGGCGCGCTCATGGTCGACCTCCAGGAGCAGCGTCTTGTCCGACTGGACGATCAGTGGACCATTCACGCGCGGCACACCCTTTCCACAACAGCCAAACGTCCAGTGTGCCCTACCGGCGGACGATCACGGCGGGGCCGCTGCAACCTTGTGCCGCCCACGCGGGTCTTGACCTGCGAAAGCGCGCGGTGGCGCGCCCCGGGGGGCAGGAGGCGGGGACCATGTCGGCAGGCAGGTGGGGGACAGGGCTGGCCGCGACGGTGGTGCTGGTCGCGACGGGGGTGTGGGCGGCGGGGCCGGGTGGCGTCGACGAGCACCTGTGGGGCCGGGTGCGGCCGGTGATCGAGGCCCGGCTGGTGGCCGACTCGCGGGGCAGCGGCTCCGGGGAGGCGGAGCCGGCGCTGCACGCGCGGTGGTTCTGCCGGGCCGACGCACGGGACCTCGACGAGCACGAGGGCGTCGTACGGGCGGGCGTGACGACGCTGTGTCTGGAGTACGGGGTGCGGGCGGGCACGCTGGAGGAGTGCGGTGGCGCCGCCGGCCCGCAGGTGGTGCGGCTGGAGCGGGACGGGCGCGGCGGCTACCGCGTGGTGACGCGGGAGGAGCCGCCGGACGGCGAGGGGTACGGGCGCTGGGTGGCGGACCACTTCGGTCCGCTCGCCGAGCCCGGCCCGGCGGAGCCGTCCGCCGCCCTGGCGGCCGCGGCCCGCACGCACTTCGGGCTGCCCGCAAACGCGCCGGTCGGGGACTGCTGAGACGGCCTCAGTCGTCCGCCAGCTCGGCGACCCCGGTGATCCGGTGCAGCGGGTACGTCCGGACCTCGTCCGCGGTGTGGTCGTACGCCGTCACGAAGCCGCCCTCGACCCGGATGGGGGCGATGACGCGCTGACTGGCGGTGCCCTCGGCGTTGACGTAGCCGATCCACAGGGACTCGCCGGTGAGGACGGCGGCCTGCACGGTGGCGAGGGTCTCGGCGGAGGACGTGCGGGGCAGCTCGCCGCCGGTCAGGGGCGTGCCCGTGGTCTTGCGCGGGGTGGTCGCGGCCATGTCGCCCGCCCGGATCGCGCGGATCGCCGCCGTGAGGAGCGTGCCGTCGGGCGGCGGCGGCCCGTCCGGGACCGGCTCGGGCGCGGTGCGCGGCGGCGTCCGGTGGGCGTGGGCGCGGGTGATCACGACGTCGCCCTCGGCGGACTCCGCGGCCGGTGCGTAACCCATCGCGCGCAGGCCCTCCAGCAGCGCCGCCGGGTCGGACTGGGAGGCGAGCACGGTCGGGGCGAGCCGGCGCAGGCGCAGGGCGGCGCCGCGCTTGTCGGCGAGGATCTCGCCCAGCAGCGTGTCGTCGTCGCAGCGCACGTACGCCGAGGCCGCGCCCACCCGCAGATGGCCGTGCTTGCGGGCCACGTCGTCGATCAGATACGCGAGCGGCTGCGGGACCGGCGTACGGGAGTGCCGGCTGAGGAAGGCGTGCAGGTCGGCGGCGGCCCGGCCGGCGTCCAGGGCGCGGCGGACCGAGGCCGGGGTGAACCGGTAGACCGTGGCCCCGCCCTTGGACTCCACCTCGGCGAGCACGCCCAGCATGTCCGCGAGCGGGCGCTGGAGCGGGCCCGGGGCCACCGCCGTCAGGTCGGCCTGGAGCAGCACGTGGTCCAGGGGTTCGGGGAGGAGCGGGGCGAGCAGCCGGGCGGCGGCCGTCGTGGCGAGTGCCTGCTCGGCGGGGGAGAGCGGCGCACGGGCCGCCGGTGGACGGTGGTGGTGCACCGGGAGCTTGTCACCGGGGCCGGAGGAGACCGCGGCGGCCTCGGCGGAGCCCGGGGCGTGCGCGCCGGCCGCGGCCGGCGCGCCGAGGAGGGCGCGACCGTGTGCGGACAGCGCGCCGCGGCCGGTCACGCCCAGCTGCTCGGCCTCCGCGAGGGTCCAGCGCGCCAGCCGGGTGCGCAGATCGTCCTCGCCGCCGTCCCGCTGCGGGCCCCGCAGCGGCCGCTCCCAGCGCAGCCGGGCCAGCACCGACCCGGCGTCCGGGGCGCCACCCCGCGGCAGCGCGGCCAGCAGGCTCAGCACCCGGTGCCGCACCTCGACGGCGGCCGAGCGGTCGAGGCCCGGGCCGAGCGCGGAGAGCGTGCGGTCCTTCGCGTCCCGGCCGCCGACCAGCCCCGGCGTCCGGGTGGCCGACAGCCATGCCTCCGCCAGCCGGGCCCAGCGCTCGGCGGGGGGCCGCTCCAGCCACTCGTCGTAGGCGGGGGTGGCCGCGTACCGCTCGTCGGCCTCGCCGTCGGAGGCGAGCAGACCGGCGGCGTAGGCCAGTTCGACCCAGAAGGCGGCGACCGGTTCGGAGACGTCCAGGGCGACGGCGGTCCGCTTGAGGTCCCGCACGCTCAGGCCCCCGGCGCGCAGCACGGCCGGACCGCCCTCGTCCCAGTCCTTCAGCAGCTCCTCGACGGTGGCGAGCGCGGTGTACGCCTGCCCGGCCGCCGTCGCGTCCACCACTTGTGGACTGTGCGTCGCGGCCGGCTCCACGACGGGCGGCAGCGGCTCGGGCGCCCGGTGCGCCCGGCCCGCGCGCAGATGCAGGGCGACCTCCCGGGGCAGCACGACCGTGCCGGGCGCGGTCGGCAGCAGCAGGCCCCGGTCGAGCAGCCAGCGCAGATGCGCGGCCGGTTCGGGGGTGACCTGCCCGTACGGCGGGCCCCACACCAGCCGGGACAGCACCTCCAGGCCGCCCTCCGGCGCCTCGGCGAGCAGCCGCGCCATCTTCCTGCGGTGCGTGAACAGCCCGGTCAGCGCGGCGACGGCCGACACCGAGTCATGGGTCGAGGGCAGCCCGGCCGTCGTCACGATCTCCTGGATCCGGCCCGGCGACATGCCCGAGGTGGCCTCCTGCACGGACGGCCCGAGGCCCGTCGGAGAGGGGTGCTGCGGGGACGGCGCGAGCAGTTCCCGCGCGGTGCGGACGAGCCGCAGCCGCCGGTCGTCGCCCCACACCAGCGCCTGCTCGCGCAGGGTGGCGACGGCGTGCGGCAGCGCACCGGCGACGGCCTCGTCCCCCGCGTCCCCGGCCATCAGCCCGAGCAGGGTGTCGTACGACGCCGGGTCCGGGGCCACGGCCAGCGCCTCGGCGGTCTGGAGCGCGAACCGGTCCAGCCGTTCCAGGGCGCGCAGCACCGAGGCGCGGGTGCCGGCCCGGGTGGCCAGCTGGGTGAGATCGGTCGGTACGGGGGTGATGAGATCCGGCCTGCTGCGCAGGAGGGCGCCCAGGGAGGCATCGTCCCTGGCACGGAGCGCTTCCGCGAGGGAGCGAGGGGCTGAGGAGGCCTCGGGGCTCATCCGGCCAACGGTAGCGGACAACCAGGTGGCGCCGGACCCCGGAAGCGGGGGGCGGGGGCCGGTCGTACGAATCCCGGGCGCCCGGGGTCAAGCGGTACCGTCCTCCCCGGGGTTACCAGTCGGCGCACCCCGGAGGGGTTCCGTGGGGATCGAGAGCGACCAGGTCGTCTACGAGTATCTGAGCCGTGTCGGGGACGTCGCCCACCAGCGGCAGCTTCCGTCGGCCACGCGCATGCGCCTCGTGTCGGAGCTGCGCGACGAGATCGACCGGCGCCGGGCCCGGGCGGCCGTGGACTCACCGGCCGCCGTCCGCCGCATCCTGGACCACCTGGGCAGTCCGGTCGACGTCGTGGAGGCCGCGGGCGGTTCGGCGGCCACCGGGCCCGGTCCGCGGCCGCCCGCCGCCGTGCCCGTCCAGCCGGCGCCCGGGGACCGGAGGCCGGAGGGGCACGAGGGGGCGGGGAAGGAGCGGCCGAAGGGGTTGCGCCGGGTCGTGCCGCGCCCGCGTCCCGCCGTGCCGGAGACCCCCGCCGCCCCGCGTGACGCCGCGTCCCCGCCGCACCTCGCCGCCGCGCACGAACTGGGGGACGGCGTGGCCCCGCCGGACTGGTGGCGCGTGGGATCCGGGCCCTTCGGCGGCCCCGCCGGCGGTCCGCTCGCGGAGGCCGACGCGGTGCCGGGGTTCGTCGGCGGTGTGGAGATCCCCGAACTGCTGAAACGGCCGCCGAAGGAGACGGAGCCGGTGACGGAGGCCGCGCCGGAAGCGGACGCCGTCGCCGCGCCCGCGCCGCGCCGCCGTCTGTTCTCCCGCCGGACCCCGGACGCGGAGGCTCCCGCCCGCCGGCTCCTGCCCGGCCCGGCCGCCGGCTGGTCCAACCCCCTCCTGCTGCTGGCCGCCGCCGCGCTGGTCGCCGGAGCGGTGCTCGGGAACTGGTTCGCCCTGCTGCTCGGCTGGGTGATCGCGTACGGCTCGAGGAGGCTGAGCGCGGCCGAGACGAAGACGGCCGTGATGGTCATCCCCGGCACCGCCGTCGCGGGCGGGCTGGTGTGGCTGTGGGGCAGGCAGAACGGCCGCTGGGGCGAGCCGATCGGCCAGGACCACATGGCGGACGCGATCTCCGGCACCTGGCCCTGGGTGGTCAGAGGAGCGGCCCTCACCTCGGCCCTCTACCTGGCCTGGCGCTCACAACGGACCAGGTGACTGCCTGCGACACCGGTGCCGCACCCAGGGGCGCGGGGAACTGCGCGACCGGCCGCGACGCACCCGCACCGAACATCCGCCCGCGCCCCTCCGGCACCCCCCAGGCAGACCCCAGCCGTTCCCACCCAGGGGCGCGGGGAACTGCGCGACCGGCCACAGCGGACCCGCACCCGAAAGCGCACCGCAACCCGAAAGCGCACCGCACCAACCGCTGAACCGGCGGAGCCACCCGGCACAATGGCGCCCATGGCTCTCACCATCGGCTTCGACCTCGACATGACCCTCATAGACTCCCGGCCGGGCATCCGTGCCTGCTATCTGGCGCTGTCGGAGCGGACAGGTGCGTACATCGACGCCGATCTCGCGGTGACCCGGCTCGGGCCGCCGCTCGCGGAGGAGCTCGTCAACTGGTTCCCGGCCGAACAGGTGCCCGCCATGGCCGACCTGTATCGGGAGATGTACCCGTCGATCGCCGTCGCCGCGAGCCCCGCGATGGCCGGCGCCCGCGAGGCGATGGACGCGGTCCGGGCGGCCGGCGGCCGCACGATGGTGGTCACCGCGAAGTACGAGCCGAACGCCAAGCTGCACCTGGCCCACCTGGGCATCGAGCCGGACGTGGTCGTCGGCGACCTGTGGGCGGAACGGAAGGCACAGGCACTGCGCGAGTACGGCGCGAGCGTCTACGTCGGCGACCACACCGGTGACGTGCGAGGAGCCCGCACGGCGGGAGCCCTGTCGGTGGCCGTGGCGACCGGCCCCTGCCCCGCCGACGAACTGCGCGCCGCCGGCGCGGACGTGGTGCTGGACGACCTCGCCGCGTTCCCGGCCTGGCTGGCCGGTTACCGGGACGCGCCCCGCGCCTGACGCCTGCCCGCGGCGATCGACCGCAGGACGCCCGCGCCGGCGACGAGAAAACCGACGGCCATGAGCATGCTCAGACCGAACATGTAGGTCGGAAAAGGCTTCGCCCCGAGGAACAGCGGGGCCACCGTGACGAGGGTGGCCAAGGCTCCGAGGAAGAAGACGATGGCGCCGGCACGGATCAGTCCGTCTCCGGGCGCGGCGGAATTCGTTGGGGTTTTGTCACGCACCGGACCAGGGTAGTTCCCTGCGCGAGAGAACAACCGGGGGACGTCTTGTCACCCGCCCGAAGACCATTAGCCTTGGTAGCGCTTGGTTTCGGCGGGTCATGGTGGACCCGCCCCAGTGCTATCAAGAGCCGTTTCCGAAGTAGTTTTCCCGACGAGTACGAGGACGAGGACAGACGTGCCTACCGGCAAGGTCAAGTGGTTCAACAGTGAGAAGGGCTTCGGCTTTCTCTCCCGCGACGACGGCGGTGACGTCTTCGTCCATTCCTCGGTTCTCCCCGCCGGCGTCGATGCGCTCAAGCCGGGACAGCGCGTGGAGTTCGGCGTCGTCGCCGGTCAGCGCGGCGACCAGGCGCTCTCGGTGACCGTGCTCGACCCGACGCCCTCGGTGGCGGCCGCCCAGCGCAAGAAGCCGGACGAGCTGGCCTCGATCGTGCAGGACCTGACGACCCTTCTCGAGAACATCACGCCGATGCTGGAGAAGGGCCGCTACCCCGAGAAGACCTCGGGCAAGAAGATCGCCGGCCTGCTCCGCGCGGTCGCCGACCAGTTGGACGTCTGAGCCCGCATCGGGACATCGGCGAGCGCATCTCGGCCGAGGGGCGGTGAGAGCCCCTCGGCCGACGTCTGTGCGCACCCCTCTCAGGGGAACGCGAGCGCCTGCGGGCCGAGCGCCGGGACGAGTCCCTCGGCCGCCGCTCGGGTGAGCAGGCCGCGGATCGCCGCGTAGCCGTCCTCGCCGAGGGCGGCGGTGAACTCGTTGACGTACAGGCCGATGTGCTGGTCGGCGACGGCCGGGTCCATCTCCTGCGCGTGCGCCATGACGTACGGCCGGGACGCCTCCGGGTCGTCCCAGGCGGCCCGCACGGAGTCGCGGACGGAGTCGGCGAGCCGGCGCAGCGCGTCCGCGCCCAGCGACCGCTTGGCGATGATCGCGCCCAGCGGGATCGGCAGCCCGGTGGTGAGCTCCCAGTGCTCGCCCATGTCCGCGAGCTTGTGCAGCCCGTAGTTCTGGTAGGTGAACCGGGCCTCGTGGATGACCAGTCCGGCGTCCACCTTGCCGTCCCGCACGGCCGGCATGATCTCGTGGAACGGCATGACGACGATCTCGCCGACCCCGCCCGGCAGCGTGTCCGCGGCCCAGAGGCGGAACAGCAGATAGGCGGTCGACTTCTCGCTCGGCACCGCGACCCGGCACCCGGTGAGGTCCGCGGCCGGCTCCCGGGTGAGCACCAGCGGCCCGCAGCCGCGGCCCAGCGCCCCGCCGCACGGCAGCAGCGCGTACTCGTCGAGGACGTACGGCAGGACGGCGTACGACACCTTCAGCACGTCGAACTCGCCGCGCTCGGCCATGCCGTTGGTGATGTCGATGTCGGCGAACGTCACGTCCAGCGCCGGGCCGCCGTCGACCCGGCCGTGGGCGAGGGCGTCGAAGACGAAGGTGTCGTTCGGGCAGGGGGAGTAAGCGATCCGCAGCGGCTGCTGCTCATTGGTCGTCATGCGGGTTCCAACTCTCGAACACGGGGGCGAGCTTCCCGAAGGCCTCGGCGAGGGCGGTGAGGGCGTCGCCGATGCGCCAGGCGGCGCGGTCGCGCGGGCCGACCGGATTGGAGACCGCGCGGATCTCCAGCACGGGCACCCCGTGCGCGGCGGCGGCCTCCGCCACGCCGAAGCCCTCCATGCCCTCGGCGAGCGCCCGGGGGTGCCGGGCCCGCAGTTCGGCGGCGCGGGCGGCGGTGCCGGTGACGGTGGAGACGGTCAGGACGGTCCCGGCCGGGGCGCCGAGTGCCCCGGACACGACTCGTACGAGTGATTCCGGCGGCCGGTGGGTCACGGTCCCGAAGCCGAGCTCGGTGACCGGGAGGAAGCCGTCGGCGGTCTCGGCGCCCAGATCGGCCGCGGTGATCGCGTCGGCGACGACGAGCGAGCCGAGGGGCGCCGCGGGCGGGAAACCACCGCCGATCCCGGCCGAGACGACCAGGCCGTACGGTCTCCCGTCCAGTGCGGCGGCGGTGAGGGCGCCGGCGGTGGAGGCGGCGGCGAGGGCCGGTCCGACGCCGGCGGCGAGCAGGTCACAGCGCGCGCCCGTGCGGCGGAGCAGGGCGCCCGGCAGCCGCACGTCCTCGGCCGGCCCCGGAAACGCCCGTGCCACCGCGTCCCGTTCGGCGGGAACCGCAGTGGCCACGAGCATGCGTACGGACGTGGGGATCAGGCCTTCTTCAGCTTGAAGGACCACAGACCCTTCTCGCCCTGCTGGATCGAGACGGTGTTGGTGGTGCCCTGGGTGCCGTACTGCGCGTTGAAGAACGCGCTGCCCGGGATGGTGCGGTAGGTCTTCTTGCTGGTGTCGGTGAACTGGCGGCCGTTCACCAGGATCGTCCAGCCACCGTCCGCGATCTTCGGGTCGACCCCGAAGCGGACCGTGTCGTCGGTGTCCACCTTGATCGTCTCGACGTCGCCGGCCTTCTTGGCGCACTTCGCCAGCGACTTGGCGTCCAGCGTCTTGCCGTCGTTGTAGCAGAGGGCCTCCGAGCTGACCGAACTCCGCCCGACGGTGACCGTCGCGACGGGCGTCGGCTTGTCGCAGGCCGACAGAACGAGCAGTCCGGCGGAAACGGCGCCGGCGGCGGCGACGGCGCGGCGGCGTCGCACAACGGATTGCAGCGTGGTCATGGCCGAAGGCTATCGGGCGCCCACAGCCGACCGCCCACGTGGGGTGCGGCGTGCCCGGTTCGTTACGCCAGGCGTGCCCGTAACGGGCGGAACACGGCCGGTTCGTTACGCCACCCGGGCCCGGGCCCGGCCGCCGTGCCGTGCCGAGGCGAGCAGCCCCTTCAGGGTGGTCAGCCAGCCGACGGCCACGAACGCGGCGCCGGTCAGCAGCCCGACGGTGCCGTTGAGAGGCATCACGATGCCGACCGCCCCGCCGAACACCCAGGCCATCTGGAGCAGCGTCTCCGAGCGGGCGAACGCCGAGGTGCGCACCAGTTCCGGCACGTCCCGCTGGATCAGCGCGTCCAGTGCCAGCTTGGCCAGTGCCTGCGCGAACCCGGCGACCGCCGCGAGGCAGGCCACCAGCAGCGCCCCGAAGAACAGGGCGGCCACGACCGCCGTCCCCAGCACCACCGCGACGACCGTCACGATGATGACCTCCGGGGCCCGCGACCGCAGCCACGCGCCCACCGCCGTGCCCAGCGCGTTCCCCGCACCGGCCGAGACGCCGACTATCCCCAGCGAGACCGCCGCGCTCTCCCCGGTCAGCGGGTGCTCCCGCAGCAGGAAGGCGAGGAAGAAGATCAGGAAGCCGGACAGGCAGCGCAGGGACGCGTTGGCGCCGAGCGCGTGGGTGACCGCCGGCCCCACGGTCCGCAGCCCCGGGCGCTTGGTCCGCTTGCGGTCCGGCCCGTGCAGATGCTGCTCGTCGGCCGCGAGCAGCGCCACGTCCTCGCCCTTGGCCGAGTCCACCTTCGGCGGCAGGGTGAACGACAGGAACGTGCCCGCGACGAAGATCACGAAGGCGCCGTACAGCGGCCAGGGATCGCCGAGGGCGTGCAGCCCCGCGGCGATCGGCGCGGCGGCACCGGTGGCCAGCAGCCCGGCCAGGGTCACCCGGGAGTTCGCCTTCACCAGCGAGAACGTGGGCGGCAGCAGCCGCGGCACCACGGCGCTGCGGACCACCCCGTAGGCCTTGGACGCCACGAGCACGCCCAGCGCGGCGGGATACAGCTCCAGGCTTCCGGTGGCCACGGCCCCCGAGATGATCAGCGCGAGCAGCGCCCGGGCCAGCATCGCCCCGGCCATGGCGGCGCGCCGCCCGTGCGGCAGCCGGTCCAGGAGGGGGCCGATGACGGGGGCGAGGACGGTGAAGGGGGCCATCGTGATGGCCAGGTAGAGCGCGACGCGCCCGCGGGCCTCGTCGGTCGGCACGGAGAAGAACACCGTGGACGCGAGCGCCACGGTGACCATCACGTCCCCCGCGCCGTTCACCGCGTGCAACTCGATCAGCTTGCCCAGCCCCGACTCGCCGGCGCCGTGGGCGTGGGTGGCCTTGCGGATCCCCCGGGCGGCGCCGGTGACGGGAAAGTGCAGGGCGCGGCCGACCGAGCGGACGGCACCACCCACCCGGCCCGCACCGCCGCCACGATCACTCGCCTTGTCCGCGGCTGCCACGACGTTCATAGTGCCCCGAGAATGCGGCGGATAGTGCCGTTACGTCAGGCGTGGCGGCGAACCGGGCCCATGATCCGGCCTGTTCCGGGCCCGCAGGGCGGACCGGAGCGGGCGCCGCGCGGCCGCGCGCGTCGGCCGGGGCGTCGGCCGATCGCTCCGAAAACCTGCCGCGTAGCGGTAACGAATCTCGTTCGGTGTAGCGTGCGTATCTCAGCCATAACGCAGAATGGGTGGCAGAGGTGCGCCCGAGTGCGCGGAAGCAGACGTCGATGCGGTCCCCAGGTCCGCTCCGTCGGCCAACCCGCCGGAGGCAGCCGCACTCGACGAGACGGCGTAGGAGAGAAGCGATACCTGTGAGCGCAGCGACCACGCGAAGCCGCACCCCCGACCGCCTGTGCGCCGAGGCCGTCGACCTCGCACGCGCCGCCGCCGAGGAGGCCGCCGCACCCGGCGTGGTCGGCGAGCACTCCGGATTGGTGTCCGAGGGTGACCGCGTTGTCACGCACTTCTTCGAGTGCAAGGAAATGGGCTACCGGGGCTGGCGCTGGGCGGTGACGGTCGCCCGCGCCTCCCGCGCGAAGATCGTCACGCTCGACGAGGTCGTCCTGCTGCCCGGCCCCGACGCGCTCCTCGCCCCCGAGTGGGTGCCGTGGAGCGAGCGGCTGCGCCCCGGCGACCTCGGCCCCGGCGACCTGCTCCCCACCGACCAGGACGACCTGCGCCTGGAGCCGGGCTACACGGGCGAGGACGAGCCGCAGCCGAACGCGGCGGTGTCCGAGGAGATGGCGGAGCTGGCCGAGGCGGAGGACGCCGACGTCACGTCCGGCACCCCAGCCGTCCAGCCCACGACGCCCACCCGTGGCTCGATCGCCTCGGTGGCCGAGGAACTCGGCATGCGCCGCGCCCGGGTCCTCTCCCGCTACGGCCTGCACACCGCCGCGGACCGCTGGGACGAGTCGTTCGGTGCGCAGACTCCGATGGCGCAGGCGGCCCCGGCCACCTGCGCGAGCTGTGGCTTCCTCACCCCGATCGGCGGCACCCTGGGCCAGGCCTTCGGTATCTGCGCGAACGAGTTCTCCCCGGCCGACGGCCGGGTGGTCTCCCTGGCCTACGGCTGCGGCGCCCACTCCGAGGCGGCCGTCATGCCCAAGCCGCCGCAGCCGGCCGCGCCGGTCATCGACGAGACGAGGGTCGACCCCTTCCCCCTCCGCCCCGCGCGCGACTCGGGTTCCGTCCCCGAGGTCGGCGACGAGGAGACGGCGGAGCTCGGGCACTCCTAGCTAGCCCCGTCCCGTCACCGAGGGGCGTCGCCCCGGGGCCCGGGTCCCCGGGGCACCGGTGCGCAGCTCACCTCCGCCCACACCGTCTTGCGCGGCGGCGGCCCCGGCGCGGTGCCCCAGCGGTCGGCGAGCGCCTCCACGAGCAGCAGACCCCGGCCGCCCTCGGCGTCCGGCGCGGGGAGCGCCGGGCGGGGGGAGCCGGTCGCCGCGGGTGTCGGTCACCTCGATACGGAGGGTGCCGGCGACGGCATAGAGCGTCAGGCGGAAGTCCCGGCCCGTGACCCGGCCGTGCACGACCGCGTTGGCGGCGAGCTCGGCCACGACGAGTGCCGCCGGGTCAGGCGGCAGCCCCCAGGTCCGCAGTCGCTCCGTGGCCAGCAGCCGGGCGAGACGCGCGCCGAGGGGCGTGGGGGACAGCCGCACCGTGAAGTTCGGTACGCGGGTGGAGATTTCCTGATTCACATCGCTCAGCGTGGCCGCGGCTGCCTACCGTGACCAGTGACATGACGGTTGCGTACGGTGACTGTCCGGGGCCTGTCCGGCCGTGTCCGGGCTGTCGGCAGGGGGTGCGGTGTGGACGGGGAAGAGGAGCCGGGCTGGGAGGTCGACCCGGACGACGACTGGGGTGTGGCCGTCGTCGCCACGGTGGGGCGCCAGCTGAGGCTGCGCCGTGAGGCGTCCGGGATGCGTGCGGCCGACTTCGGCAGGGCCGTCGGCTACGGCGAGGACATGGTCTACAAGGTGGAGTCCGGCAAGCGGATCCCGCGGCCCGAGTACCTGGACAAGGCGGACAGGGTGCTTCAAGCGGGCGGGCTGCTGGCCGCGATGAAGGAGGACGTGGAGAAGGTCCGCTATCCGAAGAAGGTCCGGGAACTGGCCGAGCTGGAGGCCAGAGCCGTCGAGTACGGCGCGTACGTCGGCCTCAGCGTCCACGGCCTGCTGCAGACGCCCGAGCATGCGCGAGCCCTCTTCGAGGTGTCGCAGTCCGCTTACACGGAAGCCGAGTTGGAGCGGCTGGTGGCCGCACGCATGGCGCGCAAGGCCATCTTCGAGCGAAGTCCGGCTCCGGCGCTCAGCTTCGTGCAGGAAGAGGTGACGCTACGCCGACAGGTCGGAGGCACAATGGTGTGGCGTCAGCAACTCGAACACCTGCTTGGTGTCGCGCAACTGCGCAATGTCACCGTGCAGGTGATGCCGACCGACTCGGGCGCCCATCCCGGACTGAGCGGCAAGATCGAGGTGTTGAAGTTCGGCGACGGAACGGTGGTGGGACGCTCGGACGGGGCGTACAACGGCCGCCCGATCTCCGATCCGAAACAGCTCCGCATCCTTGAGCTTCGGTTCAGCACCATCCGGGCGCAGGCGCTCTCCCCCAAGGAGTCGCTGGCCTTCATCGAGCACCTGCTGGGAGAGACATGATCCGCTGGTTCAAGAGCAGCTACAGCGACGGCCCCGAGGGCGACTCCTGCGTGGAAGTGGCCCTGGACTGGGAGGCCGCCGCCCCCGCCACCGTCCACGTCCGCGACTCCAAGCAGACCGACGGCCCCCGCCTCGGCGTCGCCCCGGACGCCTGGACCGCCTTCCTCGGTCACGCCTCCCGCGGTTGACGCCCGTCGGTCTCCTCCCCGGTCGGGCGGTACCTTCTCCTCACGTCGATGAGGAGAGTGAACGTGAGCAGCAAGTTCGTGCGGCCGGCGGCCGAGGGCGCCGACCCCTTCGGCACCGCCCGTCTGCGCCGCGGTGTCCTCGACGCCTGGGTCACGAGCCCCGCACGGTTCCGTGAGGACGCCAACGCCGAGGAGGACCTGGTCCTCGGCGGCTACCGGGACCGCCTCGTGGTGGAGCTGGCCCAGAACGCGGCCGACGCCGCCGCGCGGGCGAAGGTGCCAGGACGGTTGCGGCTCACCCTCCGCGACGGCGTGCTGGTCGCCGCTAACACCGGTGCCCCGCTGGACGCGACCGGTGTCGAGTCGCTGTCCACGCTGCGCGCCTCCGCCAAACGGGACGCGGAGACCACGCAGGGCGCCGTCGGCCGGTTCGGTGTCGGTTTCGCCGCCGTACTCTCCGTCACCGACGAACCCGCGATCGTCGGCCGTCACGGCGGGGTCCGCTGGTCCCTGGCCGAGGGGCGGGAGCTGGCCGCCGGAACCGCCCGGCACAGCCCCGGCCTCGGTGACGAGATCCGCCGCCGGGACGGCCATGTCCCGCTGCTGCGGCTGCCCTTCCCGGCCGAGGGGTCGGCTCCGGAGCCGTACGACACCGCCGTCATCCTGCCCCTGCGGGACACGGCCGCCGCCGACCTCGCCGAGCGGCTGCTCGACACCGTCGACGACGCCCTGCTCCTCGCCCTGCCCGGCCTGACGGAGGTCGTCGTCGAGGTCGGCGACACGGCGCCGCGCACCCTCCGGCGGCACACCGAGGGCGCCGTCACCGTCGTGGCGGACTCACGGGACGGGACCACCCGGTGGCGTACCGCCCTCGCGCACGGCCCGCTCACCCCGGACCTGCTCGCCGACCGGCCGGTGGAGGAACGCCTGCGTCCGCACTGGTCGGTGACCTGGGCCGTACCGGAGGACGAGGCCGGGCGGCCGGTGCGGCCGCGTACCACCCCCGTGGTGCACGCGCCCACGCCCAGCGACGAGCCCCTCGGCGTCCCCGCCCTGCTCATCGCGTCCTTCCCCCTCGACACCACCCGCCGGCACGCGGCGCCCGGCCCGCTCACCGACTTCCTGGTGCAGCGCGCGGCCGACGCCTACGCCGAACTGCTGGCCGGCTGGAGGCCGGTGACGGACGGCGCCATCGACCTGGTGCCCGGACCGCTCGGCAAGGGCGAGCTGGACGGAGCGCTGCGGCAGGCGGTCCTGGAGCGGCTGCCGCGCACCGCCTTCCTGCCGCCCGCCATCGAGGCCAGGGACGAGGAGGAGTTGCCGGAGGCGCTGCGGCCGAGGGACGCCGAGGTCGTGGAGGGCGCCGGCGCGGCCACCGTACGGGTGCTCGCCGAGGTACTGCCCACGCTGCTGCCCGCCGGGCTGGAGCGGCGGGTGGAGCTGCGCACCCTCGGTGTCGCCCGGCTGCCGCTCGCGGACGCCGTCGACCGGCTCGCCGGTCTGGAGAAGGACCCCGACTGGTGGTGGCGCCTCTACGACAGCCTCGCCGGGGTCGATCCCGACCGGCTGTCCGGGCTTCCGGTGCCCCTCGCCGACGGCCGCACCACGATCGGGCCCCGGCAGGTGCTGCTGCCCACCCCGGACGGCGCCCGCATCGACCCGGACGTCCTCGGGCGGCTCGGGCTGAAGGTCGCCCACCCGGACGCCGCGCACCCGCTGCTGGAGAAGCTGGGCGCGTTGCCCGCGACGCCGCGCGCGGTGCTGACCACCCCGCAGGTCCGGGCCGCCGTCGCCGCCTCCCTGGACGACGAGGGCGGCATCGCCTGGGAGGAGGACGCGCCGGACGCCGAGGAGCTGGCCGACACCGTCCTAGGGCTGGTGCGGGACGCGGCCCTCGAACCCGGTGAGGAGCCCTGGCTGGGCGCCCTGGCCCTGCCCGACGAGGACGGCGAACTCGCCCCCGCCGGCGAACTGGTCTACCCCGGCAGCCCCTTCGCCCGCGTGATCCGCGAGGGCGAACTGGCCGCGGTGGACGCCGAACTGGCCGAGAAGTGGGGCGAGCAGCCGCTGACCGCGTGCGGGGTGCTCGCCGACTTCGCCCTCGTGCGGGCCACCGACGTCGTCCTCGACCCGGACGAACTGGAGCCCCGAGAGGGCGACTTCGCCGAGCCGGACGACGCGGGCCTGCTGGACGCCGTTGACGTGTGGTCCGAGGACGTCCTCGACCGGTTCCCGGAGAGCCCGGTGCCCCCGGTCGCCACGGAACTCGTCGCGGTCCGCGACCTGGACCTGGTGGACGACGACCACTGGCCCGAGGCCCTGTCGCTGCTCGCCCGGCCGCCGCTGCGCGACGCCCTCACCCAGCCGGTGCGCATCCTGCTGCACGACGGCACCCACGACACCGTGCGGCCGTACACCGCGTGGTGGCTGCGCGGGCACCCGGTGCTGGACGGCCGGCGCCCGGCCGGTCTGCTCGCCGCCGGCGGGGACCCGCTGCTGCGCGGGCTGTACGACGAGGCCGACGCCACCGGGTTCGAGGACGAGCAGGTGCTGCGGGCGCTCGGCGTGCGGACCTCCGTGAGCTCGCTGCTGGACGAGCCCGGCGGCGCCGCCGAGCTGCTGGACCGGCTCGCCGATCCGGACCGGCCGGTCGGCTCCGCCCAACTGCACGGTCTCTACGGCGCCCTGGCCGAGCTGGACCCCGACCAGGTGACGCTGCCGGACGAGCTGCGGGCCGTGGTGGACGGACGGGTGGAGGTCGTGGACGCGGCCGACGCGGTCGTGGTCGACTCGCCCGATCTGCTGCCCTTCACCGCCGGGGTGCCGCTGCTGCCGGTTCGCCCGGCGCGGGCCGCCGAGCTGGCGGAGCTGTTCCAGGTGCGGCGGCTGAGCGAGTCCGTCACCGGCGAGGTGACGTCCGAGGGCACGGAGCACGACGTACCGGATCCGGTGCGGGTGCTGCTCGGCCCGCGTACCCCCAGGACGTACGTCGAGCACGAGGAACTGGTCGTGGACGGCGTCGAGATCGACTGGCGGCTGACCGACGACGGGGTGCTGCACGCGGCCACGCTGGAGGGCGTCGCCGCGGGCCTGGCCTGGGCGGCGGGCCAGTGGCCCCGCCGCTTCGAGGTCGCCGCATTGCTGGAGGACCCCTCCCGCACGGAGGAACTGGCCCGGGACCGGTGGTTCGACTGAGGACCGGATCTCCCGAACTCCTCCACTGAATCTTCAACTTCCGTACAACCGTTCCCCTGCGTGCGCGGTCTCCTCACAGGGAGTCGGTCGGCTCCCCGCTCACTACGCACGCAGGGGAACACCTGCGCATCCGAGCCTCTGTCGCCGTCGTCGGCGGCGCTCTGGCCCTGTCCGCCCTGGCTGTACCGGCCGCCCAGGCCGACGGCGGCTACGGTGACACCAAGATCACCAAGGTCGTCGTGGACGGCGACAACAAGGTGTCCATCGGCACGTCCAACGCGGTGACCGTCAAGGTCAGCGTGACGGCCACGGACAACTCGGGCATCAAGGGCGCCCTGCGTCGACGTGCAGTAGCCGACCGGCGGCAACGCCGACTCCCCGGGCCGCGGGGAACTGCGTGACCGGCCACAGCCGTCCCGCAGCTTCCCGTGGCCCGAGCCGCCCCGGATCTCGACGGCGAAGCTCAGCACAGCGCCCGGCGGTCGATCCACTTCCAGAGGAACTCCAGGGCGGCGGCCGCCACCACCGCCACCCCCACCGCGGTCCACGGCATCCGCACACCGATCAGGTCGAGCGCGAAGAAGCTCTGCAGGGCCGGCACGGCGAGGACGAGCAGGAACGCGGCGCCCATCGCGGCCACCAGGACCACCCGCCACCAGGTGTAGGGGCGGGCGATGATCGCCAGGACCCACATGGAGACCAGGAACAGGGTCAGGGTGGCCGCGCTGGTCTCCGCCTCCAGGGCGCCCGGCCCGTTGTAGTGGTGGCGGGCGAGCAGGTACGTCAGGAAGGTCGCCGCCCCGGCCACCACCCCGCCGGGGATCGCGTACCGCATCACCCGGCGCACGAAGTGGGGTCTGGCCCGCTCCTTGTTGGGGGCGAGGGCCAGGAAGAACGCCGGGACGCCGATGGTCAGGGTGGACAGCAGGGTCAGGTGCCGGGGCAGGAACGGGTACTCCACCTGCCAGCACACCACCAGCAGCGCCAGCAGCACCGAGTAGACGGTCTTCACCAGGAACAGGGTCGCCACGCGCGTGATGTTGCCGATCACCCGGCGGCCCTCGCCCACCACCGACGGCAGGCTCGCGAAGCTGTTGTCCAGCAGGACGATCTGCGCCACCGCGCGGGTCGCCTCCGAACCCGAGCCCATGGCCACCCCGATGTCGGCGTCCTTGAGCGCGAGCACGTCGTTCACCCCGTCGCCGGTCATCGCGACGGTGTGCCCGTTCGACTGGAGCGCGCCGACCATGTCCCGCTTCTGCTGCGGGGTGACCCGCCCGAACACGGTGCCCGCGTCCAGCGCCTTCGCCATCCCGGCCCGGTCGTCGGGCATCCGCCGCGCGTCCACCGCCGTACCGTCCAGACCCAGCTTGGCGGCGACCGCGCCCACCGACACCGCGTTGTCCCCGGAGATCACCTTCGCCCGGACGCTCTGGTCCGCGAAGTAGCGCAGGGTCGTCGAGGCGTCGGGCCGCAGCCGCTGCTCCAGGACGACGAGGGCGGTGGGGCGGGCGCCCCGGGACGGCTCGGGATCGTCCAGGTCGCGGCGCGCGCGGGCCAGCAGCAGGACCCGCAGCCCCTGCTCGTTGAGGCGCTCGGTCTCGGACAGGGCCGGGTCCTCGGGGGCGAGGAGGACGTCGGGGGCGCCCAGCAGCCAGGTGCTGGTCTCCCCGTCGCCCTCGCTGAACGCGGCCCCGCTGTACTTGCGGGCGGAGGAGAAGGGCAGCGACTCCACGCACCGCCAGTCCTCGCTGTCCGGGTAGGCGTCGATGATCGCCTGGAGGGAGGCGTTGGGCCGGGGGTCGGACTCGCCCAGGGCGCCCAGCACCCGCCGTACGTACGTCTCGTCGGCCCCGTCCAGCGGCCTGAGGCCGGTGACGTCCATGCCGCCCTCGGTGAGCGTGCCGGTCTTGTCCAGGCAGACGGTGTCGATCCGGGCGAGCCCCTCGATCGCCGGCAGCTCCTGCACCAGGCACTGTTTGCGGCCCAGCCGGATGACGCCGATGGCGAAGGCGACGGAGGTGAGGAGCACCAGCCCCTCGGGGACCATCGGCACGATCCCGCCGATGGTGCGGGCGACGGCGTCCTTCAGCTCGTTGTCCTTGACCACGAGCTGCGTGAGAACCAGGCCGATCGCGGCCGGGACCATCATCCAGGTGACGTACTTGAGGATCGTGGAGATGCCGGTGCGCAGCTCGGAGTGGACGAGGGTGAACCGGGAGGCCTCCTCGGCCAGCTGGGCCGCGTAGGCCTCGCGGCCGACCTTGGTGGCCGTGAAGGCGCCGCCGCCCGCGACCACGAAACTGCCGGACATGACCGGGTCGCCGGGACGTTTGACGACGGGGTCGGCCTCGCCGGTGAGCAGCGACTCGTCGATCTCCAGCCCGTCGGCCTCCGCGCACACCCCGTCGACGACGACCTTGTCCCCGGGGCCGATCTCGATGAGGTCGTCGAGCACGATCTCGTCGGTGGGGATCTCGGTGGCGACCCCGTCCCGCCGTACCGTCGGCCGGGCCTCCCCGATCACGGCCAGGGAGTCGAGGGTCTGCTTGGCGCGCCACTCCTGGACGATGCCGATGCCGGTGTTGGCGATGATCACGAAGCCGAAGAGGCTGTCCTGGATCGGCGCGACGAACAGCGTGATCAGCCAGAGCACGCCGATGATCGCGTTGAACCGGGTGAAGACGTTGGCGCGGACGATCTCGCCCAGTGACCGGCTGCTGCGCACCGGTACGTCGTTGACCTGCCCCCGTGAGCGCCGCTGAGCCACCTCCGACGCGGTCAGCCCCTCCGGCCGGCTCTCGGGCAGGGCCACCGGGTGCACGGGGTCCAGCTCCGCGCCCGCGTCTATGTGGGTCATGTTCTCGACGGTACGTGCGGATGTGCCCGGCCACCTGCCGAGCGGCGGTACGGCTACTTCGCCGGGACCGCCGTCGGCTCGGCGGACCGCTTGATCGCCGCGTCCCTCCGGCGGACGTACCAGATGCCGATCAGCCCGAGACCGCCACCGGCCAGGCAGGTCCACAGCCACCACAGGTGCCCGTGGTCGTCGAACCAGCCGTAGAAGGGCAGCTGCACCAGGAAGAGGACGAACCACACGATCGTGCCGCCGGTGATGGTGGCGACCACGGGCCCCTCCAGGGGCTCCGGCGCCTCGTGCTTGGGGGTCCACTTCGCCATGGGCACAGCTTAAGGGCCGCCACGGTCTACGCGCGGAGATAGCGATCTCGGACTCATACGTTCATACTGAAACCGTTTGTCTTTGGCCACTTCTGTTCGTATGAAAGTCCAACGAGGCTCGGGGGAACCCCGTTGGTGATGAGGTCTCGCATGTCCACCTCGGCACCTGCCAAGGTCCCCACCCCCGAGAAGCCGGGCGGTACGCCGGGCTTCGGCGCCCTCGACCGCTTCTTCAAGATCTCCGAGCGCGGCAGCTCCGTCGCCCGCGAGATCCGGGGCGGTCTCGCCACCTTCTTCGCGATGGCGTACATCATCGTGCTGAACCCGATCATCCTGAGCAGCGCGAAGGACATGTACGGGCACCACCTGGACAACGCCCAGCTGGTGACGGCGACGGCGGTGACGGCCGCGTTCACCACGCTGCTGATGGGCGTCATCGGCAACGTGCCGATCGCACTCGCCGCCGGCCTCGGCGTCAACTCGGTCGTCGCGCTCCAGCTCGCGCCCCGTATGAGCTGGCCGGACGCCATGGGCATGGTCGTGCTGGCCGGCGTCGTGGTGATGCTGCTGGTCGCCACGGGCCTGCGTGAGCGGGTGATGAACGCCGTGCCGTTCGGCCTGCGCAAGGCCATCTCGATCGGTATCGGCCTGTTCATCATGCTGATCGGCCTCGTCGACTCCGGGTTCGTCACCCGGATGCCGGACGCCGCCCAGACCACGGTCCCGCTCCAGCTCGGCGTCGGCGGTCACCTCACCGGCTGGCCGGTGCTGATCTTCATCCTGGGCGCGCTGCTCACCTTCGCGCTGATCGTCCGCAAGGTGCCGGGCGCGATCCTGATCTCGATCGTCGGCATGACCGTCCTCGCGGTGATCATCAACGCGGTCGCCACCATCCCGTCCTGGGGCCTGACCGTCCCGAAGTGGCCCGGCAACCCGGTCGCCACCCCCGACTTCGGCCTGATCGGCCAGGTCAGCCTGTTCGGCGGCTTCTCCAAGGTCGGCGTGCTGACCGGAGTCCTCTTCGTCTTCACGGTTCTGCTGTCGTGCTTCTTCGACGCCATGGGCACGATCATGGGCGTCAGCGACGAGGCCAAGCTGACCGACGCCCAGGGCTACATGCCCGGCATCAACAAGGTCCTGTTCGTCGACGGCCTCGCGGTCGCGGCGGGCGGTGCCAGCTCCTCCTCGGCCACCACCGCGTTCGTGGAGTCCACGGCCGGGGTCGGCGAGGGCGCCCGCACGGGTCTCGCCAACGTCGTCACCGGCGGTCTCTTCGCGGTCGCGCTGTTCCTCACGCCGATCGCCACGATGGTGCCGTCCCAGGCGGCCACCCCGGCGCTGATCGCGGTCGGCTTCCTGATCCTGTCGAACTCCGTCAAGGAGATCGACTGGGCGGACTACACGATCGCCATCCCGGCCTTCGTGACGATGCTGATGATGCCGTTCACCTACTCGATCACCAACGGCATCGGCATGGGCTTCATCACCTTCACCGTGCTGCGCCTGGCCGCCGGCCGGGCCCGGGAGATCCCGGCCGCGATGTACGTCGTCTCGGCGGTGTTCGCCTTCTACTACCTGATGCCGGCCCTCGGCCTCACCTGACGGGGGTCCTGCGGCGTCACGTGACGCCGTAGAACTTCTCCGTCTCCTCGACGGCGGACTGGAAGCGTTCGTCGAAGTCGTCCCGGATGAGCGTGCGGACCACATAGTCCTGCACGCTCATCCCCCTTTTGGCCGCGTGGTGCCGGAGCCTTTCGAGCAGCTCCCCGTCCATCCGCAGGCTGAGCACACTGGTCCCCATGGCTACGAGGGTCGCCACATCCGGCCACCCCATGCGTCACTTTCCGATATCGACTCACCCATACGGGTGATCCGAGGGTTCAGTGGCCAGAGTCACGGGCACGGCGTGCGTGTCGAGTGGTCTTTAGCGAGAGTAATGAGTTACGCTAAAGAACATGCCGGACCTTACCCATGGCGACGACGCTGCCGCCGTGAACGCCCTCCGCTCCGCCGTGATGCGGCTGTCCCGTCGGCTCAAGCACCAGCGGGTCGACGAGTCGCTGAGCCCCACCGAGATGTCGGTGCTCGGCACCCTCGCGCGCTGCGGCAGTGCCACCCCGGGCGAGCTCGCCCGCAAGGAGCACGTCCAGCCGCCCTCGATGACCCGCATCGTCGCGCTGCTCGAAGCCAAGGGCCTGGTCCGGCTGGAGCCGCATCCGGAGGACCGGCGCCAGAAGGTCGTCACCCAGACCGAGCAGGCCGAGGCCATGCTCGAGGAGAGCCGCCGCAAGCGCAACGCGTTCCTGGCGGGCCTCGTCGAGGCCCTCGACGAGGACGAGTGGGCCAAACTGCGCGCCGCCGCCCCCGTGCTGGAGAAGCTCGCACACCTTTAAGCACGCCATTCGAGGAGGCGACCCTTTTGAGTTCGGGATCCGGAGCACCTTCCGCCCCCGCACCGAGCACACCCACTACCCCCGTTCCCCGCAAGTCCTCGATGTTCAGCTCGCTGAAGATCCGGAACTACCGCCTCTTCTTCCTCGGCCAGGTCGTCTCGAACACCGGCACCTGGATGCAGCGCATCGCACAGGACTGGCTCGTCCTCAGCCTCACCGGCTCCTCGGCGGCCGTGGGCATCACCACGGCCCTGCAGTTCCTGCCGATGCTGCTCTTCGGCCTCTACGGCGGCGTCCTCGTGGACCGCCTGCCCAAGCGGCCGACGCTCCTGGTCACCCAGGCGTCGATGGCCCTCACCGGCCTCGCCCTGGCCTTCCTGACCCTCTCCGGGCACGTCCAGGTGTGGCACGTGTACGTCGCCGCCTTCGCCGTCGGCCTCGCCACCGTGCTCGACAACCCGGCCCGGCAGTCGTTCGTCTCCGAGATGGTCGGCCCCGAGCAGCTGCAGAACGCGGTCAGCCTGAATTCCGCGAACTTCCAGTCGGCCCGCCTGGTCGGCCCCGCCGTCGCCGGTCTGATGATCACCGGCGTGGGCACCGGCTGGGCGTTCCTCGCCAACGGCCTGTCCTTCGCCGCGCCCATCGCCGGCCTGCTGCTGATGCGCGCCCGCGACCTGCACGTGGTCGAACGCGCGCCCCGCGGCAAGGGCCAGCTGCGGGAGGGCCTGGACTACGTCGCCAAGCGGCCGGAGCTGATCTGGCCGATCGTCCTGGTGGGCTTCATCGGCACCTTCGGCTTCAACTTCCCGGTGTGGCTGTCGGCCTACGCGGACGACGTGTTCCGCTCCGGCGCCGGCTCCTACAGCCTCTTCAACACCCTGATGGCCGTCGGCTCCCTGATCGGCGCCCTGCTCGCCGCCCGGCGCGGCACGGCCCGGCTGCGGGTCCTGATCGCCGCCGCGGTGGCCTTCGGCACCCTGGAGACGGTGGCCGCCGTGGCGCCGTCGTACTGGCTGTTCGCGCTGCTCATGGTGCCCATCGGGATCTTCGGGCTCACGGTGAACGTCACCGCGAACACCGCCGTGCAGATGGCCACCGACCCGGCCATGCGCGGTCGGGTCATGGCCCTGTTCATGATGGTGTTCATGGGCGGGACGCCGCTGGGCGCACCCGTGGTCGGCTGGATCACCGACACCTACGGCGCCCGGGTCGGCTTCGCCCTCGGCGGTGTCGTCTCCGCCGTCGCCGCGGCCGGCATCGGCCTGGTCCTCACCCGCATCGGGGGCCTGCGCCTCGCGGTGGGCTGGCACCGGGGCCATCCGCGGGTCCGCTTCGTCCCGCGCGAGCGGGAACAACTGGCGACGGCGGCCTGAACCCGCCGCGCCGGCGCCGGAGGGTCCGCTACAGGACCCTCCGGGCCAGCACCTGGCCGGGCCAGGCGTTCGCCCCGTGGGTGAAGGGCTCGGTCCGGATGAATCCGTTGCTCTCGTAGTAGGCGACCAGCTTGCCGTCGTCGCCCGCGTAGCAGTCCACCCGCAGCAGGGAGATCCCCGCCCGCCGGGTCACCTGGGCCGCGTGGGCGAGCAGCGCGGCACCGGCGCCCCGCCCCTTGAACCGGCGGTCGGAGGCGAGCAGGTGGATGTAGCGCTCGGGCTCGTCGGCGGGCTCCAGATAGGGGCCCGGGCCCTCGCTGAGGGTCAGCGTGGCCGCCGGGACGCCGTCTATCTCGGCGAAGTACGGCGTGCCCGTGCTGGCGTACCGCTGCACCAGGTCCACCGCCCGGGGATCGCCCGACCAGGGCTCGGTCCCCCACTGCCCGGTCCGGCCCTGTGAGACCAGCCACTCCACCGAGCTGTCCAGCATGCCGAGGATCAGGGGAGCGTCGTCGGGGCCGCCTTCGCGGATGATGATCGTCATCGGTCCATCATGCCCACGTCGGTCTGGGAAGGTGAAGGCATGAGACTCTTCGCGGCGGTGCTCCCGCCGGAGCACGTCGTCCAGGAACTCGCCGCCGAGGTCGCCGAGTTGCGGCGGCTTCCCGGCGCGGAGCGGCTGCGCTGGACCCACCGCCCGGGCTGGCACTTCACCCTCGCCTTCTACGGCGAGGTCGCCGACGATCTCGTACCGGAGCTGTCGGAGCGCCTCGCGAGCGCGGCCCGCCGTACGGCGCCGTTCGAGCTGGCCCTGTCCGGCGGCGGTCAGTTCGGTCACGGCAAGGCCCTGTGGACGGGGGCCGCGGGGGACGTGGAGGCGCTGCGGCTGCTGGCCGACCGGGCGGAGGCGGCGGCCCGGAAGGCGGGCGTGCCGATGGGCGAGCACCGGCGGTACAAGGCCCACCTGACGGTGGCGCGCAGCCGGGACTCCCTCGACGTCCGGCCGTACACCGAGCTGCTGCACGGCTTCACCGGCCGGCCCTGGACGGTGGGCGAGCTGGTGCTGGTGCGCAGCAATCTGCCGCGGTCCGGGGTGCCGGGGGAGCAGCCGCGGTACGAGGCGGTTGCCCGCCGGCCACTCGGCGGGGTTGGTTAGGCTCGGGGGCGTGGACCCGAAGACGCGGAACCGGATCATGGCCGGTGTGCTTGTGCTGATGTTCGTCGTGGTCGCCGTCGCGGCGGCCGTCAGGTAGTTCCCCGCGCGTGCCGTGCGAAGGGAGAGAGCCGCTCCTTGCCTGGAGCGGACTCGAAGCAGTTGGCTGGTGACCCATGAAGTACACGCAGCTCGGACGTACCGGACTCAAGGTCAGCCGACTCGTTCTCGGCACGATGAACTTCGGTCCGCAGACAGACGAATCAACCAGCCACGGCATCATGGACGCCGCTCTCGACGCAGGTCTGAACTTCGTGGACACGGCCAACGTCTACGGGTGGGGTGAGAACAAGGGCCGCACCGAGGAGATCATCGGTGCCTGGTTCGCCCAGGGCGGCCGGCGCGACAGGACGGTCCTCGCCACCAAGGTGTACGGGAACATGTCGGGCGACGGGGACGTCTGGCCCAACCACGACAAGCTCTCCGCGGTGAACATCCGCCGGGCCGTCGACGCCTCCCTCAAGCGGCTGCAGACGGACTACATCGACATCTACCAGTTCCATCACATCGACCGGTCGACCCCGTTCGAGGAGATCTGGCAGGCGATCGACGTCCTGGTCCAGCAGGGCAAGATCCTCTACGCGGGTTCGTCCAACTTCCCCGGCTACAAGATCGCCCAGGCCAACGAGACCGCCGCCCGGCAGGGCCGTATGGGCCTGGTCAGCGAGCAGTGCCTCTACAACCTCGCCGAGCGCCGCGCCGAGATGGAGGTCATCCCCGCCGCGGAGGACTACGGGCTCGGTGTCATCCCCTGGTCACCGCTGCACGGAGGACTGCTCGGCGGCGTCCTCAAGAAGGAGGCCGCACAGGGGCGCCGGGCGAGCGGCCGCGCCGCCGACGCGCTCAAGGACAGCAAGACCCGCGAGCAGATCCAGGCGTACGAGGACCTCCTCGACAAGCACGGCCTGGAGCACGGTGAGGCGGCGCTGGCCTGGCTGCTGACCCGGCCCGGCGTCACCGGCCCGATCGTGGGCCCGCGCACGCGGGAGCAGCTGGACTCGGCGCTGCGCGCCCTGGAGCTGGAGCTGAGCGAGGAGCTGCTGACGTCCCTGGATGAGATCTTCCCCGGTCCGGGACCGTCTCCCGAAGCCTTCGCATGGTGAGGTAGCGGGTCCGGGTGAGGGGCCGTCGCCTTCCGCTCGCGTCGAAGCGAGTGGGAGCCGACGGCTCCGCCGATTCACCCGGAGGCCGCCCTGCCGGGTCGGGCCGGGACGGGTGCGTAGGGTCCGCCGATGTCCCATGCCTCCCGCATCGCCGTGGCGAACGCCTCCGCGATGCGGTGCTCGCCGTTCGCGTTCGGATGCGTGCCGTCGTAGGTGTCGGTGTGGATGTCCCACGACTCGGGCGTCGAGGCCAGCAGGACCGGTGCGCGGGGCTCGTCCACGTCGGCCACCGTCTTGGCGAGCAGCACGTTGAAGGCGTCCACCTCGGCGGCGAAGGACGCGTCCGCGTCGGCCCGGACGTTCGGGATCACGGGGAGCAGCACCATGCGGATGCGCGGGCGGACCGCGCGGGCCTCGGCGACGAACGCCCGCACGTTCTCGGCCGTCTGCTCGGCGTTCGTGTAGAAGCCCAGGTCGATCAGGCCCAGGGAGACCAGCAGGACGTCGGGCCGGTGCGCACGGACCGCGTCGCCGATCAGCGGGGCCATGTGCAGCCAGCCCTCGCCCCAGCCCGCCAGGTGGGCGCGCGGGAAGCCGGGATCGGCGTAGGCGAGGGACGTCGGCGCGTCGGCGCCCTTGTCGTACAGCTCCTCGCGCGGGCCGACGAGGGTGAACGGTCCGCCGTACGTCGTGCACAGGTGCCGCCACAGCCGGTGACGCCACGTGTGTTCGCCCGCGCTCCCGATCGTCATCGAGTCGCCTACGGGCATGATCCTGAGCATCCGCTCATGATGGACGGTCCCGGCCGCCCGTGGGGTGTGAGGCCCACCACGCCCCGCGAACCACCCGCGGTGATGGCAGGCTTGGGGGCATGCGTCGATCGTCCGCCCTCCTCGCCGGGGTGCTGCTCACCGGTGTCTGTGCGCTGCCCGCCGCCGCCTCCGCCGCCGAAGGTGACGGCGACCAGGGGTTCACCATCAAGGACCCCAGGATCACCGAGTCCAGCGGGCTGGCCGCCTCCCGGCTGCACCCCGGGATCTACTGGACGCACAACGACAGCGACGACGGGCCCTACCTGTACGCCGTGGACAGCCGGACCGGGAAGACCGTCGCCCGGCTGACCCTGCGCGGCATCGGCGCCCCGCGCGACGTCGAGGCCATCTCCGTCGGACCGCACGACGAGATCTACGTCGGCGACATCGGCGACAACCTCGGCGGCAAGTGGCCGTACGTGTGGATCTACCGGCTGCCCGAGCCCAAGGTGCTGAAGGACGAGACGGTCACCGCCACGCAGTACGTCGTGAAGTACGAGAACGGGCCGCGCGACGCCGAGTCGCTGCTCGTCCACCCGAAGACCGGGCGGGTGTACATCATCGACAAGAAGGAGGACGGCGGGCACCTGTACGAGGGGCCGGCCACCCTCTCCACCTCCGGAGCGAACGTCTTCCGGCCGGTCGCCCCGGTCGACCTGTGGGCCACCGACGCCGCGTTCTCCCCGGACGGCGGACAGTTCGCCGTGCGCGGCTACTTCGGCGGGATCCTCTACGGCTTCGACGGCGGCCGGATCGAGCGCGAGGGCCGCCTGGAGGTGCCGTGGCAGGGGCAGGGCGAGTCCCTCACCTACTCCGCCGACGGAACGAAGCTGATGTACGGCAGCGAGGGCGCGCAAAGCTCCGTCCAGGCCAAGGACGCCCCCGCGCGCGCGGACGGCAAGGCGCCCTCGGCGAACGGCAGTTCCGGATCCGGGCAGGACGAGGCCGGCAGTACGGGCCTCCAGGTCGGTGCCGTCGTCGCGGCCGTCGGCGTGGTGGCCCTCCTCGGCCTGCGCCGACTGCGCCGCCGCGACTGACCCTCACCTGTCCGGCCGCACCGGCCGGGCGGCGGCGCGCCGGATCGGGCAGGCTGAAGACGTTTCGCGGGACAGGGGGCCCGGATGTGGTCCCGCCCCACCGAACGGGAGCCCTGATGCAGGGTCATGTCATGCGGGCCGCCAGGCGGACCGGCCTGATCGCCGCCGCCCTGGGTCTGGCCGTCCCCACGGCCACCGCCTCCGCCGAGGCCGCCCCGCGGCAGGCGGCGCCCGCCGTGGCCGAGGCCGTCGTCGTCCACTCGCGATCGGCCACGCTGACGCTGAACGGACCACTGACCGGCGGCCCGGAGACGATCGACGTCACAGGCCGCATCTCGGTCGCGGTGGTCACCCGCACCGACACGGGCGGCGGCGGAGTCGCCCGGATCGTCAGCCGTCTGCAGAACACCACCGGCGTCGGCCGGACGACCGGCCGCACCTACCAGTTCGTCGGCGCCGACGAGAACACCGTCTTCTGACCGCCGGGCCCCATCTTCCCGCTGGTCGTCTTCCCCAGGTTCCTGCGGATCGTCCCGCCGAACCCGATCGTGCCCCCCAATCCGGTCCAGCCCGTCCGTGTCGCCGTCACCCTTTCGGGGACCGGCGAGATCACGGACATCAGCGCCTCGGTGGCTCGACCGCCCGCGCCCTGACGCCGGTTCCCGGTCCGCGCGACCGCGACGAGAAGAGGCGCCCGGTTGTCCGCCGGGCGCCTCTTGTCGTCGTACAGCCGGTACCGGCTACAGCTTCTCGATCACGTGGTCGACGCACTTCGTCAGCGCCTCGACGTCCGCCGGGTCGATCGCCGGGAACATCGCGACGCGCAGCTGGTTGCGGCCCAGCTTGCGGTACGGCTCGGTGTCCACGACGCCGTTGGCGCGCAGCACCTTGGCGACGGCGGCCGCGTCGATCTCGTCGGAGAAGTCGATGGTGCCGATGACCTGCGAGCGCTTGGCCGGGTCCGCCACGAACGGGGTCGCGTACTTGGACTCCTCCGCCCAGGAGTACAGGCGGGTCGAGGAGTCCTTGGTGCGGGCCGTGGACCAGGCGAGACCGCCCTGGCCGTTGAGCCACTCCAACTGCTCGTTCAGCAGGAAGAGGGTGGCGAGGGCCGGGGTGTTGTAGGTCTGGTTCTTGCGGGAGTTGTCGATCGCCGTGGGCAGCGAGAAGAACTCCGGCACGTGCCGGCCGGACGCGTGCACCCGCTCGGCGCGCTCGATCGCGGCCGGGGAGAAGACGCCGATCCACAGGCCGCCGTCGGAGGCGAAGGACTTCTGCGGGGCGAAGTAGTAGACGTCGGTCTCGGCGATGTCGACCGGGAGGCCGCCCGCGCCGGAGGTGGCGTCCACCAGCACGAGCGCGCCCTCGTCGGCGCCGGCCACGCGCTTGATCGGCATGGCCACACCGGTGGAGGTCTCGTTGTGCGTGAAGGCGTACACGTCGACGCCCGCCTCCGCGCGCGCCTCCGGGTGGGTGCCCGGGTCGGCGGAGACGACGGTGGGCTCGGCCAGCCAGGGGGCGAGCTTGGCGGCCTTGGCGAACTTCGAGGAGAACTCGCCGAAGGTGAGGTGCTGGGACTTGGACTCGATCAAACCGTGGGTGGCGATGTCCCAGAAGGCGGTGGAGCCGCCGTTGCCGAGGACCACCTCGTAGCCCTCGGGCAGGGAGAACAGCTCGGAGATGCCCTCGCGGACCTTGCCGACCAGGTTCTTCACGGGCGCCTGGCGGTGGGAGGTGCCGAGGAGGGAGGTACCGGTGGCGGCGAGGGCGTCCAGCGCCTCGGTGCGCACCTTGGAGGGACCCGCGCCGAAGCGTCCGTCGGCGGGCTTGATGTCAGAGGGGATCTGGATGTCGGCCACGGAAGGAGGTTAACCGCTGGTGGATCGCCGGGTGGAGACGTGTCCGTTCGATGAGACGAGATCACCGGGACGTGGATTTGTGATGTCGTACGACAATTACGGCGGGGCTGTGGACAACTCGCGGTGACCGTGCGTGTCCGGATGCATGCTGGACGCATGACAGATCTCGCGGCCGCGCTGCGCAAGGCCGTCCGGGGTGAGGTCGGCTTCGACGTCACCGACCGGGCGCTCGTCACCATGGACGCGTCCAACTACCGGCGCGTTCCGCTGGGTGTGGTCGCGCCGAGAGACGCCGACGACGTGGCCGCCGCGCTGGAGGTGTGCCGGGCGCGCGGAGTGCCGGTGGTGGCGCGCGGCGGTGGCACGTCGATCGCCGGGCAGGCGACGGGCACGGGAGTGGTGCTGGACTTCACCCGGCACATGACCGGCCTGCTGGAGCTGGACCCGGGCAGCCGCACGGCCGTCGTGCAGCCCGGACTGGTCCTGGACCGGCTCCAGGAGGCCGCCGCCCCGTACGGGCTGCGGTTCGGCCCGGACCCCTCCACGCACAGCCGGTGCACGCTCGGCGGCATGATCGGCAACAACTCGTGCGGCTCCCACTCGGTCGCCTGGGGCACCACCGCGGACAGTGTCCGCGAGCTGTCCGTCGTCACCGCGCGCGGCCGTCGGCTGCGGCTGGGCCGGGACTGGGCCGGGGCACCGGACGGCCTGCGCGAGCTGGTGGAAGGGGACCTGGCCCGTCTGCGCACGGGTTTCCCGGACCTGCCCCGCCGCATCTCCGGGTACGCGCTGGACGCGCTGCTGCCCGAGAAGGGCGCCGACGTCGCCCGTTCCTTCTGCGGCTCCGAGGGCACCCTCGGCATCCTCACCGAGGCCGTCGTGGACCTGGTGGAAGCCCCTCGCGCCCGCGCCCTGGCGGTGCTGGGGTACGGCGACGAGAGCGCCGCCGCCGAGGCGGCGGCGGGACTGATGCCCCATGGGCCGCTGACCGTCGAGGGGATGGCGGCCGACCTGGTGCGCGAACCGGCGGGGCTGCCCCGGGGCGGCGCCTGGCTGTTCGTCGAGACCGGCGGGGAGTCGCCGGCCGGGGCACGCGCGCGTGCGGAGGAGATCGTGCGGGCGGCCGGCACCGCGGACGCGCTGGTGGTCACCGACCCCTCCGCCCAGCGGGTGTTGTGGCGCATCCGCGAGGACGCCAGCGGCACGGCCACCCGGATGCCGGACGGCAGCGAGGCGTGGCCCGGCTGGGAGGACTGCGCGGTGCCGCCCGCGCGGCTCGGCGCCTATCTGCGCGACTTCCGCGCGCTGCTGGCGGACCACGGCCTGCGCGGTACGCCGTACGGCCACTTCGGTGACGGCTGCATCCACGTCCGCATCGACTTCGACCTGCTCACCGAGGCGGGCGTCGGCCGTTTCCGCGGCTTCTCCGAGGACCTGGCCGATCTGGTGGTGGCCCACGGCGGCTCACTGTCCGGGGAGCACGGCGACGGGCAGGCCCGCGCGGAGCTGCTGCCGCGGATGTACGGCGCGCGGACCGTCCGGCTCTTCGAGCGGGTCAAGGCCCTGTGGGACCCGGACGACCTGCTCAACCCCGGCATGCTGGTCCGCCCCGCGCCCCTCGACTCCAACCTCCGTTTCTCCGTCCTCCCGAGCCGCCCGGTCGACGTGGAGTTCGGGTACCCGGCCGACGGCGGCGACTTCGGCGCGGCCGTCCGCCGCTGCGTGGGCGTCGCCAAGTGCCGTACGGCCACGGCGGGCGGCGCCGCCGTGATGTGCCCCTCCTTCCGGGCGACCGGTGAGGAGGAGCACTCCACCCGCGGCCGGGCCCGGCTGCTGCACGAGATGCTCGCGGGTGAACTGGTCACCGACGGCTGGCGGTCCACGGAGGTGCGGGACGCCCTGGACCTGTGCCTGTCCTGCAAGGGCTGCCGCTCGGACTGCCCCGTGGGCGTCGACATGGCCACCTACAAGGCGGAGTTCCTGCACCATCACTACGCGGGCCGCCGCCGCCCCGCCGCCCACCGCAGCATGGGCAGGCTGCCGGAGTGGCTGCGCCTGGCCGCCGCCACACGGACGGCCCCGCTGCTCAACGCGCTCGCCGGAGGCGGTCCCTCGGCGCGGCTCGCCAAACGCCTGGGCGGCATCGCTCCCGAGCGGCGGCTCCCCCGCCTGGCGACGCGGACGTTCACCGGCTGGTGGCGCCGGAGGAAACCCGTCCCCCACCACTCCGGTGCACTGGTCGTGCTCTGGCCGGACACGTTCACCGAGCATCTGTCGCCGTCCGTCGGCCGGGCCGCCGTCAGGGTGCTGGAGGCCGCCGGGCTGCGGGTGGCGCTGCCACCGACGCTGGTCCCGCGCCGGGGTGCCGTCGGTGACGGCAGGACCAGGGCGGCGACCGCGCTGCTCGCCGCCCGCCGGGGCCGGGTCTGCTGCGGCCTCACCTATGTCTCCACCGGCCAACTCGACCGCGCCCGCACGGTCATGCGTCGCACGCTGGACCTGATGGAACCGGTGCTGCGGGCCGGCGTTCCCGTCGTCGTCCTGGAACCGAGCTGCGCGGCGGCCCTGCGCACCGACCTGCCCGAGCTGCTGCACGACGACCCGCGCGCCGCCTGGCTGGCCGCGTCCGTCCTCACCTTCGCGGAGGTGCTGCTCCGGTACGCCCCCGGCTGGACACCGCCCGCCGTCGACCGCCCGGTCGCCGGTCAGACCCACTGCCACCAGCACGCGGTCCTCGGCGACGACCCCGACCGCAGGCTGCGCGAGTCCGCGGGCCTCACCGGCGAGCTGAGCGGAGGCTGCTGCGGCCTCGCGGGCAACTTCGGCTTCGAGAAGGGCCACTTCGAGGTGTCCCGGGCCTGCGCGGAGGAGCAGCTCCTGCCGGCGGTGCGCGCGGCCCCGGCGGACACGGTGATCCTCGCGGACGGCTTCTCCTGCCGGACCCAGCTGGAGCAGCTGGCCGGCGTGCGCGGCCGGCACCTGGCGGAGGTGTTGGCGGAGGCGCTGGACGAGGGGCCGGCCGACGTGCCGGACCGGGGGACGTGGGGCGGAGGAGCCCGATGAGGGAGGAGTACGGACGGCTGGCCGTCCTGTCCGACGTCCACGGTGTGCTGCCCGCCCTGGAAGCCGTGCTGGCGGAGCCCGAGGTGGCCGCCGCCGACCGGATCGTCCTCACCGGGGACATCACGGCGGGCCCGCAGCCGGGCGCCGTGCTGGACCTGCTGCGGGCGCAGGGCGAGCGGGTGCTGTGGGTCGGCGGGAACGCGGACCGGGAGCTGGTGGAGTACCGGCGGGGCGAGCGGACGGAGATCCCCGACCCCATCGGCCCCTTCGCGGCACGGGAACTCACCGGGGAGCAGGTGGACTTCCTCGCCGCCCTGCCCCGCACGCTCACCCTGCGCGTCCGCGGTCTGGGCACCGTCCTGTTCTGCCACGCCACTCCCCGCGACGACGAGGAGGTCGTGCTCGTCGACTCCCGCCCCGCACGCTGGGCCGAGGTCCTCACCGGCCTGGACGCGGACATCGGCACGGTGGTCTGCGGCCACACCCACATGCCCTACGTCCGCCTCGCCCACGGCCGGCTGGTGGTCAACCCCGGCAGCGTTGCCGTACGGCCGGCCGGGCGCCCACTGGTGCCTCCTCGGGCCCGGCACCGACCTGCGCGTCACGCCGTACGACATACCGGCGGCCGTGGCCCGGCTGGTCCGGGAGTGCGCCTACCCGGACATCGCCGAGTGGGCCGGCTACTTCCTGCACGCGCGCGCGACCGACACGGAGGTGCTGGCGGCCTGGGGGCCGAGGGACGGCAGGGCCGATTCGTAGGCTGGGACGACCGCGATCTTCCCGGTGATCCCTGAATTCCAAGGAGCCCCGCGCATGAGTCTCACCGTCCGGCCGATCAGCCGTGCCGAGCATCTCGCCTTCGTGGACGCGCGTCCCTCGGCCAGTCACATGCAGGTGCCGTCGTGGGGCGATGTGAAGGCCGACTGGCAGGCGGAGAGCCTGGGCTGGTTCGAGCCGGACGGCAGGCTCTCCGGGGTGGGGCTGGTGCTGCTGCGCCCCCTGCCCAAGGTGAGGCGCTACCTGGCCTATCTGCCCGAGGGGCCGGTCATCGACTGGGCCGCGCCCAGTCTGGAGCGCCGGCTGGAGCCGATGGTGGCGTACCTCAAGAGCAGGGGCGCCTTCTCGGTGAAGATGGGGCCGCCCGTGGTGGCGCGGCGCTGGAGCCCGGAAGCGGTCAAGGCCGCGATCGCGGACCCGGACGCGCACCGGCTGGCGGACGTGCCGCCCACGTCGTACGAACAGGACGCCGTCGACCTGGCCGCCCGGCTGCGCCGGATGGGCTGGCGGCAGAGCGAGGCGGGCGGGGAGGAGGGCTTCGCCGCCGGGCAGCCCCGGTACGTGTGCCAGGTGCCGTTCGCCGGGCGGTCGCTCGAGGACGTCCAGCGGGGGCTCAACCAGCAGTGGCGGCGCAACGTCCGCAAGGCCGAGAAGGCGGGCGTGAAGGTCGTCCGCGGGGGCCTCGACGACCTGCCGGTCTTCTACGACCTCTACACCGAGACCGCCGAACGGGACCGGTTCATCCCTCGCCCGCTGCCGTACTTCCAGCGGATGTGGACCGCGCTCACCGCCGAACATCCCGACCGGATGCGGCTGTACCTCGCCCACCACGAGGGTGACGTCCTGGCCGCGGCCACGATGCTGGTCGTGGGCGGGCACGTCTGGTACTCCTACGGCGCCTCCACCAGCCGCAGGCGCGAGGTGCAGCCCAACAACGCGATGCAGTGGCGCATGATGTGCGACGCCCATGAGCTGGGTGCCCACGTCTACGACTTCCGGGGCATCACCGACACCCTGGAGGAGTCGAACCACCTGCTCGGTCTGCTCCGCTTCAAGGTGGGCGCGGGCGGCGAGGCGGTGGAGTACGTGGGGGAGTGGGACCTCCCGCTGAACCGCCTGCTGCACAAGGCGCTCGACGTCTACATGGCCCGCCGCTGAGAACCGGTCCGGTTCGGCATCCGAGGCGGCCGTCTCAATATCCAGGACAGCCACATAAGCGCTTCACACTCCTGACAGGGGTCTACTACCCTGGACTCGGCAGTACATCAAGGTGAACAAGATCCGCTTCCGAGTCAGCCAGGACCGCCACGTGAGCACCCGCAGCGCCACCGCGCCCCCGACGCACCACGCACCCGCATCCCCGGGCGGTGGCGCCCCGGGCCGCCTCGGCTCCCTCGGACCGGTCGGACTCGTGCTCGCGGGCGGTGTCTCGGTGCAGTTCGGCGGCGCCCTCGCGGTGACGCTGATGCCCCGCGCCGGTGCCCTCGGGGTCGTGACCCTGCGGCTGCTCGTCGCGGCCGTGGTCCTGCTCGTCGTGTGCCGGCCCCGGCTGCGCGGGCACTCCCGCACCGACTGGGGCACGGTGATCGTGTTCGGCATCGCCATGGGCGCGATGAACGGCCTCTTCTACTCGGCGGTCGCCCGTATCCCGCTCGGCCCGGCGGTCACCCTGGAAGTCCTCGGCCCGCTGGCCCTCTCCGTGCTGGCCTCCCGCCGGGCGGTGAACGCGGTCTGGGCCGGCCTCGCGCTCGCGGGCGTCTTCCTGCTGGGCGGCGGAGGCTTCGGCGGGCTCGATCCCGTCGGTGTCGCCCTCGCCCTCGGGGCCGGCGCCATGTGGGCGGCGTACATCGTCTTCAGCGCGCGCACGGGTCGCCGCTTCCCGCAGGCGGACGGCCTCGCCCTCGCCATGGCGGTCGCGGCCCTGCTCTTCCTGCCCCTCGGCATCGCCGAGTCGGGCGGCCGCCTGCTGAACCCGACCACCGTCGCCCTGGGCTCGGCGGTCGCCCTGCTCTCCTCGGTCCTGCCCTACACCCTCGAACTCCTCGCCCTGCGCCGCCTGCCCGCCTCCACGTTCGCGATCCTCATGAGCCTGGAGCCGGCCCTCGCGGCGACGGCGGGCTTCCTGATCCTCGACCAGGCCCTGTCCGCCATGGAGGCCGCGGCGATCGCCCTGGTCATCGCGGCGAGCATCGGCGCGGTACGAACCCAGGTGGGCCGCGGCAAGCCACTGCCGAAGGTTCCGGAGGCGTGACACGGTCCGCCGTGACGGGAACCGGCCGTCGGGTCGGCCCTGCGGGCTGCCGGGGCTGGGCGCCCGCCGCCGCGGAGGGGCCGGCCGAGACGGCTCCCTGAAGCGTGACGCGGTCCGCTGCGGCGTGGATTCGGCCGGCGGTTCGGCCGGTCAGGCCGCGGGAGCTCGGTGCCGGCCGCTGCGGAGAGCCGGACTGTGGGGGCCGGCCGACGGGTTCGGCGGCGTTACACGGTTCCGCTGCGGCGGGCTCGGCCGGGACGGGGGGCCGATGGGCTCGTCGGTGCCGTTCCCGGCGGCCTGACGGCGGCTGCTCCCGAGGGACTCAGTCGGCGGGCTTCTCCCATACCGACACGTGCTGCCTGCTGTCACTGGTGAAGGGCTCCCGGGTCCAGCCGTCCCACCGCTCGCGCAGCCGGAGTCCAGCGATCCGGGCCATCAGGTCCAGCTCGGCGGGCCACGCGTACCGGAACGGGATCTCCAGGTAGCGCCCGCGCCCGTCCACGACCTCCACGTGGTGCGAGCTCATCGACTGCGTCGCCACGTCGTACAGGTCGAAGCCGAGCCGCCCGCCGTCCACCCGGAACGGCACCGCGTCCTGCCCGGGCGGCAGCCGCCGCAGATCGGGCACCACGACCTCGACGACGAAGCAGCCGCCGGGCGCCAGATGCTCCGCCGCGTTGCGGAAGCAGTCCACCTGGGCGTCCTGGGAGGTCAGGTTCATGATCGTGTTGTAGACGAGGTAGGCGACGGAGAAGTGGCCGTCCGCCTTCGCGGTCGCGAAATCCCCGACCGTCACCCCGATCGCGTCACTGCCCGGCTTGTCCCGCAGCCGCCGCACCATCGCCCGGGACAGCTCGATCCCGTGCACCTCGACACCGCGCCGCGCCAACGGCAGCGCGATCCGCCCCGTCCCGACCCCGAACTCCAGCGCCCGCCCACCGCCACCGGCGAGCTCCGCGAGAAACCCGACGACCGGGTCCACGACGTCCGCCGCGAACATCTGCGCGGACGACTCGTCGTACCCCGCCGCGACCACTTCCCCGAAGTAACCGTCGTCTTCTGTCACCGGGCGACCGTACTGCGCGACGACCCAGGGGACCTCCGATTTTCGAGCGGGCCACAACCTGGTTGCAACTGCGTCGGCCTGATTGAGCGTCATATGAAATGACTAGGATCCGTTCGCACGTGTGATGTGTGCTCGGCCGGCACGGGAAGGTGGTTGACGGGGGATGGGCTACGTCCTGCCCGGATGGCTCGACGAGATTCTGGATTTCATCGGCATCAACTTCCCGAACGTCGACGAGGACGACTACCGCGAGATGGCCGACGCCATGCGGGACTTCGCCGACAAGTTCGAGGGCCACGGCGCCGACGCCCACAAGGCGGTGGAGCGCATCCTCAGCTCGTCGCAGGGGTGGGCCGTCGACTCGATGGAGAAGCACTGGTCCCACGTCAAAACAGGGCACCTGGACAAGATCCCGGAACTGGCCCGGCTGTTCGCGGACGCGTGCGACGTCGTGGCCGACGTGATCTTCGGAATGAAGACCAAGGCGGAGGCCGAACTGGCCATCATGGCCGGTTCGGTGGGCTTGTCCATCGGTCTGTCGTTCGTCACCGGTGGCCTGTCGGCCGTCCTCGGGGCCGCGGAGACCGCGGCGATGCGGAAGCTCGTCAAGCGGATCATCGACGAGGCGGTCGACCGGATCGTGGACGAGTTGATCGCCCGGGTCACCGCGCCGGTCAACGCCAAACTGGAAGCGATGGTCGAGGACGTGGTCCTGGACCTGGCGAACGATGCTTTCTCCCTGCCGCCCGACCCGGCCGGTGCGGGAGGCGGCGAAGGCGGCCCCGCCGGACACGGTCACGGCCACAACGGCATGCAATTGGCCTCCGCGGGCGGGGCGGGCAGCGGCTTCGTCCTCGCCTCCGCAGGCGGCGGTGCCGGAGCGGACCTGTTCATCGACCATGACGAGTTCGAGAGCGGCGCCGGCAAGGTCTCGTCGCACGGCAGCGAACTGCATCTGGCCAGTTCCTCTCCGCTCGGCCGCGCCAAGGGGGCCTTCGGCCGAACCAAGGGCAAAGACCCCTTCACCAATGCCTTCGACTCGGTCCTTGAAGGCGCGCTGCACGGTTCCGAGAAGGCCCTCAAGAAGATCACCCGACACGTCACCGATACGGTCCCGGACCGCGTGAAGGCGGCATCGAGAACCCACAAGCAGAACGACCTCGACATCCGCAGCAAGCTGGACGGGCTCAGCCTGGGCAAGGGAAGAGGCAAGGGCGGAGGCGGACACGGGCGGCCCGGGGTGGACGGCGGCTCGGGACACGACCCGGCGGAACTATCCAAGCAGGGCCGTGCGATGCAGAACAGGCAGCTGTGCGGGGACCCGATCGACATGGCGACCGGGCAGATGGTCATGGTCCAGACCGACGTCGACCTGGCCGGTGTCCTGCCCTTGACCCTCCGCCGCACCCATGTGACCCGATACGACGGCGGACGCTTCTTCGGCCCGTCCTGGTGCTCCACGCTGGACGAACGGCTTGAAGACAAGAGCAGCGCGTCGGGCGGTGTGTGGTGGTACCGCGAGGACGGCTCGATCCTCGTCTACCCCCGACTCCCCGACCTCGTCGGCGACCGGGTGCAGCCGGTCGAGGGCGAGCGCCTGCCCCTCACGTATGTGACGGACGGCACGGCATATGTCCTGACCGTGCAGGACCCGCTCACCGGACTCAGGCGCTTCTTCGAACCGTCTCCGGCAGGAGACGGCGTGTGGTGGCTCACCGGCGTCGAGGACCGCAACCACAACGCCCTCACCATCGAGCGCGCCGACGACGACATACCCACCGCCGTCACTCATACCGGCGGCTACCGGGTCCGGATCGACGCCGACCCCGCCCACCGCCGCGTCACGGCGCTGCATCTGCTCACCGACGACGGCCCGGTGAGACTGCGCTGCTTCGCGTACGACGACGCCGGCGACCTCGTGGAGACGCGCGATGGGATGGACGCCCAGCTGCATCTCACGTACGACGCCGAGCATCGCATCACCGGCTGGCGGGACGCGCAGGACACCGTGTTCAGCTACACATACGACGACAGGGGCCGGGTCGTCGCCACCCAGGGCAGCGACGGCATCCTCGACTCCCGGATCGACTACGGCGACCCGGACGCCGACGGTGCGACGACCGTCACCTACACCGACTCCCTCGGCCACCCCACTGTCTACCGCGCCAACTGGCGTGGCCAGGTCGTCGCGGTCACCGATCCGCTAGGGAACACCGTCACTCAACGCTGGGACCGCTACGACCGTCTGGTGAGCCGCACGGATGCGGCGGGCGGCACCACGGTGTGGACCTGGGACGAGCACGGCAACCTCGTCGCGGTCCAGGAGGCCGACGGCACGGTCACCACGGCCGAGTACGACGAACACGGCATGCCGGTCGTCATGACCGGGCCCGACGGAGCCGTGTGGCGGTGCGCCTACGACCAGGCCGGCAACCACACCGAGCTGATGGCACCCGACGGCACGGTCACCCGCTACACGCACGACGAGCGCGGCGCCGTCACGGCGATCACCGATGCCCTCGGCGCCACAGAAACCTTCCGGCCCGACGCGGCCGGCCTGCCGATGTCTCGCACCGACGCCCTCGGCCGCACCTGGACCTTCACCCGCGACGGGTTTCGCCGCCCCACGTCGATAACCGATCCCCTCGGCGCCGTCACCAGCCTGGAGTGGGACGCCGAGGGCCGCCTGGTCCGCCGAACCGAACCCGACGGCACCCGACGGAGCTGGTCGTACGACGGCGAGGGCAACCGTCTGACCGAGACCGATGCCAATGGCGGCACCACCCACTACCGTTACACCCACTTCGGTCTGCTTGCCGCACGGACGCAGCCCGGAGGCGCGCGGTACGTGTTCGCGTACGACACCGAGTTGCGCCTCACCGAGGTCCGCAACTCGGCCGGGCAGTCCTGGACGTACGCCTACGACGCGGCGGGGCAGGTCGTCCGGGAGACCGACTTCGACGGCCGCAGTCTCACCTACACCCATGACCTCGGCGGCCGGTCGATCGCGCGTGTCAATCCGCTGGGGCAGACGGTCACGCAGCACTACGACGCGCTCGGTCGTCTCGCGGAGAAGGACGTCGACGGAACCGTCACCTCCTTCAGCTACGACCCGATGGGCCGGCTCCTGCGCGCGACATCTCCGCACAGCGCCATGGAGCTGGAGTGGGACGGGCAGGGCCGGCTGACGGCGGAGACGGTCGACGGCCGCACCCACCGCTACGCATACGACGCCGTGGGCCGCCGCACGAGCCGTACGACTCCCGGCGGCACGGTGACCACCCAGACGTACGACGCGGCCGGCAACCGTACGCGGATGGAACTGGCGGGTCGCCCACTGCGGTTCACGTACGACGTCGTCGGCCAGGAGCTCACGCGCACATTCGGTCCGCCCGACCGTGCCGTCACCCTCGCCACCTCCTGGGACACCCTCGGCCGCGTCAGCGAGCAGCACCTCGGCGTCGGGGGACACACCGTCCGCGCCCGCGCGTACACCTACCGGCCCGACCACCACATCCTGGCGGTCACCGACCGGCCGAGCGGTGAGACAAAGCGGTTCACGCTCGACCCGGACGGCCGGCCCACCGGTGTCGACGCCGGCAACTGGAGCGAACGCTACCTCTACGACGCCGAGGGCAACCAGACGGACGCCGCATGGCCCGACCGCGCACCCCATGCCGACGCACGCGGCCCGCGCAGCTACGAAGGAACCCGACTGAACGCGGCCGGCTCCCTGCACTACACGTACGATGCCGCGGGACGTGTCGTCGAGCGCCGCCGCAAGCGCCTGTCCCGTAAGCCGGAGGTCTGGCGCTACACCTGGGACGCCGAGGACCGGCTCACGTCCTGCACCACCCCCGACGGCGTCCTGTGGACGTACGGCTACGACGCTTTCGCGCGGCGCACCGCCAAGCGCCGCCACGCACCGGACGGGACGATCGTCGAGGAGACGGTCTTCTCCTGGGACGGCGGCCGCCTCTCCGAGCAGACCGACAGCACCACCCGAACCACCCTGACCTGGGAATACGACGGCTTCCGGCCCCTGGCACAGACCGAGAGCCGCCAAGCCGGCGACGAGCTGTCGGACATCGACTCGCGGTTCTTCGCGATCGTCACCGATGTCATCGGCACTCCCACCGAACTTGTCGGCGAGGACGGCGACATCGCCTGGCGCAGCCGTGCGGGCCAGTGGGGCGCCACCGCATGGAACCGCGACGCGACCGCGTACACGCCCTTGCGGTTCCCCGGCCAGTACGCCGACCAGGAGACCGGTCTCCACTACAACCACTTCCGCCACTACGACCCCGAACCCGGCCGCTACATCACCCCCGACCCCCTCGGTCTGGACCCGGCGCCCAACCCCGTCGGGTACGTGGACAACCCGGCGACCATGTCCGACCCGATGGGCCTCGCGCCGTGCATGCAGGCGATGGAGGACATGGCGGTGCAGATCAACAACCTCAAGCCGACCGCGATTCAGCGCGAGAAGCAGACCGTCGCGATCATCCACGCTCAGACCCCCAAGGGTCCGGTGACCTTCGTCGCCGGTACGAGCAAGAGCAAACTCGACGCGCAGCAGATTGCTCTGGCCAAGTCGTTGGGACTCGTGCCGATCCCCAACGACGCGTACATGAAGGTGCCGCCGAAGGTGAAGGGCGGTCACGCGGAGCAGAACATCCTCGCCTACATGAGCCGCTTGAACGCGGGGAAGGAAAAACCGGACTGGCTGCCCACCCACGGCGCCGCATCCAACAGTGTGTGCACGAAGTTCTGCTCCCCCCTGATCCGCGGCAGCAACGGCGCCATGTACGGCCTGGTGCATTCAGGGACCCAGGGAACCCAGCAGAAGCAGTTCTATTGGCCCGCGCGACACACTCCGGGGTAAACAACAACCATGGACTACGCACGTACCAGCGCCGAACTCCTCGCGGAGGAGGAACTTCCGGGGCTCACCGCCCGCGCCCGCGATCACCTCGACACCTTCCTGGTGCGCCACCGGGCCTGCTGGCTGGTCGCGGAGCACGGGGGCGTGATCATTGCGGCCCGGGTGGCCGCGGAGGGCTCCCGGGTCTTCGCCGAGCGGCGCCGTCTCCCGTCCGGCGAAGCGGGCGTGGCACCGGGTTTCGTGTCGCCGCTGCCCGACGGCGGGCTGGCGGTGGCCGCGAGCGGGAGTGTCACGGTGTATGACGCCGATGCGCGGGTGCGGTGGAGGCGCGGGTTCGAGCCGTGGTCCGATGCGCGGACCGCAGGGCCCGCGTGTGTCACCGACGGCGGGGGCAGCCGCCTGCTCGTCACGACCACCGGACCCGGCATGACGGACCGCCCCTATCCCGGTGACCGGTGCGTCGTCCTGGAGCTGAGCGACGGCCGGACCGTCACCCACACGACGCTGCCCTCCGCGAGCGCGGGCTACATCCTCCAGCAGTCGCTCACCGACCCCGCGCAGATCTTCCTCGACGCCCTGCAGGGCGACACGTTCCACTCCCGTGTGCTGACCCTGGAGGGCGACACCCTCCGCGCCGAACCCTTCGGCGACGACGAGCCGTTCGCCGGGGTGAGCGTCGATGGCGCGGTCGTCCAGTTGGACGTCGGGGGTGACTGGATCTGCCGCTGCGCGGCCGGCTCGGAGGAGGTCCTGGTCGAGGCCGAGGACGTCCTGCCCGAGGGACTGCGCTTCGTCGGCCACCGCGCCGGATTCCTCGACCCGGACCGCATTGTCGTGGCCGTTGCCGAGGAGGAGGACACGGAGGACAACCGCCACCTGATCCTGGACGGCCGCACGCTCCAGCCGGTCGGCGAACTCGACTATCCCGGCACCACCTGCTCCGATCCGCTCGCCCTCGGCGACGGCACCTGGCTGACCACGGAAGGCGACCTGGTGCGCAGGTGGCGGGTACCGCCGGTCTAGCCCTTCACCGACTCCACGAACGCCGACCAGGTGGTGGCCGGGAAGAGGAGGGTGGGGGTGGGGGCGGGGGTCTTCGAGTCGCGGACCGCTATGTGCGGGTCGAGGTCGGCAACCTCCACGCACTCGCCCCCGTTGCTGCCGCTGTAGGACGACCTACGCCACTGCGCACGCGCCAGGCCCGGTTTGCTCCCCATAGCGTTCCTCCCTAACGCGGGCGATCAGGGCCGCCGACTCCCTCGGGGAGAGAGATTCGGCCTGGAGGCGAGCCTAACCGACGGAACGCTCCTTGATGACCTGCGGATTGGCCGTCATATGGCCCGAGTCGTAGCTCTCGCTGTAGTACACGTCGGGGTGATCGCCGAACCGCAGGAGTGTGAACGAGCCCATCCGCACGGCCTCGTCCAGCACTGTCCAGAGCACGGGCGGATGCCCTCGCTCAAGGATCCGCTGACGTTCCAGTCGTGCCGCCACCATCTCGTCGAGTCGATCCCCCTGCTCGATGCTCAGAACGGCCCGCGCACAGCCCTCCGTCTGGAGAAGGCCGTAGACCAACTGGCACTGGTAAGCGGAGATGTAGGTCGCCTTGGCCTCCATCTCCGCGACCGGTTGGAACCAACCGGGCAACTGGCTCCGCAGCACCATCCCCACCAGGCGCGAGAACAACCCAGCCGTTCGGAGAAGTCCCGTGGCGGCACCCTCGCCGCCGTTTCGATCTGGCCGATCAGCGACCCCGTGCAGAATACGACCGCGCCGAGCTGCGCCAGCGTCAGTCCGGCGGACTCTCTCGCCCGCCGCAGCTCGTAGCCGTAGTAGTCCAGCGGCGAGGCGCTCGGGTCCAGTTCGCGGCTGCGCACACCCACCACCTCCCCTCACCGAGAGTAGCGAGCGGCATGCGCCGTGGAGTCGGCAACGCGTGAACGTCACCCTGCGGATCCTCCTGCCCTCCGTCACCCTGGAAGAGGAGAATCGGAACCGGAGAGGTGATCCAGTGACCGGGAACAGCGGCTCCCCCCGACCCCTCAGGATCACCGCCCGCGGCCGGGCCGTGCTCGCCGATCCCCGGATCAACCGCGGTACGGCGTTCACCGAGGAGCAGCGCCGGGCGCTGGACCTGGTAGGGCTGGTCCCGCCCCGCGTGCTCACCCAGGACGAGCAGGCCGACCGCGCCTACGGGCAGTTCCGGGACCAGGCCGGCGACCTCGCGAAGAGCGTGTACCTGACCGCCCTGCACGACCGCAACGAGGTGCTGTTCTACCGTCTCGTCGGCGACCACCTGGAAGAGATGCTGCCCATCGTCTACACCCCGACGGTCGGCACGGCGATCCGCCGCTACAGCACCGAGTACCGCCGCCCCCGCGGCGTCTACCTCTCCGTGGACGCCCCCGAGGACGTCGAACGCTCCCTGCGCGCGAGCGGCCTCGGCGCCGACGACGTCGACCTGATCGTGGCCACGGACGGCGAGGGCATCCTCGGCATCGGCGACTGGGGTGTCGGCGGGATCGACATCGCGGTCGGCAAGCTGGCCGTCTACACGGCCGCCGCCGGCATCGACCCGCGCCGCACCCTGCCCGTCATGCTCGACGTCGGCACCAACCGAGGGGAACTCCTCGACAACCCCCTCTACCTGGGCAACCGGCACCCGCGCGCCGACCGCGACACCTACGACGCCTTCATCGACGCCTACGTCACCACCGCGGCCAGGCTCTTCCCGAACGCCCTGCTGCACTGGGAGGACTTCGGCCCCGCCAACGCCCGCCGCGTCCTCGACCGCTACCGCGACCAGGTCTGCACCTTCAACGACGACATCCAGGGCACCGGCGCGGTCAACCTGGCCGCCGTCCTCTCCGGTGTCCGCGCCACCGGTGTGCCGCTGCGCGAGCACCGGATCGTGGTCTTCGGCGCGGGTACCGCCGGTATCGGGGTCGCCGACCAGTTGCGGGACGCCCTCGTCGGGGAGGGTCTGTCCGTCGAGCAGGCCACCGACCGCTTCTGGTGCGTCGACCGCTACGGCCTGCTCACCGCCGACCAGGGTGACGAGCTGCGCGACTTCCAGCTGCCGTACGCCCGCCCGGTGGGCGGGACCGACGGCTGGCGGCGCGACGAGAGCCTGCCCGGGATCCCGCTCGGCGAGGTCGTCCGCCGGGTCCGCCCGACCGTCCTCATCGGCACCTCCGGTCAGGGCGGCGCCTTCACCGAGGACATCGTCCGCGAGATGGCCGCCCACACCGGACGGCCGATCATCCTGGCCATGTCCAACCCCACCGAACTGGCCGAGGCCACCCCCGCCGACCTGCTCGACTGGACCGACGGCAAGGCCCTGGTCGCCACGGGCAGCCCCTTCGCCCCGGTCGAGCGGGCCGGGACGACGTACGAGATCGGGCAGGCCAACAATGCCCTGGTCTTCCCCGGGTTGGGACTCGGGGCGATCGCCGCGCGGGCGTCCCGGATCACCGACCGGATGCTCCGCGCGGCGGCGGACGCGGTGGCCCGCCGGACCGGTGACGCGGACGTCGCCCGGCTGGACGCGCCGGTCCTGCCGCCGATCCGGGAACTGCGCGGCACCTCCGAGGCGGTCGCCGTGGCCGTGGCCCGGACGGCCGTCGAGGAGGGCGTCGCCCGGACCGTCCCGGACGACGTCGAGGCGGCCGTGCGCGCGGCGCGGTGGGAGCCGGTGTACCCGCCGGTGGAGGCCGTCTGACCGACGGCGACCGGCCAGGTCCCGGCCGCCCTGTCTCCGTGGACCGGGCAGCCCGCCGTAAATTCATGCAAGCACGCTTGATTGTTTCTGGGCCCGCTGCCATGCTCCCTCCCATGGCCGACCCGACGCCCGTCATCGACGACCTGCGTGCCGAGAGCGACGAACTCGACCTGCTCGTAGCCGAGTTGAGCACCGAGCAGTGGACGCTTCCGACTCCCGCGCCCGGCTGGACCGTCGCCCACCAGATCGCGCACCTCGCCTGGACCGACCACTCGGCGCTGCTGGCCGTCACCGACGCCGACGCCTTCCGCACGCTGGTCGAGAAGGCCCTCACCCGCCCCGGCTCGTTCGTCGACGAGGGCGCGGAGGACGGCGCCCGGCTCCCGGTCGCGGAGCTGCTGTCGTCGTGGCGCGCGGGCCGCACCGCCCTGGACGCGGCCCTGCGCGAGGCGCCATCCGGCGGCCGTTTCCCCTGGTACGGGCCACCCATGTCCACCGCGTCCATGGCCACCGCCCGGCTGATGGAGACCTGGGCCCACGCCCTGGACGTCGCCGACGCCCTGGGCGTGGTGCGCCCGCCCACCGCCCGGCTCCGGCACGTGGCGCGGCTCGGGGTGCGGACCCGCGACTTCGCCTTCGGGGTGCACGGACTCACCCCGCCCGCCGGGGAGTTCCGGGTGGAACTGACCGCGCCCGACGGCGGGACGTGGGCGTACGGCCCCGAGGACGCCCCGCAGCGCGTCACCGGACCCGCCCTCGACTTCTGCCTCCTGGTCACCCAGCGCGCCCACCGCGGCGACCTCGCGCTGAGTGCCGAGGGCCCCGACGCCGACCGCTGGCTGGACATCGCCCAGGCCTTCGCGGGTCCGCCCGGCACCGGCCGCCCGCCCAAGGAGGGCGCCGAGTGAACCCGCTGCGCATCGGCAACTTCTCCGGCTTCTACGGCGACCGCTCCGACGCCCTGCGCGAGATGCTCACCGGCGGTGAACTCGACGTCCTCACCGGCGACTACCTCGCCGAGCTGACCATGCTGATCCTCGCCCGCGACCGGCTGAAGGACCCGTCCGCCGGGTACGCCCGCACCTTCCTGCGCCAACTGGAGGACTGCCTCGGCCTCGCCCACGAGCGCGGGGTGCGGATCGTCACCAACGCGGGCGGCCTCAACCCGGCCGGACTCGCCGACGCCATCCGGCAGCTGGCGGGCCGGCTCGGCATCCCGGCGAAGGTCGCGCACGTCGAGGGCGACGACCTCACCGCCGCGCACCCCGGCACCCTCGCCGCCCACGCCTACCTCGGCGGGTTCGGCATCGCCGAGTGCCTGCGGGCCGGTGCGGACGTGGTGGTCACCGGCCGGGTCACCGACGCGGCCCTGGTCACCGGACCCGCCGCCGCCCACTTCGGCTGGCGGCCGGGGGACCACGACCGCCTCGCCGGCGCGGTCGTCGCCGGGCACGTCCTGGAGTGCGGGACGCAGGCCACCGGCGGCAACTACGCGTTCTTCCGGGAGGGCGACGTACGCCGTCCCGGCTTCCCGCTCGCCGAGATCCACGCCGACGGCAGCAGCGTCGTCACCAAGCACCCCGGCACCGGCGGCTTCGTCGACGTCGGCACGGTCACCGCCCAGCTGCTGTACGAGACCGGGGGCGGCCGGTACGCGGGACCCGACGTCACCGCCCGGCTGGACACCGTAAGGCTGAGCCAGGACGGACCGGACCGGGTGCGGATCGAAGGAGTGCGCGGAGAGGCGCCACCGCCCACGCTCAAGGTGGGGCGCAACCGGCTGGGCGGCTTCCGCAACGAGGTCGTCTTCGTCCTCACCGGGCTCGACATCGAGGCCAAGGCGGACCTGGTCCGCGAGCAGCTGTCCGACGCGCTCGCCAAGTCGCCGCCCGCCGAAACCCGTTGGGAGCTGGTCCGCACCGACCGGGCCGACGCCGGCACCGAGGAGACCGCCAGCGCCCTGCTGCGGCTCGTCGTACGGGACCCGGACCAGCAGGCCGTCGGGCGGGCGCTGAGCGGGGCCGCCGTCGAACTGGCGCTGGCCAGCTACCCGGGCTTCCACGTGCTGGCCCCACCCGGAAAGGGCGCCCCCTACGGGGTCTTCGAGGACGTGTACGTCCCCCAGGACACCGTCGACCACGAGGCGGTCCTGCACGACGGACGCCGGGTCCCCGTCCGGCCGCCCCGCGAGACACGCGCCCTGGACGACGTACCGCCACCGCCGCCGCCCGGGCCCCCGCCACCCGGACCGACCCGGCGCGCCCCCCTCGGCTTGGTCGCCGGAGCCCGCAGCGGCGACAAGGGCGGCAACGCCAACGTCGGCGTGTGGGCACGGTCGGACGCGGCCTGGCGATGGCTCGCCCACGAACTCACCACCGACCGCTTCCGGCAGCTGATCCCCGAGAGCGACGGCCTCCGCGTCACCCGGCACCCGCTCCCCAACCTGCGCGCCCTCAACTTCGTCGTCGAAGGCATCCTCGGCGCGGGCGTCGCCGCCCAGCACCGCTTCGACCCGCAGGCCAAGGCCCTCGGCGAATGGCTGCGCTCCCGCCACCTGGACATTCCGGAGACCCTCCTGTGACGGTTCTCAGCACCTCCCTGGACCCCGCGAGCGCCGACCACCAGGCGGCCCGCGAGACCATGCTCGCCAAGCTCGCCGACCTGGACGCCGAGCACGCCAAGGCGCTCGCCGGCGGCGGCGACAAGTACGTCGCCCGGCACCGGGCGCGCGGCAAGCTGCTCGCCCGCGAACGCATCGAGCTGCTCCTCGACCCCGACACCCCCTTCCTGGAGCTGTCCCCGCTCGCCGCCTGGGGCAGCGACTACACCGTCGGCGCCTCCCTGGTCACCGGCATCGGCGTGGTCGAGGGCGTGGAGTGCCTGATCACCGCCAACGACCCGACCGTGCGTGGCGGCGCCAGCAACCCCTGGAGCCTGAAGAAGGCCCTGCGCGCCAACGACATCGCCCTCGCCAACCGGCTGCCCTGCATCAGCCTCGTGGAGTCCGGCGGCGCCGACCTGCCCTCGCAGAAGGAGATCTTCATCCCCGGCGGGGCCATCTTCCGCGACCTCACCCGGCTCTCCGCCGCCGGCATCCCGACCGTCGCCGTCGTCTTCGGCAACTCCACCGCCGGGGGCGCCTACGTCCCCGGCATGTCCGACCACGTGATCATGGTCAAGGAACGCGCCAAGGTGTTCCTCGGCGGGCCGCCGCTGGTGAAGATGGCCACCGGCGAGGAGAGCGACGACGAGTCCCTCGGCGGCGCCGAGATGCACGCGCGCGTCTCCGGCCTCGCCGACTACTTCGCCGTGGACGAGCCCGACGCCCTGCGGCAGGCCCGCCGCGTCGTCGCCCGCCTCAACCACCGCAAGGCGCACCCGGACCCCGGCCCGGCCGCACCGCCGAAGTACGACCCGGAGGAACTCCTCGGCATCGTCCCCGGCGACCTGAAGACCCCCTTCGACCCGCGCGAGGTCATCGCCCGGATCGTCGACGCCTCCGACTTCGACGAGTTCAAGCCGCTGTACGGCACGAGCCTCGCCACCGGCTGGGCGAGCCTGCACGGCTACCCCGTCGGCATCCTCGCCAACGCCCAGGGCGTCCTGTTCAGCGAGGAGTCCCAGAAGGCCGCCCAGTTCATCCAGCTCGCCAACCAGCGCGACATCCCGCTGCTCTTCCTGCACAACACCACCGGCTACATGGTCGGCAAGGAGTACGAGCAGGGCGGCATCATCAAACACGGCGCGATGATGATCAACGCGGTCAGCAACAGCCGGGTCCCCCACCTGTCCGTGCTCATGGGCGCCTCCTACGGCGCCGGGCACTACGGCATGTGCGGCCGCGCCTACGACCCCCGCTTCCTGTTCGCCTGGCCCAGCGCCAAGTCCGCCGTCATGGGCCCGCAGCAGCTCGCAGGCGTCCTCTCGATCGTCGCCCGGCAGTCGGCGGCGGCCAAGGGACAGCCCTACGACGACGACGCGGACGCCGCCCTGCGCGCGATGGTGGAGCAGCAGATCGAGTCCGAGTCGCTGCCCATGTTCCTGTCCGGGCGGCTCTACGACGACGGCGTCATCGACCCGCGCGACACCCGCACCGTCCTCGGCCTGTGCCTGTCCGCCCTCCACACCGCCCCCTACGAGGGCGCGCGCGGCGGCTTCGGCGTCTTCCGGATGTGAGGAACCCAGTGATCACTTCTGTCCTCGTCGCCAATCGCGGCGAGATCGCCTGCCGCATCTTCCGCACCTGCGCGGAACTCGGCATCCGCACCGTCGCCGTGCACTCCGACGCCGACGCCGACGCGCTGCACACCCGCACGGCCGACACGGCCGTACGGCTGCCCGGCGCCGCCCCCGCGGACACCTACCTGCGCGGCGACCTCGTCGTGAAGGCCGCCCTGGCCGCCGGCGCGGACGCCGTCCACCCCGGCTACGGCTTCCTCTCCGAGAACCCCGACTTCGCCCGCGCCGTCATCGACGCCGGCCTGACCTGGATCGGCCCGCCCCCGGGGGCCATCGAGGCCATGGCGTCCAAGACCCGTGCCAAGGAACTCATGGGCCTCGCTCCCCTCGCGGCGGCCGACGTCACCGAGGACGACCTGCCGCTCCTGGTGAAGGCCGCCGCGGGCGGCGGAGGCCGCGGCATGCGCATCGTGCGCCGCCTCCACGAACTGCCCGACGCCCTGGACGGCGCACGCGCCGAGGCCGCGAGCGCCTTCGGCGACGGCGAGGTCTTCGTGGAGCCGTACATCGAGCACGGCCGCCACGTCGAGGTGCAGATCCTCGCCGACACCCACGGCACCGTCCGGCACCTCGGCACCCGCGACTGCTCCCTCCAGCGCCGCCACCAGAAGGTCGTCGAGGAGGCCCCGGCACCCGGACTGCCGGACGCGCTCACCGAGGAGCTGTACACACTCGCCGTACGCGCCGCACGCGCCGTCTCCTACGTCGGCGCCGGCACGGTCGAGTTCCTGGTCGCCGACGGCCGCGCGCACTTCCTGGAGATGAACACCCGCCTCCAGGTCGAACACCCCGTCACCGAGGCGGTGTTCGGCATCGACCTGGTCGCGGAGCAGATCCGCGTCGCCGAGGGCCACCCCCTGTCCGCCGAGCCGCCCACCGCGCACGGCCACGCCGTCGAGGCCCGCCTGTACGCCGAGGACCCCGCCCGCGACTGGGCCCCCCAGACCGGCACCCTCCACCACCTCGCCGTACCGGCGGGCGTCCGCCTGGACACCGGCTACACCGGCGGCGACGAGATCGGCGTCCACTACGACCCGATGCTCGCCAAGATCGTCGCCCACGCCCCCACCCGGGCGGAAGCGATCCGCAAGCTGGCCGGCGCACTCGAACGCACCGCCCTGCACGGCCCGGTCACCAACCGCGACCTGCTCCTCCGCTCCCTGCGGCACGACGAGTTCACCGCGGCCCGCATGGACACCGGCTTCTACGACCGCCACCTCGGCGAACTCACCGGGCCCGCCCCCGACCCCCTCGCCCCGCTGGCCGCCGCCCTCGCCGACGCCCACGGCCGCTCCCGTTTCGGCGGCTGGCGCAACGTCCCCGCACAGCCCCAGACCAAACGGTACGAGCTGGCGGGCGAGGAGATCGAGGTCAGCTACCGGCACACCCGGGACGGACTCGCCGCCGACGGCGTCCGCGTCGTCCACACCGACGCGCACACCGCCGTACTCGAAGCCGACGGCGTCCGGCACCGGTTCGAGATCGCCCGGTACGGCGACCAGGTGTACGTCAACACCACCCGCCTCACCGCCCTGCCCCGCTTCCCCGACCCCACCGCCCAGCTCGCCCCCGGCTCCCTGCTCGCACCGATGCCGGGCACGGTCGTCCGCATCGCCGAAGACCTGCGGGAAGGCACGACCGTGCAGGCCGGCCAGCCCCTGATCTGGCTGGAGGCGATGAAGATGCAGCACCGGATCACCGCACCCGTCACCGGCACGCTCAGCGCCCTGCACGCCAAGGCCGGCCAGCAGGTCGAGCCGGGCATGCTGCTCGCCGTCGTACAGGAAACCTCGTCCTAGGAGCCCCATGACTCCCGTTATCGAGTCCGAAGAGCACAAGGCCCTCCGATCCGCCGTCGCCGCACTCGGCAAGCGCTACGGCCGCGACTACCTCACCCGCACCATCGCCGAGGGCAAGCACCTCACCGAACTCTGGTCCGAGGCAGGCAAACTGGGCTACCTCGGCGTCAACCTCCCCGAGCAGTACGGCGGAGGCGGCGGCGGCATCACCGACCTCTCCATCGTCCTCGAAGAACTGGGCGCCGCCGGCTCCCCGCTCCTCATGCTCGTCGTGTCCCCGGCCATCTGCGGCACCGTCATCTCCCGCTTCGGCACCGAGGAACAGAAGCGCACCTGGCTCCCCGGACTCGCCGACGGCACCCGCATCATGGCCTTCGGCATCACCGAACCCGACGCCGGCTCCAACAGCCACCGCATCACCACCACCGCCCGCAAGGACGGCGCGGACTGGCTCCTCACCGGCCGCAAGGTCTTCATCTCCGGCGTCGACATGGCCGAGGCCGTCCTGATCGTCGGCCGCACCGAGGACGCCCGCACCGGACGCCTCAAGCCGTGCCTGTTCATCGTCCCCACCGACGCCGAGGGGTTCCACAAGAACCCCATCGACATGGAACTCAAAGCGGCCGAGAAGCAGTTCGAGCTCGTCCTCGACGACGTACGGCTCCCCGCCGACGCACTCGTGGGCGACGAGGACGCCGGGCTGCTGCAACTGTTCGCCGGACTCAACCCGGAACGGATCATGACCGCCGCGTTCGCGATCGGCATGGGCCGCCACGCCCTCGGCAAGGCCGTCGAGTACGCCCGCGACCGCACCGTCTGGAAAGCCCCCATCGGCGCCCACCAGGCCATCGCCCACCCCCTCGCCCAGGCCCACATCGACCTGGAACTGGCCCGGCTGATGATGCAGAAAGCGGCCCACCTCTACGACGCCGGCGACGACATCGGCGCGGGCGAGGCCGCCAACATGGCCAAGTACGCCGCCGGAGAAGCCTGCGTGAAAGCCGTCGACCAGGCCGTGCACACCCTCGGCGGCAACGGACTCACCCGCGAATTCGGCCTCGCCTCATTGATAACCGCCGCACGCGTGGCTCGTATTGCTCCGGTGAGCCGGGAGATGATTCTCAACTACGTCTCCCACCAGACCCTGGGCCTGCCCAAGTCGTACTGACCGACCTGAGCGCGAGGAGGAACCGTGTTCCGCAGCGAGTACGCAGACGTTCCGCCCGTAGAACTCCCCATCCACGAAGCCGTCCTCGGCCGGGCCGCCGCATTCGGCGACCGGGCCGCCCTCATCGACGGCACGGACGGCACCAGCCTCACGTACGAGCAGGTGGACCGGTTCCACCGGCGCCTCGCCGCCGCCCTCGCCGACACCGGCGTCCGCAAGGGCGACGTCCTCGCCCTGCACAGCCCCAACACCATCGCCTTCCCGACCGCCTTCTACGCGGCCACCCGCGCGGGCGCCTCCGTCACCACCGTCCACCCCCTCGCCACACCCGAGGAGTTCGCCAAACAGCTCGCCGACAGCGGCGCCCGCTGGATCATCACCGTCTCCCCGCTGCTGGCCGCCGCCCGCCGCGCCGCCGAACTCGCCGGGGGCATACGGGAGATATTCGTCTGCGATCAGGCATCCGGACACCGCTCCCTCATCGACCTGCTCGCCACCACCGCACCCGAACCACGCGTCGACATCGACCCGGCCGAGGACATCGCCGCACTGCCGTACTCCTCCGGCACCACCGGCACCCCCAAAGGCGTGATGCTCACCCACCGCCAGATCGCCACCAACCTCGCCCAGGTCGAACCCGCCGTCCCCGCGGGCCCCGGCGACCGCATCCTCGCCGTCCTGCCGTTCTTCCACATCTACGGCCTCACCGCCCTCATGAACGCGCCCCTGCGCCACGGCGCCACCGTCGTCGTCCTGCCCCGCTTCGACCTCGAAACCTTCCTCGCCGCGATCCAGACCCACCGCATCACCGGCCTCTACGTCGCCCCGCCGATCGTCCTCGCCCTCGCCAAACACCCCGCGGTCACCCACTACGACCTGTCCTCGCTGGAGTACGTCATCAGCGCCGCCGCCCCCCTCGACGCCCAGCTCGCCCGCGCCTGCGCCGAACGCCTCGGCCTGCCCCCCATCGGCCAGGCCTACGGCATGACCGAGCTGTCCCCCGGCACCCACGTCGTCCCCCTCGACCGCCTCCACCAGGCCCCCGCCGGCACCGTCGGCCGACTCATCGCCGGCACCGAGATGCGCATCGTCTCCCTCGACGACCCCGGCAAGGACCTCGGCACCGGCGAACCCGGCGAGATCCTCATCCGCGGTCCCCAGGTCATGAAGGGCTACCTCGGCCGCCCCGACGCCACCGACGCCATGATCGACACCGACGGCTGGCTGCACACCGGCGACGTCGGCCACGTCGACACCGACGGCTGGCTCTTCGTCGTCGACCGCGTCAAGGAACTCATCAAGTACAAGGGCTTCCAGGTGGCCCCCGCCGAACTGGAAGCCCTGCTGCTCACCCACCCCGGCATCGCCGACGCCGCCGTCATCGGCGCCTACAACGAGGACGGCAACGAAGTCCCGCACGCCTTCGTCGTCCGCCAGCCCACCGTCGACGACCTGAACGAGAACGAGGTCATGCTGTACGTCGCCGAACACGTCGCCCCCTACAAACGGGTCCGCCGGGTCACCTTCCTCGACGCCGTACCCCGCGCCGCCTCCGGGAAGATCCTGCGCCGGGAACTCAGGGAGCACGCATGACCCCGCCCATCGGCCGCACCCGCGACCGCGCCGTCGAAACCCTCAGCCTCGACGCCGTCGACACCCGCAACGCGCTCTCCGCGACCCTCGTCGACGCCCTCGCCGCCGCCCTCACCGACTGCGCCGCCGACGACGACGTACGCGCCGTCGTCCTGACCCACACCGGCAACACCTTCTGCGCCGGCGCCGACCTCCGCGACCCGCCCCACCCCGACGCCCTCGTCGGCCTGCTCCGGCAGATCGTCGCCCTGCCCAAGCCCGTCGCCGCCCGGATCACCGGCCACGTCCGCGCCGGCGGCCTCGGCCTGCTCGCCGCCTGCGACCTGGCCGCCGCCTCCCACACCGCCACCTTCGCCTTCACCGAGGTCCGCATCGGAGTCGCCCCCGCGGTGATCTCCCTGCCCCTGCTGCCCCGCGCCGACCCCCGCGCCCTCGCCCGCTACTACCTCACCGGCGAACGCTTCGGCCCACCGGAAGCCCTCCGCCTGGGCCTGCTCTCGGCCACCGCCGACGACGCCGACGAAGCCCTCGCCCCCCTCCTCGACGGCCTGCGCCGCTCCTCACCCCAGGCCCTCGCGGAGACGAAACGGCTGCTCACGGCTAGGGTGCTGGAGACATTCGACCGGGACGCGGCCCACCTCACCGCACTCTCGGCCCGGCTGTTCTCCTCCGACCAGGCCCGGGAGGGGATGACGGCCTTCCTGGAACGACGGGACGCGGCATGGGTGGTGTGAACACGTGAGCACGACGGCGGAACACGGACGCCCGCCCGGACCGGACCCCAAACCCGACCGCAGCCCCAAACAGGACCGCAGCCGCGCCACCCGGCAACGACTCCTCGAAGCCGCCGTCGCCTGCCTCGCCGAACACGGCTGGGCAGGCTCCACGGTGTCCGTCGTCGCCGAACGCGCCGGCGTCTCCCGGGGCGCCGCCCAGCACCACTTCCCCACCCGCGAGGACCTGTTCACCGCGGCCGTCGAATACGTCGCCGAAGAACGCTCCACCGCCCTGCGCGCCCTCTTCCCGCACGGCACCACCGGTGACCACCGCACCGTCGTCACCGCCGTCGTCGACCTCTACACCGGCCCTCTCTTCCGCGCCGCCCTCCACCTGTGGGTCGCCGCCTCCAACGAGGACCAGCTGCGCGCACGCGTCACCGAACTCGAGGCCCGCGTCGGCCGCGAGACCCACCGCATCGCCGTCGACCTCCTCGACGCCGACGAATCCCGCCCCGGCGTCCGCGAAACCGTCCAGGGCTTCCTCGACATGGCCCGCGGCCTCGGCCTCGCCAACCTCCTCACCGACGACACCACCCGCCGCGAACGCGTCGTCGCCCAGTGGGCCGCCCTCCTGGAGCAGGCACTCACCCGGTGAGCCGCGTCACACGCGTATCCGACGGCACGCAGTACCCTTGCCCCATGCTTCCGATGCTCGTCCGACGCCGCCACGTGGACTACGTGCGCGTCACGAGCATGGGCTGTCGGCGCTTCTCCGCCTGACACAGCCCCCTGCCTTCTTCTCTTTCTCCCTCTTTCCGGCACCCGGGGCCGCCACACCCCCGCGGCCACCCGTGCCCCGTACACCCTGCGGACGCATCATGACCCAGCACATCGCGACGACCCCGTCGTACGACCAGCTCCCGATCGTCGATCTGTCGGCCGCCGACCGCGGCCCCCGGGCCCGCGCCCTGCTCCACGCCCAGCTGCACAGCGCCGCCCACGACGTCGGCTTCTTCCAGCTCGTCGGACACGGCGTGCCCCGCGCCGAGACCGACGCCCTGCTCACCGCGATGCGCGCCTTCTTCACCCTCCCCGATGCCGACCGGCTCGCCATCGACAACGTCAACTCCCCCCACTTCCGCGGCTACACCCGCACCGGCGACGAACGCACCGCCGGCGCCCGCGACTGGCGCGACCAGCTCGACATAGGCGCCGAACGCCCTGCCCGCGAACCCGGCCCCGGCGAACCCCCCTACTGGTGGCTCCAGGGCCCCAACCAGTGGCCCGCCGCCCTCCCCGAACTGCGCACCGCCGCCCTCGCCTGGATCGACAGGCTCAGCGCCGTCGCCCAGCGCCTCCTGCACGAACTGCTCACCGCCATCGGCGCCCCCGCGGGCTTCTACGACCCGATCTTCGGCGAGCACGCCCACCCGCACCTCAAGCTCGTCCGCTACCCCGGCAGCGCCGGCGACGGCACCGACCAGGGCGTCGGCGCCCACAAGGACTACGGCTTCCTCACCCTGCTCCTCCAGGACACCGTCGGCGGCCTCCAGGTCCAGCGCGAGGACGGCCGCTTCCACGAAGTCCCGCCCATCGAGAACGCCTTCGTCGTCAACCTCGGCGAACTCCTCGAAGTCGCCACCAACGGCTACCTGCTGGCCACCAACCACCGAGTGGTCAGCCCGCCCGGCGCCACCGAGCGCTTCTCCGTCCCGTTCTTCTACAACCCCCGCCTGGACGCCCGGATCGAACCCCTGCCCTTCCCGCACGCGTCCACCGCCCCCGGCATCACCGACGACCCCACCAACCCCCTGTACGCCGAGTACGGCTACAACGAACTCAAGGGCAAGCTGAGGGCACACCCGCTGGTGGCCGAGAGGCACCACACGGACCTGCTCACCCCGGCGTGAGCGACAGGGGGCGCGAGCGGCAGCCGCCACGCGCCCCCGGCCGCCTCTCCTAGTGGGCGATGTCCGCGTACCCCGAGACGTCCTCCGGCCGACGGGGCCCCGGCCCCACATACCGGGCCGACGGCCGCACCAGCCGCCCCGTCCGCTTCTGCTCCAGAATGTGCGCCGACCACCCCGCGGTCCGCGCACACGTGAACATCGACGTGAACATGTGCGCCGGCACCTCCGCGAAGTCCAGCATGATCGCCGCCCAGAACTCCACGTTCGTCGCCAGCACCCGGTCCGGCCGGCGATTGTGCAACTCCTCCAGCGCGGCCTTCTCCAGCGCCTCCGCGATCTCGAACCTCGGCGCCCCCAGCTCCCGCGCCGTACGCCGCAGCACCCGCGCCCGCGGATCCTCCGCCCGGTACACCCGGTGCCCGAACCCCATCAGCCGCTCACCCCGGTCCAGAGCCTGCTTGACGTAGGCCTGCGCGTCCCCGGTCCGCTCGATCTCCTCGATCATCCCCAGCACCCGCGACGGCGCCCCGCCGTGCAGCGGCCCCGACATCGCACCGACCGCCCCCGACAGCGCGGCGGCCACGTCCGCACCGGTGGAGGCGATGACCCGCGCCGTGAACGTCGACGCGTTCATCCCGTGCTCGGCGGCCGACGTCCAGTACGCGTCCACGGCGGCCACGTGCTTCGGGTCCGGCTCACCCCGCCAGCGGATCATGAACCGCTCCACGACCGAGCCCGCCTTGTCGATATCCCGCTGCGGCACCATCGGCAGACCCTGCCCCCGCGCGGACTGGGCGACGTACGACAGCGCCATCACCGCGGCCCGGGCCAGATCGGCGCGCGCCTGCTCCTCGTCGATGTCCAGCAGCGGCTTCAGACCCCACACCGGTGCGAGCATGGCCAGCGCGGACTGCACGTCCACCCGGATGTCACCGGAGTGCACCGGGATCGGGAACGGCTCCGCGGGCGGCAGACCCGGATTGAAGGCCCCGTCGACCAGCAGCCCCCACACGTTGCCGAAGGAGACGTGCCCGACCAGATCCTCGATGTCGACGCCCCGGTAGCGCAGGGCACCGCCCTCCTTGTCGGGTTCGGCGATCTCCGTCTCGAACGCGACGACTCCTTCGAGCCCGGGTACGAAATCGGACATCAGGCGGCTCCTAGTGATGTGTCGGCGGCGGTCACCCCGGTGATGCCCCGATCGGCCGGTGGTCACCCGTGGTCACCCATACCGCAAGGGAACCAGCACGATAACCCCCGGTGCCGCACTTGGGGAGACCACTCGACACCCGGTGCCACGGCCGTCCGATACGGCAGGATGACCGCGTGACCGACCGCGAACCCCTCCTGGACCCCGTCCTCGACCCCGCCGCCATGCGCAAGCAGTACCGGGCCGAGGGCCTCGCCGAACAGGACCTGGCCACGCACCCCATGGACCAGTTCGCCCGCTGGTTCGAGGACGCCGCCCGCGCGGCCCTCCACGGCACGGTCTACGAACCCAACGCGATGATCGTCTCCACCGCGGACGCCGCCGGCCGCCCCAGCACACGCACGGTCCTGATGAAGCAGTTCGACACCGACGGCTTCGTCTTCTACACCAACTACAACTCCCGCAAGGCCCGCGACCTCGCGGAGAACCCGCACATCTCGCTGCTCTTCCCCTGGCACCCGCTGGCCCGCCAGGTCATCGTCACCGGCACCGCCCACCGCACCGGCCGCGACGAGACCGCCGCCTACTTCCGCACCCGCCCGCACGGCTCCCAGTTGGGCGCCTGGGCCAGCGCCCAGTCCACGGTCATCGCCTCCCGCACGGAACTCCAGGCCGCCTACGACGACCTCGCATCCCGCTACCCCGAGGGCGAACAGGTCCCGGTCCCGCCGCACTGGGGCGGCTACCGCATCACCCCGGACACGATCGAGTTCTGGCAGGGCCGCGAGAACCGCCTCCACGACCGCCTGCGCTACACCGCCACCCCGGACGGAACCTGGCGGACGGAACGCCTGAGTCCTTGAGAACGCAGACGACCCGCGGGCTGGGTTCCTCAGTGAGGAGCCGGCCGGACGTACCGGCAGCCCGCGGGTCGGGTGACTGCGTTGGATTGGGCCGGCCGCGTGTTTCGCACACACGCTGGTCCGGCACCGCACAAAGTGTGGTGGCGGGCCGCTAGCCCGCAGCCACCTCGCGCGTCCGGGTTTCACTCATGTACCCGATCACCTCCTTTCCGCTTGCCGACAAGCCTAAGAAGGACACCGGCCCGCCTCAACTGGTTTTCGCGGACATCGACGCGACGTTTTGCTGCCGCACGCCGTAGCCGTACCCATCGCCCCGTTGCAGGAGCCGTAGATGCAGGTGGGAGACCGCCCTGATGATCGAGAAGACCGACGGTCACCGAATCTCCCCCAATTTCCGAACAGGTGGACGTCGCGGCTGGTAGAGGTGCTCGCATGAGTGATCTTCGGATGGTGGTCGTCGAGGGCGACGAGATGCTCGAACAGTGGCGGCACGTGCACAACGCCGTGGTGCCGGTCGCTGCCATGTCGGTGGTGGACGCCCGGGAGCGGGTGGGGCGGTACCGGCTGGAGAACGCCTACGTGGGGGACGTGCTTGTCGGGTGTTCCACCGTGCGGCCGCCGGTGGACGGGGTGGCCACCGTGATCGCGCGTGTGCTGCCGGGGTACCGGGGGCAGGGGTTCGGTACGGCGCTGTACAAAAACGGGCTGGCGCGAGCGCGTGAGCTGGGTGCCGGGGTGATCGAGACGTGTGTGCTGGCGGCGAACGCGGACGGGCTGCGGTTCGCCGTGCGGCGCGGGTTCGTGGAGATCGAACGCTATGTGCTGGACGGGGAGCGGGACGAGTGGGTGGACCTGCGGCTCGCACCGGAAGTCGACCGGCATTGATTCGGCAATCTTGCGGGAACAGGATGTGGGCTGTGTCACGTTCGAGTTGAATGAAGGCCAGTGAGCGAACCGAGCGCCGACGTGCGCCGACGCAGCCTCCAGGGGGTCCAGGTGAGTGCTTCCCGGCGAAGTGGGACCACGGACGAGCTGGGGCCGGACGAGCCCGGTGAGCCCGGCGGTTCCGACCTGCTCGCCGCGCTGCTGGACGGCATGGACGCGGCGCTGTGCGCCTTCGACGCCGACGGGGTCGTGACCCACTGGAACCGGGAGGCGGAGCGGATCCTCGGGTGGACCGCCGCCGAGGCCGTCGGGCGGCACGGGTTCGCCGGGTGGGCGGTGCGCAGCGCGGACGCCGAGGAGGTGCAGGCCCGGCTGATGTCGGCCATGCACGCGCCGGGGCGGCAGGTGCACGAGTTCGCGCTGGTCACGAAGGACGGCGGCCGGGTGCTCGTGCGGACGCAGTCCGCCGCGGTGCGGGGGCCGGAGGGCAAGCCCGCGGGTGTGTACTGCGCGTTCAGCGAGGTGCACGCGCAGATCGATCTGGAGCGGTCGATCGCGTTGAGCGAGGCGCTGTTCGAGGACGCGGCGTGGGGTGTGGTCCTCGTGGACGCCGATCTGCGGCCGGCCGTGGTGAACGCGCACGCGGCGCGCTCGCTGGGTATCGGGCGTACGTCCGCGCTGGGCCGGCCGCTCGGTGAGCTGCTCGCGCAGGGTGTGGAGGAGCTGGAGGCCGCGCTCACGCATGTGCTGGCCGAGGGTGCGCCGCCCGCGCCGGCCGAGATGTGGGTGGCCGTGCGCACGCCGGAGGGTGAGAAGCGGCGGTGCTGGCGGAGCGGGTTCCTGCGGCTGGCGTCGCCGCTGGCGGAGGAGCCGGTGCCACTCGGGGTCGGCTGGCTGTTCCAGGATGTGACGGAGGCCAGGCAGGCCGAGCAGGAGGCGGCTCTGCTGCGGTTCCGTACGAACCAGTCGCATCGCGCGGCCCGTGCGGCGGCCGAGTGCGAGGATCCGGTGGAGGCGGCGACGGTCCACCTGGACTTCGCGCTCGCCGGTTTCGCCGATCACGCGCTGGTCGACCGGCTGGCGGGTGCGCGGCCCGCGGCTGGTGAGGACGCGGGTGGTGAGGACGCGGCTCCGGTGCGGCTGGTGCGGCTCGCGGCCACGCCCGCGGGGGCGCCGGGCCCGAGTGTGCCGACCGGTGCGGCCGGGCTGCCCGTGCGGTACGAGGCGGGGCATCCGGCGTTGAGTTGCGTGGAGCGGGCCGGGACGGTGCGTGCGGACGCGGGGTCGGTCCCGGCGGAGCGGGCGCGTGCCTGGGCGCTGGAGCGGCAGTGGCCGGCGGACGCGGTGCACGGGTTGTGCGCGGTGCTGCGGAGCCGGGGGCGGACGCTGGGTGTGGTGACGTTCCTGCGTGGGGCGGGCCGCAGCCGGTTCGAGCGGTCCGACACGGCCTACGCGGAGGATGTGGCGGGGCGCATCGCGGCGGCGCTGGACCTGGCGGAGGCGGTTCGCCGGGGTGCGGCGGGGGAGTAGGGCGGCCCCTGTCCCCCTGATGTGCCCCGGGTGACGGCGGTGCCGGCGTTCAGTGGCGGTAGAAGATCCGGTCGCCGTACTCGCGCATGACGCGGCCGTTCCATTCGTGGCCGCCGTCGACGTTGCCGGAGCGCAGGAGCGGGGGTTCGATGCCGCGGTCGGCCAGGGTGGCGGCGGCGGTGGCCATGACGGCCTGCATGAGGGCCGCGGTGACGACGGTGGAGGCGGGGGCGAAGGGCGCCGGGATGGTGTCGAGGGTGAGTTCCGCGTCGCCGACCGCGATCTTCGAGTCGAGGACGACGTCGCAGTGGTCCTTGAGGAAGGTGCCGGAGGCGTGCCGGGAGGTGGTCTCCGAGGCGTAGGCGACGGAGGTGACGCCGATGACCTTCACGCCTCGGGTCCGGGCGCTCATGGCCATCTCGACGGGGAGGGCGTTGCGGCCGGAGAGGGAGATGATCAGGAGGGCGTCGCCGGCGCGGACCGGTGAGGTGTCGAGGACGGCGCTCGCGAGGCCGTCGACGCGTTCGAGGGCGGAGCCGAGGGTGGCCGGGGTGACGTCGACGCCGACGACGCCGGGTACGGCGAGCAGGTTCATCAGGGCGAGGCCGCCGGCGCGGTAGACGACGTCCTGGGCGGCGAGTGAGGAGTGTCCGGCGCCGAAGGCGAACAGACGGCCGCCGGCGGCGACGGTGTCGGCGAGCAGGGTGCCGGCGGTGGCGATCGTCCCGGCCTCCTCCTCGCGGACCCGTTGCAGCAGGTTGATGGCGGCGTCGAAGAACAGGTCGGCAGGCGTGCCGTCGCTCATGCGGTGCCCCTTCGCAGCGTCTGTGTCGTGGATCACCGTGAGGTCTGGACCAGTGTGGTGTCAATACGGCCGGGGTTCTCGTGTGCCGGTGCCCGGGGGGCGCCCGGTGCGGTGCTGGTCAGGGGTGCGGAAGCCGTACGGCCGGTCGCGCGGCCCGGTGCCGGTGGGGCGGGTTCCCGGCTCACGTTTCGCCGGTCCTCCCCGCTTGTCAGTGGGATCCGGCAGAATTGGGTGCAGGGCCAGCGCACGCGGCCGGGCTGCCGGCAGAGGTTATCGAGGGGCACGTATGTCCGGACTGATCGACACCACGGAGATGTACCTCCGCACCATCCTCGAGCTCGAAGAGGAAGGCGTCGTTCCCATGCGCGCCCGCATCGCGGAGCGGCTCGACCAGAGCGGGCCGACCGTGAGTCAGACGGTGGCGCGGATGGAGCGCGACGGCCTGGTGGCCGTCGCGAGCGACCGTCATCTGGAGCTCACGGACGAGGGCCGCCGGCTGGCGACGCGCGTGATGCGCAAGCACCGGCTGGCGGAGTGTCTGCTGGTCGATGTGATCGGCCTGGAGTGGGAGCAGGTGCACGCGGAGGCGTGCCGCTGGGAGCACGTGATGAGCGAGGCCGTGGAGCGGCGTGTGCTGGAGCTGCTGCGGCATCCGACCGAGTCTCCGTACGGCAACCCGATCCCGGGTCTGGAGGAGCTGGGCGAGAAGGACGGCGCCGATCCGTTCCTGGACGAGGGCATGGTCTCGCTGGCGGACCTGGATCCGGGGACGGACGGGAAGACGGTCGTGGTCCGCCGTATCGGCGAGCCGATCCAGACGGACGCGCAGCTGATGTACACGCTGCGGCGGGCGGGTGTGCAGCCCGGTTCGGTGGTGAGCGTGACGGAGTCGGCCGGCGGGGTGCTGGTGGGCAGCGGCGGTGAGGCGGCCGAGCTGGAGGCGGACGTCGCCTCGCACGTGTTCGTCGCCAAGCGCTGAGCAAGGGAGGGCCCCGGCGCCGTGTGGCGCCGGGGCCTGTCCTCCCCTGTTCCGACCCGGAGCCCCGAGCTCCCAGGGTCGTCCCCTCGGACCGCTTTTCCCCGAGTGGTCCGCCTCCCGCCTGAAAGATCCCCTCGGCGGCGGCGATCATTCCTTGAGGGGTGTCACTCGAACGAGGGGTGTTGTCCGCGCAGACAGATGCTTCGAATGGGCATTCGATAGTCTGCGGCGGCAGTACGACGGCAGAACACCGGTGCGAGGCAGGCTAGCTGGGGGGTACCAGGCCCATGGCACGGCGTATCGACGTGACGGGAGCGGGCGGCGTGCGGCTGGCCGCCTGGGATTTCGCCGAACCTCCCAAGGCGCAGCCGCACGAGGCGGGCCGGGATCCGGCCGGTCCCGGGCACGGCACTCCGGGTGTCCTGTTACTCCACGGCCTGATGGGCCGGGCCTCCCACTGGGCGGCGGTCGCCCGCCGGCTCGCCGGACGCCACCGAGCGGTCGCTCTCGACCAGCGCGGCCACGGCCGGAGCGACAAGCCCCCACAGGCCGCCTACACCCGCGAGGCCTACGTCGAGGACGCCGAGGCCGCCGTGGAACAGCTGGGCCTCGCCCCCGCCGTCCTCATCGGCCACGCCATGGGCGCGCTGACCGCCTGGCAGCTCGCCGCCAAACGCCCCGATCTCGTGCGAGGTGTGATCATCTTCGACATGCGGGCCTCCGCGCTCGGCGCGGCCTCGCAGCGCGACTGGGCCGACTGGTTCCGGGCCTGGCCCGTCCCCTTCGCCACCCTCGCCGACGTCCGCAAGTGGTTCGGCGAGGACGACCCCTGGGTGGAGCGCCCCGACCCGGCCCGCGGCGCCTTCTACGCCGAGGTCATGCACGAGCGCGAGGACGGCTGGCACCCCGTCTTCGACCCGGAGCGGATGCTTCGGTCCCGGGAGACGTGGGTCTACGACGCGCACTGGGAGGAGCTTGCGCAGGTACGGTGCCCCGCGCTCGTCGTCCGTGCTCTCGACGGCGAGCTGGGGCGCGCGGAGGCGCAGGAGATGGTGCGGGTGCTGCCGCGCGGTGAGTACGCGGAAGTGGTGGACGCGGGGCACCTCGCCCACTACGACCATCCGGAGGGCTGGCGGTCGGTCGTCGAGCCGTTCCTCGATTCGCTGGCCGGGGACTGAGCGCCTGATCGTCCGCGGTCGTCCGTGCTTCGGCGGCCGCGGGTGCGTCGTGGTGGTTCGCGCGGTTCCCCGCGCCGCTCAGGGAGCTGCCGTGTCCGGCGCCGGAGGGTCCGGTCAGCCCTTGCTCACCGCCGTGAGGATCTCCGGGAGGCGGGACGCCGTGCGGGGGGCCGCCAGACGCAGGCCCAGTACCGTGAGGGCCGCTCCGTAGCCCGTGCCGGCCGGCAGCAGCAGCCAGGTCCGGTCGGCACCGTCGGCCGTCACGTGGAGCCAGATGGTGAGGGCGATGACGGGGGAGCACAGGAGGGCCGCCGCGACCATGCCGCCGAAGATCGCGATCCAGGCGAGGCCCGCCTGTCCGGGGGCGACGTTCTTGTGGCCCTCCTGCGGAATGGAGTACGGGAAGCGGGCCGAGGTCCACGCACCGGTCGCCAGCATCGCGCCGAGCAGTGCGAACGACAGTCCCAGCGCCTCCGGGAGCCGGGCCCAGGCGTCCAGCAGCCAGGTCGTCAGCACGGTCACGAGGACGGCGTACGGGAGGGTGACCAGCATCAGGGCCAGCGCCCGGCCGCGCAGCTCGGCGTAGGCGTCCCGGGCGGAGGACACCGTCATGGCGACCATCCAGAACGCGGAGGTGTCCTGCCCGAACTGGTTGTACATCTGGATGCCGAGCATCCCGGCGGCGAAGCAGGCGAAGTAGATCGACCCGGTGCCCTGCACGGCGTTGAACACCGGCACGATGAGTCCGATCGCCAGCGAGGTCACCCACGCGGCCTTGGTCTTCGGGTCGCGCCAGATGTAGCGCAGGCTGCGTTCCATGACCGTGCCCGTGCGTCCGCCCGGCAGCAGCCGGGCCGGTCCGGCGGTGCCGGAGCGGTCCCGGGCCGGGGCGTCGAGGGGCTGGAGGGTGGACCCGTCGGGCGCCGTCATCAGCCGGGTCAGGCTTCGCGCCCAGGCCGCCAGCAGCAGCGTCAGACCGGCGAGTGAGACGGCCAGTTGGGCGGCCGCGACGCCGTACGCGCCCTCGCTCGCGGACCGTACCGCCCCGACCGCCGAGGCCGGCGGCACCCAGGACAGGACGTCCCCGACCGGCCGCAGCGGCCCCAGTCCTGCCGAACCGAGGCGCTGCGCGCCGAAGTTGACGAGCTGCGCGCCGATCGCGATCACCAGCCCGCTCAGCACGGCCAGGTCGCGGCCCCGCCTGCTGGTCAGCAGCCGTACGTTGGCGGCGGCGACGGCCCGAGCGAGGGCCACGCAGACCAGCAGGGCGAGCGCCACGGCGGCGACCGCGACGGCGTACCCGGCGGGGCCGTGGGCGAGGGCGAGCGCGCAGCCGGTGAGGACCAGCAGGGTGAACAGGGGGCCGATACCGACCAGCGAGGCCGCGAGCAGGGCCCGTACCAGCGGCCGGGGGTGCAGCGGCAGCAGGACCAGCCGGGTCGGGTCGAGGGTCTCGTCGCCGGTCGGGAAGAACAGCGGCAGCACCGCCCAGCCGAGTGCCAGGACGGCCGTGCCGACCACGGCGACGACATCGGCGTGCGGCTGCCCGCGCAGCAGGAGCAGCCCGGCGAGCTGGGACAGCGCGAACAGGAGGGCGACGACGGCGGAGGCGACGAACGCGGCCCGCCGGCCCCCGGACTGCCGCAGTCCGTTGCGCAGCAGGGCGAGTTTCAGTCGTACGACGGTGGCGGTCGGGTTCGTCATCGGGCCGCACCGCCGCCCAGCCAGTCCAGGTCGGAGCCGGTGTGCCGGCCGCTCGCCCCGACCAGTTCCAGGAACGCCCCCTGGAGGGTGGGGTGCGTGCCGCGCACCTCGGCCAGGGGGCCCGTGGCGCGGATGCGTCCGGCGGCCATGACGGCCACCCAGTCGCACAGCGACTCGACCAGCTCCATCACGTGCGAGGAGAACACCACGGTGGCCCCGGAGGCGGTGTAGCGCTCCAGCACGCCGCGGATGATCTGCGCGGACACCGGGTCGACCCCCTCGAACGGCTCGTCCAGGAACAGCACTTCGGGGTTGTGGAGGAGAGCGGCGGCGAGCCCGATCTTCTTGCGCATGCCGGTCGAGTAGTCGACGACCAGCTTGTGCTGGGAGCCCGCCAGGTCGAGGACGTCCAGCAGTTGTGTGGCCCGCTTGTCGACCTCGTCGCCGGGCAGCCCGCGCAGTCGCCCCGAGTAGGCGAGCAGTTCCCGCCCGGAGAGCCGCTCGAACAGCCGCAGTCCCTCGGGCAGCACGCCGATCCGTGCCTTGACGGCCACCGGGTCGCGCCACACGTCGTGGCCGACGATCTCCACGGTTCCGTCGTCGGGCCGCAGCAGCCCGGTGACCATGGAGAGGGTGGTCGTCTTCCCGGCGCCGTTCGGCCCGACCAGCCCGATGAACTTCCCGGCCGGCAGCTCCAGATCGATTCCCCCGACAGCCACCTGCTGCCCGAACCGCTTCCAGAGCCCCCGCACACGTACTGCAGCTTCGGTCATGCATGAAGGCTAGCCACGGCCGCCGTGCCGGGCGCGGGGGTGCGGGGAACGGGGCCCGTCAGCGGTCCCGTCCGCACGCGTAGGCCAGCGGGGAGATCAACTCCTCGGCGTCCGGCAGCCATCGGTTCGCGGGCGTGGGCCGGCATGCCCACTGCACCGCGCCACGGGACCCGAACCGGGTGGGCGGAGCGGCCACGTACGCCCCCTCGCCCAGTGCGACCAGGTCCAGTGACGTGAGCGACCAGCCCAGGGTGCGCACCAGGTCCGGCACCTTCGCGGACGCCCCCGGCAGCACGAAGAAGTGCATCCGGCGGTCGGGGGAGAGGGTGACCGGGCCCAGCGTCAGCTCCATGCGTTCCATCCGGGCCAGTGCGAGGAAGCCGGCGCTCTCCGGGACGGACAGCGCGTCGAAGGTCCGTCCCGTCGGCAGCAGGATCGACGCCGTGGGCTGCTTCTGCCACATCCTGCGGGCGACGGTCGCACTGCCGGTGGCCTGGGTCGCCCAGTCGGGGCGCGCGGGGTGCGCACCCGGCGCAGGGCAGTCGGCCTCACCGCACGAGCAGCGCTGTGTTCCGTCGACGGATTCCAGCCAGGTGCCCGGGAACACGTCCCAGTGCCGTTCCTCGGCGTAGCGTACGGCGGTCTCCAGCAGCGATTCCCCGCGCTGCTGCGGAATCTGACCGGTCATCTGAGTGTTCTGGGCGCCCGCGATCGTCTCTTCCACGCTCCACTCAACTCCCGCACCCACCTGGAGTTACGGCTGGAGCGCGCGCCGGGGAGGAGCACCGGCCCGGCAGCCGGGGCGCATGGGTGCACGGGTGGGGGCGCGCGGGAGGAAGCAGGGCGTGGGAAGGGTAGCCAGAGGTGGGGGTGGCATCCGCCGTTACCCCGGCAAACCGCACATGTCACGCATTGACGGTATGTCAGCTGGGCAGTGATCGTCCCGAACGGTCACGCTCCAGGGGTTCGCAGGGGGTAGCACATGGCCGCAAGGCCTCTCGTGGCACGGCAGCCGAACGAACGGCTGCAGGCACTCATCCAGGAAGCGGGGTGCTCCAACGCCGGGCTCGCCCGGCGGGTCAACATGTGCGGCGCCGAGCACGGACTCGACCTGCGCTACGACAAGACGTCCGTGGCCCGCTGGCTGCGCGGCCAGCAGCCGCGGGGCCGGGCCCCGGCGATCATCGCCGAGGCGCTCGGGCGCAAGCTCGGCCGTACGGTCACGATCGACGAGATCGGCATGGCCAACGGCAAGAACCTCGCCTCGGGTGTCGGTCTCCAGTTCTCGCCGACGGTACTGGGGGCCATCGAGCAGGTCTGCGAGCTGTGGCGCAGCGACGTGGGGCGCCGGGACTTCCTGTCCGGCTCCTCCGTCGCCGCCTCCGCGCTGGTCGAGCCCAGCCGCGACTGGCTGATCTCGTCGCCGGACGCCCAGGTGGCCCGGCAGGCGGGCCCGCGGGTCGGCCAGGCCGACGTGGCGGCCGTCCGGTCGATGACCCAGGCACTGGTGGACCTCGACCACCAGTACGGCAGCGGGCACGTCCGCCCGGTCGTCGTGCACTACCTCAACAGCGTCGTCTCCGGGCTGCTCGCCGGGTCGTACCGGGAGGCGGTGGGGCGTGAACTCTTCGCCTCGGTAGCCCGGTTGACCGAGCTCGCCGGGTACATGGCCGTGGACACCGGGCAACCGGGCCTGGCCCAGCGGTACTACATCCAGTCGCTGCGGCTCGCGCAGGCGGCCGGGGACCGCGGCTACGGGGGGTACGTCCTCGCCGCGTCCATGAGCCATCTCGCCGCGCAGCTCGGCAACCCGCGGGAGATCGCCCAGTTGGCGCGGGCGGCGCAGGAGGGCGCGCGCGGGCACGTGTCGCCGCGTGTGGAGGCGATGTTCCACGCGGCGGAGGCGCGGGGCCACGCCCTGCTGGGCGACGTGCGCGCGGCGCAGGCGGCCGGCGGGCGTGCGGTGACGGCGATGGAGGGCGCGGACGCGTCCCGCGGCGACGACCCGGCGTGGATCGCGCACTTCGACGAGGCCTATCTCGCCGACGAGTTGGCGCACTGCCACCGTGACCTGGGGCAGCCCGAGGCGGCGGCCCGGTACGCGGAGCAGTCGCTGGCGGGGCACCCCGAGTCCCGGGCCCGCCGGCGCGCCATCGGGTATGTGCTGCTCGCCACGGCCCAGGTGCAGCAGCGCGAGATCGAACAGGCCTGCAGCACCGGCCTGAAGGCCGTCGAACTGCTGGAGACGCTCCGCTCCAACCGGGGCGCCGAGTACCTGGAGGACCTTCAGCAACGGCTGGAGCCCTTCCGGGACGAGGCGGTGGTACGCGAGTTCGGGGCCCGCCTCGACCTCCAGCAGGCCGCCTGAACGCCGGGTCCGCAGTTGTGTGAACGTGAGGGAAACGGCACCCGGGTGTGCGCCGGGTGCCGTTGACCAGCGCTTCGCGGGCCTGTTCTGTTACTGCCGTCACAGGGAAGAAGATCGCGTCCTGAGCTGCGTGGCACCCGGCTCGGGGGACCCGGTAGCGTGAGCCGACGATTCACAAGGTCCCCCATTAGTAGGAGTCCCGGTGACGCAGAGTGGACAGGGCGAGGAGCCCTCGGCGCGGCCCGCGCGCGAAGGCATCGTGCTGCCCTCCGACGGAGGCGAGCCCCTGCTGCCGGGCGCGGCAGGCGGGCAGGCCCCGGCCGCCCCCGTCGCCCCGGCGGGCGGGCAGGCGTGGGGCGGTTCCTGGGGCCCGGGGCAGCAGAACCCCCAGCCGGGTGAGGGCTGGTCCCCGGCGGGTGCCCCGCAGTGGGACGCCTCCGGCGCTCGGCCCCCGGCCGCCGCGGGCCCCGGCCCGCTGCCCCCCGAGGGGGCTCCGGCCGCGCCCTACGGGGGTCAGGCTCCGTCCTACGGCGCCGGCGGCCAGGAGCCGCAGTACGGCGGCCAGGCGCCCGCGCACGGCGCCGGTGAAGGGCAGGCGCAGTACGGCGGCGGTCAGCAGCCCGGGTACGGCGCGTCCGACCCGTACGCGCAGCAGTACCAGCAGCCCCAGCACCCGTACCAGGCACCGGCCGCGCCACTGCCGCCCGCCGTACCGGGGGCGTACCCGGCCGCGGGCCCGCTGCCGCCGACGGCCGACGGCGCCACGCAGTACATCCCGCCCGTCCCGGCGGCGGACGACGCGACCCGGTACATGCCGCCCGCGCAGGCGGCCGCCGCCGACGGGGCGACGCAGTACATCCCGCCCGTGCAGGCCGCCGCGGCCGACGGCGCGACCCAGTACATCCCGCCGGTGACGCCGGGGGCGCTGCCACCGGAGTCCGCCGGTGAGGAGACGCGCTACCTGGGCCGCGCGCAGCAGCAGGCGGCGCCCGCGCACTCCGACGCGGACGCCACGCAGTTCATCCCGCCGTACACCGTCCAGGCGCAGGGCGGCGACCGGCAGCCGCCCGCCGAGTTCGAGAACCTCTTCCGCGGTGGCCCCGCGCACGGGGACGCCCCGGCCGGGTCCACCCAGCAGCTCCCGCGCGTCCAGCGGGACGCCTACCCGGGCCCGGCGCAGTCGTCGTACGGCCCGGCACGGGACTCCTACGGGGCGATGCACGACGACGGCGACGACGGCCGGCGGAGCGGCCGGTCACGGGTGCCGCTGATCGCCGCCGTCGGGCTCGGCATCGTCCTCGTCGGGGTGGGCGCCGGCGCGCTGCTCAGCAGCGGGGGCGGCAAGGACCAGGGCACCGACGACAAGCCGGTCGCCGCCGCGTCCCCGGCCACCCAGGACTCCGCCTCGCCCACCGCCGACCCCGCCCGGCAGCAGGCCGTCGCGCTGGACAAGCTGCTCGCCGACAGCGGCAGCAGCCGCGCCTCGGTGATCAAGGCGGTGGGCAACGTCAGGCAGTGTGCCGACCTCGACCAGTCCGCCACCAACCTGCGCGACGCGGCCAGGCAGCGCAACGCCCTGGTCACCCGGCTCGGGCAGCTGTCCGTGGACAAGCTTCCCGGCAACGGCGAGCTGACCGCGGCCCTGACCAAGGCCTGGCAGGCGTCCGCCGCGGCCGACAACCACTACGCGGCCTGGGCCGGCCAGGTCAAGGGCGGCCACAAGGGCTGCAAGAAGGGCCACGCCCGCACCACCGGGGAGACCGCGGCCGGCAACCGGGAGAGCGGCACCGCCAGCGCGCAGAAGACCAAGGCGGCCGCGCTCTGGAACGCCATCGCGCAGAAGTACGGCCTGACCCAGCGCCAGCCCACCCAGCTGTGAGGCCCGCGGTGTGAGGCACGTCCGAGGCGGGCGCGGCCGGGGCGGCCCGGCCGGGCTCACTGCACGTCCGCGTTCTCCAGCGTCCTCGTCATGTCGGCGATGCCGTTGCTGCCGCCGATGCCCTTGCGGGCCGCGACCAGCCTGCCGCCCTGGACCACCTGAAGGGTCACGTTCGCGTTGACCAGTCGGGGGAAGCCGACCCCGGCGAGCTTGCTCTCGTAGGGCCAGTGCAGCGTCGGGGTGAGGCCCCCGGTGGAGACCCGCAGATCGTCGTTGAGGGTCCGGCGCACCGTGTCGGCGCTGACCTCGCCCTCGCCGATCTTCTCCAGGACGGCCTTGAGCACCGTGTAGGCGATCCAGGTGGTCTGCACTCCGGCGTCCGCGGGGTCGATGCGGTTGTCGCCGAAGGCCTCCTTGTTGATCACGTCCTTCATCTGGGCCCACCGCGCGTCCGACGCCGGCGGGTACCAGCCAGTGATGTAGGCGCCCTCGTACGGGCTGGACGCGCCGCCCGTGGCGTTGATCACCGTCTGGTCGACACTGCCGAGCACGGTCGCCATGCGCACGTCGGGGAAGTCCTCCCGAGCCCGCCGGAAGGAGTCCATGAAGGTGTCGGTGCGGTCCCCGAGCGCGGGCACCACACAGCCCTTCTTCAGGACGTCCTCGGTGGCGTCGCGCAGCGCCCGGTCGGCCTGGCCGCCGTACTCGGTGGCGTCCTCGGCGGCCAGCTGGTCGTCCGCGTTCGCGTGCCCGCCCGCCTTCAGCCCCGAGTCGAGCATCGTGGGCAGCTCGTCGCCCGCGATGCTGTCGGGGCGGACCAGCGAAACGTTGCCGCACGTCTCGGCGAGGGCCCGGCCGAGACCGGCGAGCAGGGCCGGCTGACCGCCGTTGACCGGATACGACATGGGGCCGGTGAACTCGTCGTTGGTGACGCCGTAGCCGCCTATGTAGGGGATGCCGGCGCCCTCCAGCGGGGCGAGGTAGGAGTCGCCGAACTGGCTGTAGGACCCGACGACCGCGACGACGTCCTCCTTCGCCGCGCGGCGGGCGCACTTCGCGGCGCCCACGCTGTCGTTGTGGTCGTTGCAGGTCAGGACCTCGACCTCCCGGCCGCCGAGGCCACCCTGGGCGTTGATCCACTTGGCGTAGGCGCGGGCCATGGCGGGCATGCCGGGCTTGTTCGTGGCGTCGGTGTCCTGCGGCGCCCAGGTCATCACCTTGATCGGGTCATCCCCGGAGCCCCCCGTGGCACCGGGGATGACCCCGCATCCGGCGGTGAACGACGCACAGAGGGCCATCGCGCCCAGGTACAGGGCGCCGGCTCTGCCGGGGCGGGACAAGGAGTGGAGGAAAGTACTAGCGGTGCGTCGCCTGCCGGTCATGGACACGCACGATTCCCTCACATCGCTAACCCGAGAGTGACCCTCAGTCAACCAAAAGTGACATCGAGGTGAATTACAGGGGTCGGTGGGACTGGTGTGGCAGGGAACGTACGATCGATGACCGTGCAAGGTTCGGAGAACTCTTCCCGTCGCGGCCGTCGCTCCTCCACCATGGGCGGCATGCCCCTGAACGACATGCCGTGGTGGCGCTGGCGCAGCAACGTGCGCTCGGCGCTGCACATGCTTTCCGACCCGGTGTTCCAGCGGGACGTCTGGCTGGCCGGTGTGGACGGGTACGGCGACGTCACCGACGCCGTGTACCGGCTGGTGGAGGACACCTGGCTGGACAACTGGTCGGCGGAGAAATACGTCGGCACCATATTCCGCGACTCGCAGGAGGCGGCGCTCGTCGACACCGCCGTGCTGCGGGTCCTGCGGATCATGCATCAGGCCGGGCCGGACGCCCCCGTCGCCACGTACGTGGAGCACCCCGGCTGGCCGGAGGCGGTGCGGGCGGCGCGGGACGCGCACGTGCGGATGGCGGTGAGCGACGGCGACGATCCGGACGTGGCGCCGAAGACGCTGGAAGTGCTGCGGATCCTCACCCGGTCCGCGTAGCGGACGGCGGGTCCGCGTGGCGGACGGCGGCGGCCGGTACGGGGCCGGTGTGGGACCCTGTAGTGCATGAACGAGCAGTCCGCGAGCGCCGCCCCGGCCGATCAGTACGTCCTCACGCTGTCCTGCCCGGACAAGAAGGGCATCGTGCACGCCGTGTCCAGCTATCTCTTCATGACCGGCTGCAACATCGAGGACAGCCAGCAGTTCGGCGACCACGACACGGGTCTGTTCTTCATGCGCGTGCACTTCTCGGCCGACGCGCCCGTGACGGTGGACAAGCTGCGGGCGAGCTTCGCCGCGATCGGCGACTCCTTCCACATGGACTGGCAGATCAACCGGGCCGACGCGAAGATGCGCATCGTCCTGATGGTCAGCAAGTTCGGGCACTGCCTCAACGACCTGCTGTTCCGGGCCCGGATCGGCGCGCTGCCCGTGGAGATCGTGGGCGTGGTCTCCAACCACACGGACTTCGAGGAGCTGGTGGGCTCCTACAACATCCCCTTCCACCACATCCCGGTGACGAAGGACACCAAGTCGGAGTCCGAGACGCGGCTGCTGGAGATCGTGCGCGAGGAGAAGGTCGAACTGGTCGTCCTCGCCCGCTACATGCAGGTCCTCTCGGACGACCTGTGCAAGAAGCTCAGCGGCCGGATCATCAACATCCACCACTCCTTCCTGCCGAGCTTCAAGGGCGCGAAGCCGTACCACCAGGCCCACACGCGGGGCGTGAAGCTGATCGGCGCGACGGCGCACTACGTCACGGCCGACCTCGACGAGGGCCCGATCATCGAGCAGGAGGTGGAGCGCGTCGCCCACGACGTGACTCCGGACCAGCTGGTGGCCATCGGCCGCGACGTGGAGTGCCAGGCGCTGGCGCGGGCGGTGAAGTGGCACGCGGAGCGCCGCATCCTGCTCAACGGCCGCCGTACGGTCGTATTCGCCTGAGATCTCAGGGAGTTCGGGGGCCCGGGTTCCGGGCCGCCCGCGGGCCCGCACCGCGCGGCGTCAGAAGTGGCGCCGCCGTGGTGACGCAGTATCGTGAAGGGGTCTTTTCCCTCGCCCACCGCATGGCAGGCCGGCCCGGCGCCGCCTGAGCGCGGGACACGTGGCGACCGGTGACGCGTACAGCCGCCGTACGGGCAGGAGGACTCCACCGTGGACATGAAACTCGAAGTCGTAGTGATCCCCGTCGCCGATGTCGACCGGTCGAAGGACTTCTACGCGGGTCTGGGATGGCGGCTGGACGCCGATGTCTCCGGTGACGGCGGCTTCCGGGTGGTGCAGGTGACGCCGCCGGGGTCGGGTTGCTCGGTGATCTTCGGCAGCGAGGTGAGTTCGGCGGCGCCGGGGTCCGTCGAGGGTCTCCACCTCGTCGTCCCGGACGTCGAGGCGGCACGTGCGGAGCTGGCCGGCAAGGGCGTCGACGTGAGCGAGGTGTTCCACGACGCGGGCGGAGTCTTCCATCACGCGGGCACCAAGCACCAGGTGCCCGGCCCGGACCCCGACCGGACCAGCTACGGGTCGTTCGCGTCGTTCACCGACCCGGACGGCAACGCCTGGACACTCCAGGAGATCACCGAACGCCTCCCGGGCCGCTGACCCGAGGGGCCGCTGCCCCGAAGAGGGCCGTGGCTGTCGTCCGCGGCCCTCTTCGCCGCTTTTGCCGCGCCCCGCTTTCGGCTCTCAGGTGAGGATTCCCGGAGAGGTGACGTGGAAGGTGCGCCCGTGCACCCCGAGGCCGGTGTCACCGCCCGGATCGACGGTGTCGTCCCAGGTGATCAGTGCGGTCTCGGCCCCGTTGCCGAAGGCCGTGGCGGCACATGTGTTGAACCGTTTCCCCGAGGTGGCCGTGCTGACCGGAACCGGGTCGGTGAGCCGGCCCTCGTCCTCCGAGCAGATCACCGCCATCACCGTGGGCACCGTGGAGAACGTGTCGGCGCTCTCCTCGATCCACGTCATCAAAAAGCGCCCGCCGGGGAGATGGGACAGAGCCGGGCTGGTCCGTGTGAAGTGCTTCGGGTTGCCGGCGGTGAAGTCGGCCACCATGGAGCCGTCGGTCTTGAAGATGTTCGCCCGCACCGTGGTCTGCGGCTGTCCCAGGTCGCTGTCGGGGAGGTGGGAGATGGTCGCTGCGACGAACTGACCGCTGTCCAGGAGCGTGAGGGCGTTGACTCCCTGGAAGTCGCCGACGTTCGGTGCGATCTCGGACGTCAGCGCGTTTCCCTCGAAGTCGAAGAACCTGAGGTTGAGCCGGTTGCCGCCGATCGCGTGGGGGTCCGTGGTCCAGGCGGCCACCCAGTCGCCGCCCTCGAGGAGCGTCGTGGCGGGGCTGAGGTGGAAACCCTCGGTGGTGTTGACGGCCAGTTCCGCCCCTTTGGGCTGCCCCTCCGGACTGAAGCGGCGAGCCCGGATGCGCTGATCGAACCGGGTGCCCGCCCAGGTGACCAGGACACCCCCGTCGATCATGAGCGAGAGTGCCGGTCGGCCGTCGGAGTCGGCCTCGTCCGTGACCGTCGCCGCCGGACCCGCCGGGTGTCCGTCGGTGAAGCGCTGAAGCCGCACCGAGGACCTGCCGGGCGTGTTGAACGGTGTCTCCAGCCATACGGCGAACTGGTTGCTTCCCACCGACAGGACGGACGGCCACCGCGGGCGGACCTGGGCGCCCCCCGGGGGCTGGGTGCCGACCGGGAACTCGTCACCGAGCAAGCTGCCCGTGGTACCCACGAACCGGCCCCTGACGGTGAAGGTGCTGTCGTCCGACCACAGGGTCAGGAATTCGGAACCGAGGACGGCGGTGGCGGCGGACAGATGCTGGTCACCGTTCGTCGTCGCGTTGAGTCGGAATTCGGCCATGACTGCGGTCCATCTCGGGGGATCAGAGGACGGAGTGGAGCGATCGGCCGATCTGCAACCAGCGTCTCATGACGTCAAGGGCGCTGCATCCGGGGCGGATACGGCCGCTCGCGCCCCGGGACGGCGCCGTACCGCGGGCACGGCCCGGCTCTCACATCCTGCTGAGCCCGGCGGCCGCGTACAGCACGTCCTTGATCGCCTGGCGGTCGCCGTCCTGGCCGGCCGCCGCTTCCTCCGGTGACAGGTGACCGGCCGCCAGCTTGCAGAACTCGACACCGTCCAGGGCGACATGGGCCACCTCGCGGTCCGCCGAGCCCACCGCCGCCGGTGAGTCCAGGGGGATCAGCCACTCCCCGCCCGCGGCGCCCTCGATCTCCAGCCGCAGCGTGCGCCCCGGCGTTCCGGCGGGGACGAGGTGCGCGGTGGGCCCCGGCGCGGAGAGCCCCGCCCGCCGCCGCTCCGCGAGCGCGACCGGCAACATCCGTGCCGCCAGGTCGATCATCCTGTTCAAGTGACGTGGCGCGGGCGGCTCGTAGGGGTAGTCCACCGCCTCCGCGATGTCCTCCGCGTGCACCCAGCACTCGAAGGCGCGGTCCAGCATCGCGTCGTGCAGCGGCAGTTCGAAGTCGCCGTACGACACCGCGAGCCCGCCCGCGTGGCTGCCGGTGAAGGCCACCGTCCGCACCAGGCCGTGGCTCTGCTCCCGCCAGGGCGCCCGTACGGAGCGGGTCGGCGGGAAGTGGGAGGCCTGCCAGAACGCCTCGGTCCGCCCGGCCGGCCCGGTCCCGCCCCGAGCGGGTGCGGGGACGCCGGCCAGCGGGTCCTCCAGGCCGATCGCGGCCGCGATCAGCCCGTCCACCGACAGCAGGTGCGCGATCACCCCGGCGACGGTCGTACGGCGGCTGGTGGCGCCGTCGGCCTCGAACCACCTCAGCCGTACCGGCGCGTGCCACTCCGCGTCCCCGAAGTCCTGGAGCAGCGCGTCCAGTCGGGCGGTCTCCGCGTCGTAGGGCGTCGCCCACTCGGGCAGCGGGATACGCGGCGGCCGGCGGTCCAGGCAGGTCTCCAGGACGCGGGTGCGCAGCGCCGGATCGAGGTCGAGGCTCTCCGGCTGGTGCAGCAGTCCGACCGCCTCGCGCAGCCGGCGGGCCTCGTCGGCGCAGCTTCCGCAGTCGCCCAGGTGCACCTCGACGGCGGCCGTCTCGGCCGCCGAGCAGGCGGCCAGCGCCCAGGCGCCGAGGAGCGATTTCAGGACGTCGTGGGACAGGTCGAGCGGCACGGGCAGGAGGTCCCCCAGGACGGCGAGGTCGGGCAGCGGGCGCCCGCTGTCCTCGACGGAGGCGCGGGGCATCGGGATGCGCGGGGGCCGTGCGGGATCGGGCCCGCCGGGTCCGCCGGGTCCGTGCGGCACGTCGCCCGAGCCGGAGCCCGCACCGTCGCCGGTGTGTTCCCGCTCACCCGGTCCGCCGGCGGCCTCGAACCCCTCGTGCTCCTCGCGCCGGCCCGCTTCCCCGAAGCCGTCGCGGCCGTCGCGGTCGTCGTGCCCGCCGGGCTCGTCGTGGGCCTCGAACCGTTCCGTCCCGCTCACACCGCACCCCCGTATCCCGGGGGTTTCCCGGCGTCGTGCGCGGTGGAGAGCAGTTGCAGGCCGAGGCGCAGCCGGCGGCGGGCCTCGTCCTCGGTGACACCGAGGTCGGTGGCGGTCTGGCGGTAGTCGCGCCGCTGGAAGTAGGCCAGTTCCAGCGCGGCGCGCAGCGGGGCGGGCATGGAGTGGACGATGTAGTCGGCGCGGGCGGCGACGGAGGCGCGGCGCACCTTCAGCTCCAGCTCCTCCGGGGAGCCCCCGCCCTGGCGGGGGAGCGCGGCGGTCTCGCTGTCGCGCAGCCGCTGCACCGCGATCCGGTGGGCCACGGCGGCGACCCAGGAGCGCAGCGGGCCCTGCTTGGGGTCGTAGCTCTCCGGGTGCTCCCAGACGCGGGCGAAGACCTCACGGGTGACGGCGTCGGCGGCCTTCTCGTCGCCGAGGACGCGGTGGGCGATGCTGTGCACGAGCGAGGCGAAACGGTCGTACAGCTCGCCGAGGGCCGCCGCCTCACCGCGGGCGAGCCGCTGCTGCATCTTGCGGTCCCAGCGGGGTGGTGCGTCCTTCCCGGCCATGCGGTCCCCTCCCCTCGTCCGTGTACCGGCCCGTCCAGCGTGTCTGCGCTGCCCTCTCGAATGTAGTCGGCACGTCCGACAACGCACGCCCCTTTGTGTCAATGTGCGCCCCCCGAAGCACCGCAGGTGATAGTGCCCTCTTCACACAACCTTCACGCAAAGCGTGTGCATCTCCGATCGAACAGGATCGATAGTGACCGAAACAAGCCCCTTGTCGACGTCTGCCGGTTTGTCGCTCCACGTTTCAGGGAACGGCCGCTGGGCAGCTGCGCGAAATGAAGCGTAGGAACTGCTTCCGTTTCCGGGCGGTTCCGGGAGATCCGGCGAGCGGAGGGGCATTGCCGTGACATTCAAGGTGACCGGCGTCGACCAGGGCGAGTGGGCCGTGCTCCGGGTGTCCGGGGAACTGGACCTGATGACCTCGCCGGTACTGCGGCAACACGTGCACGACGTCGTGGCGGAAGGGAACCACAACCTCGTCGTGGACCTCTCCGACGTGTTCTTCTGCGACTCCAGCGGGGTCGGCGTGCTCGTCGCCGCCCGCCGGTTGCTCCGCTCCTGCCAGGGCCGGTTGCGGCTGATCCTGCCGGACCGGGGCGCCGACGACGGCTCGCACGTCAACCGGGTCCTCGGCGCGCTCGGCGTCCGCCGGCTCTTCGACGTCCACCCCGACCTCGACTCCGCGACCACGGACGAGGCCGGCCCCCTCTCGGCCTGATCGCACCCGCCCGGGGGCGGCCTGACGGAGACGTACCGGCGTCTTCGCGACAAGGCCACACAGGTGTCGCAGAATTCCCCCGGTCTTGGCACAACCGTCGGTTTCCCGCCGCCCGACGGCCCCCCGCGTCGTACGCTCCCTGGCAGATCACCCCACGCACAGGTAAGGCGGCCGAACAGACATGGTCAGCTCCGAGTACGAACGCAGGATCGCCGCCCGCTTCGCCACCTTCGACCAGGACGGCAACGGCACCATCGACCGCGAGGACTTCAGTGCGGCGGCCAAGGCGCTGCTCACCGAGTTCGGCGTGACGGCTCGCTCCGACAAGGGGCAGGCGCTGTACGCCGGAGCGGAGGCCTTCTGGCAGGGCATGGCCGGCATCGCGGACCGGGACGGCGACCAGCGGATCACCCGTGAGGAGTTCGTCACGGGCGCGGTCAAGCGGCTGCGCGACAACCCCGAGCGCTTCGGCGAGATCGCCCGCCCCTTCCTGCACGCCGCGCTCGCGGTCGCGGACACGGACGACGACGGCCGCCTGTCCGTCGCGGACACCGCGCGCGTGCTGCGCGTGCTGCACGTGCCGGAGGACGTCGCCGGGGCCACCGCCGCCGGGCTCGACACCGACGGGGACGGCAGCGTCGGCGAGCCGGACGTCATCCCGGCGTTCGCCCGTTACTTCACGGTGCCCGAGTAGCGCTCCCGCAGCCGGTACTTGAGCACCTTGCGCAGGGTGTCGTTGCGCGGCAGGGCGGCCACCACCTCCAGCCGCTCCGGCAGCTTGTGCACGGACAGGCCCCGCTCCCGCAGGTGGGAGACGACGTCCGGCAGCGTCAGCCCGGCCGCGCCGGAGCGGAGTTCCACCACGGCGCACACCAGCTCCCCGCGCTCGGCGTCCGGCAGGCCGACCACCGCCGCGTCCCCCACCGACGGATGCGCCGCCAGCAGGTCCTCGATCTCCTTGGCGGAGATGTTCTCGCCCTTGCGGATGATCACGTCCTTCAGCCGGCCGGTGAGGACGAGATGCCCCGAGCCGGTCAGCCGCCCCAGGTCGCCGGTGCGCAGAAAGCCCTCCCCGTCGAAGGCCTCCGCGGTCTGGGCGGGGTCCAGGTAGCCCCGGCAGACGGCCTCGCCGCGCAGCCGCACCTCGCCGTCGACGATCCGGATCTCCATGCCCGCGGGCGGCCGGCCCTCGGTCGTGGCGAGGTTCTCGGGGGTGTCCTCCGGGTCGCCCATGGTGATCATCGGCACCTCGGTCATGCCGTAGCCGTGGGTGAGCTGGACGTCCATCTCGCGGACCACCGAGTGGTACAGCTCGGGCGGCTTGGGGGCGCCGCCGCCCGCGAGGAGCCGCAGCGACGGGATCACCTTCGTGCCCGGCCGCTTGCGCTGCTCGGCGAGGAACATGGAGTAGAAGGCGGTGGAGCCGCCGGCCACCGTCACACCGTGCCGCCGGTACTCCGCCAGCGCGTCCGGCAGTGCGAAGTGCTCGAACATCACCGCCGGGAAGCCGTACAGCAGCAGCATCACCGTGTAGTCGGGGCCGGCTATGTGGGCGTAGGGGAAGGCCATCGAGCCGACGTCCGCCCCGGTCAGCCTCAGCGCGTGGGCGAGGCACGAGCCGCCCGCGATCAGGGAGCGGTCGGTGTGCAGCACGCCCTTGGGGTCGGAGGTGGTGCCCGAGGTCCAGTAGATCCAGCGGACCGAGGTGCCGTCGGCCGGCGGGGCCGGGAGGACGGACGGGTCGCCGTCGGGCAGGTCGTCGTACGCCTCGAAGACCCCCTCGGCGCCCAGCCGCCGGGCCATCTCCGTGTGGTCGTGGCCCCGCCACACGCCGGGGACCGCGAAGAACTCCGCCCGTGACGCGCGCAGCGCGAAACCGACCTCGCGGTCCCGGTAGAAGGGGATGACGGGGGACTGCACCGCGCCGAGGCGGGCCAGCGCGAAGGAGAGCAGGGCGGTCTCGATCCGGGTGGGCAGCTGCCAGGCGACCACCGTGCCGGGCCGCACGCCCATCCCGTACAGGCCCGCCGCGACGCGCTCGGCGCGCGTGCGCAGTTCGCCGAAGGTCAGCCGGCGCTCGCCCTGGAGGAGAACGGGCAGGCCGGGGGTGAGGGCGGCCCGGCGGACGACCAGGTCCCACAGTGTGCGGGCGGAACTCAGGGAGTGCGGGGTCTCGTTCACGTAGCCCCCTCCTTGGCTGACGGCTCGTCAGGTGCCATGCTATCTGACGGACCATCAGATAAGTACCGTCCGGCGGAGGGGACCCATGGCGACCGAACTGCCCCGCATCATCAGCGTCGACGACCACGTGATCGAGCCCGCCCATCTTTTCGAGACCTGGCTGCCCGCGCGGTACCGCGACCGCGGACCCAGGCCGCTGACCGCCGGGATCGGGGAGCTGGCCTACGTCGGCGGGAAGTACCGGATCACCATGGACCCCGAGGGCCAGCAGACGGACTGGTGGATCTACGAGGACCTGAAGTTCCCGTACAAGCGCAACATCGCCGCCGTCGGCTTCGACCGCGACGAGATGACCCTCGAGGGCATCACCCGCGAGCAGATGCGGCGCGGCTGCTGGGACCCGAAGGCGCGCCTCGCGGACATGGACCTCAACCACGTCGAGGCCAGCCTCTGCTTCCCGACCTTCCCGCGCTTCTGCGGCCAGACCTTCGCCGAGGCGCACGACAAGGAGGTCGCCCTCGCCTGCGTCCGCGCCTACAACGACTGGATGGTGGACGAGTGGTGCGGGGACAGCGGCGGCCGGCTCATCCCGCTGTGCCTGATCCCGCTGTGGGACGTGGACCTGGCCGTCGCGGAGATCCGGCGCAACGCCGCGCGCGGGGTGCGGGCCGTCACCTTCTCCGAGATCCCCACCCACCTCGGACTGCCCTCCATCCACTCCGGGTACTGGGACCCCTTCTTCGCCGTCTGCCAGGACACCGGCACGGTCGTCAACATGCACATCGGCAGCAGCTCGCAGATGCCCGCCGCATCCCCGGACGCGCCGCCCGCCGTACAGGCCTCGCTCAGTTTCAACAACGCGATGGCCTCGATGATGGACTACCTCTTCAGCGGGGTCCTGGTGAAGTTCCCGCGGCTCACCCTCGCCTACTCGGAAGGGCAGATGGGCTGGGTCCCGTACGCCCTGGAGCGCGCCGACGACGTGTGGGAGGAGCACCGCGCCTGGGGCGGGGTGCGCGATCTCGTCCCCGAGCCGCCGTCGACGTACTACTACCGGCAGATCTACTGCTGCTTCTTCCGCGACAAGCACGGCGTCGCCTCGATCGACGCCGTCGGCCGGGACAACGCCACCTTCGAGACCGACTATCCGCACGTCGACTCGACCTTTCCGCACACCAAGGAGGTCGCCCTCGACCATGTGAAGGGCCTCGACGACGAGACCGTCCACAAGCTGATGCGGGGCAACGCCATCCGCATGCTGGGCCTGGACCTCGACCGCTGATGGACCTCTCCTGGACGCCCGAGGAGGAGGAGTTCCGGGCCCGGCTGCGGGAATGGCTCACCAAGGTGCTGCCCAGCCTGCCGGCCGCGCCCCCGCCCGACGACTGGCCCGGCCGCCGCGCCTACGACCTCGGCTGGCAGCGGATGCTGTACGACGCCGGGTACGCCGACGTCCACTGGGACGCCTCCCCGACCACCCGGCTGATCTTCCTGGAGGAGACGGAGCGGGCCGGCGCCCCCTACGTCGGCGCCGGGTTCGTCGGGCTGCTGCACGCGGGCCCGACCATCGCCGCCGAGGGCACGCCCGCGCAGCGGGAGCGCTGGCTGCCGCCGATCCTGCGCGGTGAGGAGGTGTGGTGCCAGGGGTTCAGCGAACCGGGCGCCGGGTCCGACCTCGCCGCGCTGCGCACCCGGGCGCGGCGCGACGGCGACCACTACGTGGTGACCGGGTCCAAGATCTGGACCTCGCACGCCGAGGTCGCCGACTGGTGCGAACTGCTGGTGCGCACCGACCCGGACGCGCCCCGCCACCGGGGCATCACCTGGCTCGCCCTGCCCATGGACGCCGAGGGCGTCACCGTACGGCCGCTGCGCACGCTCGCCGGGTCGGCGGAGTTCGCCGAGGTGTTCCTCGACGAGGTGCGGGTGCCCGCAGCCAACCGGGTGGGCGCGGAGAACGACGGCTGGCGCGTGACCATGGTGACCCTCTCCTTCGAGCGCGGCACCGCCTTCGTCGGTGAGGTCGTCGCCTGCCGCCGCGTCCTCGGCGGACTCGCCCGCGCGGCCCGGCGGAACGGCACCTGGGACGACCCGGCGCTGCGCCGGCGGCTCGGGCGGCTCGACGCGGAGTTCCGGGCGCTGTGGCGGCTGACCCAGTGGAACGTGAGCGAGGCGGAGGCCGGCGGTGGGGTGCCGGGCGTCGGCGGTTCGGTCTTCAAGCTCCGGTACTCGCACGCCCGGCAGGACCTGTACGACACCGCCGCCGACGTGCTCGGCCCGGACTGCCTCGACCTGGACCGCCCGTGGGTCCTCGACCGGCTCTCCTCGCTGTCGTACACCATCGCCGCCGGCACCTCGCAGATCCAGCGCAACATCGTCGCCGAGCGCATCCTCGGCCTGCCCAGGGGGAGATGAGCGTGCGCTTCCGACTCACCGACGACCAGCGGGCGCTGCGGACGGGCGTACGGGACCTGCTGGGACGGCACTTCGGGCGGGAGGAACTGCGCGCGGCCGTCGACGCGCCGGGCCGTGTCGACCGGGAGCTGTGGCGGGCACTGGGGCGGGCGGGCTTCTTCGCGCTGCGGCTGCCGGAGGCGGACGGCGGGGTCGGAGCGGGCCTGCCCGAGGCGGTGCTGGCCTTCGAGGAGGCCGGACGCGCCCTGCTGCCCGGGCCGCTCGTGGCCACGCACCTCGCGGCCGGGACGGTGCCCGGCGCGGCCACCGGGGAGACGGTCGTGGCCGCCGTGGACGGGGCGCTGGTGGAGTGGCTGGACGCGGCCGACGTCGTACGGGGGGAGGCCGCCGGAGCCGTACCGATGCGGTCGGTCGACCCGCTCACCCCGCTGCACCGGCTGCCCGCGGACGGCGGCCGCGCGCCCGCCGCCGGGGCCCCGGAACCGGTGGCCGCGCTCCTCACCGCGGCCGAGCAGCTGGGCACCGCCACACAGGTGTGCGAGCTGGCCGTGCAACACGCCCGGACGCGAGAGCAGTTCGGGCGGCCGGTCGGGGCCTTCCAGGCCGTCCAGCACCTGTGCGCGGACCTGCTGGTGCGGGCCGAGACCGCGCGGGCGGCCGTCTACGCGGCCGCCGTGACCGCCGATCCCGCCGACGTCGCGGCCGCCCGGCTGCTCGCCGACGAGGCCGCCGTACGCGGGGCCCGGGACTGTCTCCAGGTGCACGGCGGGATGGGGTTCACCTGGGAGGCGGACGTCCACCTGCACCTGAAGCGGGCCTGGGTGCGGGCTCGTCGCGGCGGGGGGAGCGCCTGGAGCGAGGAACTCCTCGCGGCGCGGCTCGGAATCTGAGCGGGCGGCGGCGTCCCGGGCGGCGCCACCGGCGAAGCCTTGGCCCAAGATGTCGCGGATCGTGGCACCGCGGAATCACTGAGCGTCGATACCGGGTTGTGTCCTTCCCGGGACTCGTCACGTCCCGGAGTCGGCTGTCCGCTCGGGTACCTTGTGTGGGATGCGAGTGGCTGCGAGCACGAGCCGTGCCGGTGGTGCCCCTGGGGTGGTGCCGGTCAGTGCGGTGCGCGCCGCTGTTCGCGGGGCGGTCGGAGTGCCGGCCCCCGCCTGTTCGACTCCCCGGCACGAGCGTCGCACAGTATGCCCTACGCGTACTCCTTCGCGCTGGAATATGCCCGAAGCGCTTGTTGGGGTGACTGTACGTCAACCATGCTGCCTTGCAAGGGAATCACGGTCCGTGACCCTTGCTCTGGCCCGTTGTCCTGGCCATGCAGAAAATGGCTACGATCGTGGCCCTCGTCGTGCCGATCGCCGTGGTTCGCACCGCGGCGTCCGGCCGGCGTCGGTTCATGTGTCCGCCGGTTCGGATGGTGTGAGCGGTGCAGGTGCTTGAAGTGCAGCTGGAGATCCGGCCCGACCCCGCGGAGGTGGGACGGGCCAGGAAGTGGGCCCGCTCGCGACTCGCCGGGTCGGGCATAGGGGTCGACGAGCCGTTGGCCGAGACTCTGATCCTGCTCGTCTCCGAGCTGGTGACCAACGCCGTGGTGCACACCGGCCGTCCGGCCGTGCTGCGGCTCTCCCTGCCGGTCCCGGTGGCGGAGGCCCCGCCCTCCGCCACGGTCCGGGTGGAGGTGGCCGACAGCAGCTCCCGCGCCCCGGTGCCGCGGTGCGCCGCCGACGACGCGACCGGCGGCCGGGGCCTGGCGCTCGTGGACTGCCTGGCCGATCGCTGGGGCTGGAGCCCGGACGGCGCCGGCAAGAGCATCTGGTGCGAACTGGACCGCTGTTCGGGGCCCCGGCGGAGCGCGGCGATGGCGTACGGGGGCGGCCTGTCCGCCTACGAGGACCTCGCCTTCGAAGCCGTGTAGCCTCCCGGCGCCGAGATGCGCCGGGGGTGCAACCGTGCGCGGGTCTCGTGAACCGGGCGTAGGCGACAAATCGCCGTTGCGGCGTTGACTGCCCATGGCCGACTGATCACGCTGGTGGGCGTCGATTCGCCGCGAGGGGACGGCGAGGGCCGCGGCAGGGCGGTCCTCGCCGAGTGTGGGTCGCACCGGCCGGCGGCGTGCGCGCGACTCCGGGGGGAGACGCGCCGCCGGCCGGGCCGGTCGCGGGACATCCGCGGACGCCGGTGTCCCGGCGCCGGACCCCTCACTCTCACTCTCACTCTCACAGGATCGCCACCGGTGCCACCGGGGTCCCCGTCGCGCCCACGAACGGCTCGGGCATCGCCGACAGGAGGAACGCGTACCGCCGCTCTTGTCCACAGGCTGTGGACAACTCTTCGAGATTCCAGTTCTGCCCCTGGAGCATCCCCATCTCCACCAGGTCCAGGGCGTGCACCGGCAACCAGAGATTGTCGATCTCGGGAGGAAAGATCTCAAAAGTGAGCGTGTCGTTCGCGACGGCCGCCACGTCACGCGCGTGGAACCACTCCGGGCAGCGCACCGACAGACCCGGCGACGGATAGCCGTATCCGTGCTTGTCCCCGGCCAGGTACACCTGCACCTGCCCGGTACGGACGAGCACGACGTCACCGGCCCGGACGCGGACGGCGCCGAACTCCTCCGCCGCCGCCAGGTCCTCCGGCGTGACCGCGTGATCCCCCGCCAGCCGGTCCACGCCCCGTGCGCGGGCCACGTCCAGCAGCACCCCGCGCGAGACGACGTGCCGCACCTTGTCGATGCCGCTGAACTCGGCACCGGCGTGCGCGGTGACCGTGTGCGCCGGACGGCCGTTGTAGAGCCGGCCGGAGTGCGAGACGTGCGTGAGCGCGTCCCAGTGGGTGCCCGCCTGCAGCCCCATGGTCACGACGTCGTCGCTGCACGCCACCGTCCCCGGGCCGAACAGCTCCTGGTTGGTCTGCACCATCGCGTGCAGCGGATTGACCCGGCCGGGGATCAACCCGGTCTGCACGCCGTCCTGCCGCAGCGGCAGTGCGAGCGGGACGCGGCGGCCGGTGCGGACCCCGGCGGCGGCCTGCCGCACCACCTCGTCGGTGACGAGGTTCAGCGTGCCGATCTCGTCGCCGGCGCCCCAGCGCCCCCAGTTGTTCACCCGCTTCGCGATCTCGTGGAACTCCTCCGGCAGTGCCATCCGGTGCCTCCCCGGGGCTTGTGTCCGCGCGTCCGACGCGCCATAAAATCTAACGGACCGTCAGAAACCGCGGGAAGGGGCCGGACGTGGGGAACTTCTTGGCAGGCAAGGTGGTCGCCGTCACCGGCGCCGGACGCGGCATCGGGCGTGCCGTCGCCCTCGCCGCGGCGGCCGAGGGCGCGAAGGTCGTCGTCAACGACTACGGGGTCGCCGCCGACGGCACCGCACCGGCGAGCGAGGTCGCCGCGGCCGTCGTCAAGGAGATCGAGGCGGCGGGCGGCGAGGCGGTAGCGGTCGCCGACGACATCGCCACCATGGCCGGCGGGCAGCGGGTCGTGGACACGGCCCTGGCCTCCTACGGCCGCCTCGACGGGGTCGTCTGCGTGGCGGGCATCCTGCGCGAGCGGATGCTGTTCAACATGACCGAGGAGGAGTGGGACCCCGTCGTCGCCACCCACCTCAAGGGCACCTTCACCGTCTTCCGGGCCGCCTCCGCCGTGATGCGCGCCCAGAGGTCCGGCACGCTCATCGGTTTCACCAGCGGGAACCACCAGGGCTCGGTCTCCCAGGCCAACTACAGCGCGGCCAAGGGCGGGATCATCTCGCTGGTCCGCAGTGCCGCGCTGGGCCTGCACAAGTACGGGGTGACCGCCAACGCGGTGGCCCCGGTGGCGCGTACGAGGATGTCGGCGAACGTGCCGATGGAGCTGGCGGAGATCGGTGAGCCGGAGGACGTCGCCGCGCTCGTGGTCTACCTGCTGTCCGACGGCGCGAAGGACCAGGGCGTCACCGGGCAGGTGTACACGATCGCCGGTCCGAAGATCGCGGTGTGGGCCCAGCCGCGCGAGCTGCGGGCCGCGTTCGCCTCCGGCGGATGGACGCCCGAACGGATCGCGCAGTTCCTGCCCGGCTCCGTGGGGGTGGACCCGATGCCGATGCTCGCGCGGGTGGCCGCGATGGAGGAGGCGGCGCGCAGCGGTACCCGGCCCAACGCCTAGGGCGTGCCGGCACCGTGAGCCGGGCCGGCCTGATCCGAACGACAGACCCCGGCGCCCGACGCGCTCGCGGCCATCCAGCTCCGGACACTCGACTCAAGGCGGTCCACATGGATTTCGGGTTCAGTCAGGAAGACGAGACGTTCCGCGCCGAGGTCCGGGACTGGCTCGCCGCCCACGCCGGCGCCGGCACGGACCGGCGGACCTGGGAGCGGACCCTCGGCAAGGCCGGCTGGATCGGGCTCGGCTGGCCCGAGGAGGGGTACGGCAACCGCGCCGCCACCCTCACCCAGCAGGTCGCCTGGGCCGAGGAGTACGCCCGGTCGGGTGCTCCGCCGCGCTCGGGGCACATCGGGGAGAACCTGCTCGCGCCCACCCTCCTCGTCCACGGCACCGACGAGCAGAAGGCCCGGTTCCTGCCCCCGGTCGCCGCGGGCGAGGAACTGTGGTGCCAGGGCTACAGCGAACCCGGTGCCGGCTCCGATCTGGCCGGCGTCCGTACCGTGGCCGTACGGGAGGGGCCGCACTACCGGATCACCGGCCAGAAGATCTGGACCTCCCTCGCCCACGAGGCCGACTGGTGCTTCGTGCTCGCCCGCACCGATCCCGGCTCCCGCCGCCATCACGGACTGAGCTTCCTGCTCGTCCCGATGGACCAGCCGGGCCGCGTCGAGGTGCGGCCCATCCGCCAGATGACCGGCACCAGCGAGTTCAACGAGGTCTTCTTCGACGGGGCGCACGCGCGCGCGGAGCACGTCGTCGGGGCGGAGGGGCGGGGCTGGCAGGTCGCGATGAGCCTCCTCGGCTTCGAACGCGGGGTGTCCACCCTGGCCCAGCAGATCGGCTTCGCCGAGGAGCTGGCCAAGGTCGTGGCCACCGCCGCCGAGACCGGGGGCCTCGACGATCCCGTCCTGCGGGAGCGGCTCGTACGGCAGTGGGCCGAGCTGCGCACCATGCGCTGGAACGCGCTGCGCACCCTCGGCGGCTCCGGCGACCCGGGCGCGCCCAGCGTGGCCAAGCTGCTGTGGGCCAACTGGCACCAGCGGCTCGGGGAGCTGGCCGTACGGGTCCGGGGGGCGACGGCGGCGGTGGGCCCCACCGCCTGGTCGCCGGCCGCGCCGTACGAACTCGACGCGGCACAGCACCTGTTCCTCTTCTCCCGGGCCGACACCATCTACGGCGGCTCGGACCAGGTCCAGCGCACGATCATCGCCGAGCGGGTGCTCGGTCTGCCCAGAGAGCCCAAGGGGGCCGTGTGATGCGTGGTGTGGTGTTCGACGGCGGCCGGGTCCGCGTGGTCGACGACCTGGCGGTGCGTGAGCCGGGGCCCGGTGAGGTGCTGGTGGCGATCTCGGCGGCGGGGCTGTGCCACAGCGACCTGTCCGTGGTGGACGGCACCATCCCCTTCCCGGTGCCCGTGGTGCTGGGCCACGAGGGCGCCGGGGTGGTCGAGGCGGTCGGTGCCGGGGTCTCGCACGTCGCGCCCGGCGACCACGTGGCGCTGTCCACGCTCGCCAACTGCGGGACGTGCGCGGAGTGCGACCGGGGCCGGCCGACGATGTGCCGGCAGGCGATCGGGCGCCCGGGAAGGCCGTTCACCCGGGGCACGGACCCGGTGTACCAGTTCGCGTCCAACTCGGCCTTCGCCGAGCGCACGGTCGTCAAGGCCGTCCAGGCTGTGCGGATCCCGAAGGACATCCCGGCCGCCTCGGCCGCGCTGATCGGGTGCGGGGTGCTCACGGGGGTGGGCGCGGTGCTGAACCGGGCCCGGGTGGACCGCGGGGACAGCGTCGTCGTCATCGGCACGGGCGGGATCGGGCTCAACGTGCTGCAGGGCGCGCGGCTGGCGGGCGCCCTGCGGATCGTGGCGGTGGACGCCAACCCGGCCAAGGAGGAGGCGGCCCGGCGGTTCGGCGCGACCGACTTCCTGACGTCCGTCGAGGGGGTCCGCGAGCTCCTGCCGACGGGTGCCGACCACGCCTTCGAGTGCGTCGGCCGCGTGGAGCTGATCCGCGCCGCCATCGACCTCCTCGACCGGCACGGCCAGGCGGTCCTCCTCGGTGTGCCGCCGGCCACGGCCGAGGCGTCCTTCCTCGTCTCCTCGCTGTACCTGGACAAGTCCGTGCTGGGCTGCCGCTACGGCTCCTCGCGCCCCCAGCGGGACATCGCCCTCTACGCCGACCTGTACCGCCAGGGCCGCCTGCTGCTCGACGAACTGGTGACGGCGACCTACCCGGTGGAGGACTTCGAGAAGGCCCGCGCGGACGCGGAGGCGGGGCGGGTGGCACGGGCGGTGCTCACCTTCTAGGCCGCTTCCCGGACCCGTCCCGGGCGCCCCTGCCGGCCACGTCCTAGACCGCGTTCACCGCCGCCCGGAACGTGCGCCGGTAAGCCGTCGGGGTCACCCCCAGGGCCTGCTGGAGGTGCTGGCGCATCGACTGGGCCGTGCCGAACCCGGCCTCGCGGGCCACCTGGTCCATCGACAGCTCGGTGGACTCCAGCAGGTGGCGGGCCCGCTCCACCCGTTGCTGGGTGAGCCACTGGCCGGGGCTGACGCCCACCTCCTCGCGGAACCGGCGGGTGAAGGTGCGGACCGACATCGACTCCTGCCCGGCCATGTCGCGCAGCTGGATCGGTTCGTGGAGGCGGCCCAGCGCCCAGGCGCGGGCGGCGGTCGTGGTCGACAGCTGCGGGTCGGGCACCGGGCGCTCGATGTACTGCGCCTGGCCGCCGTCGCGATGCGGCGGTACGACCGTGCGGCGGGCCACGTCGTTGGCGACGGCCGTGCCGAAGTCGCGGCGCACCATGTGCAGGCACAGGTCGATGCCGGCGGCCACCCCGGCCGAGGTCAGCACGTCCCCGTCGTCGATGAACAGCACGTCCGCGTCGACCCTGATCTTCGGGAACAGCCGCTGGAGGCGCTCGGCGTCGGCCCAGTGCGTGGTCGCCGGGCGGCCGTCCAGGTAGCCGGCGGCCGCGAGGACGTACACGCCGGTGCAGATGGAGGCGAGCCGGGTGCCGGGACGGACGCGGGCCAGGGCCGCGGCCAGCTCGTCGGTGAGCCGGCCCTCCTCGAAGACGGGGCCCAGTTCGTAGGAGGCCGGGACGATCACCGTGTCGGCGCTCGCCAGGGCCTCGGGTCCGTGGGGGACGTGCACGGCGAAGTCGGCGTCGGTCTCCACCGGGCCGGGCGGCCGTACCGAGCACGTCACGACGTCGTACAGGAGCCGCCCCCGCCCGTCCGTGGGGCGGCCGAAGATGCGGTGCGGGATGCCCAGCTCGAAGGGCAGCAGCCCGTCCAGGGCGAGGACGGCGACCCGGTGCGGACGGAACTCCTCGTCGTCAGTCATGGCCCGATCCTAGCGAACACTGTCCTTCGGGCCACTCGTTGCGCGGGGCCGTGGACCGGAAGCTCGATGACGTGACTCAGACAAGCCCAGCCGCAGCCCCCGTCGAGGTCCCGCCCGCCGGGCGGCCCAGCCGCGTGCACCGCGCCTGGTTCGTCGCCGCCGTCACCTTCGTCACGATCATCGGCGCGGCCGCCTTCCGCTCCCTGCCCGGTCTGCTCATCGACCCGCTGAACGAGGATTTCGGCTGGTCGCGCGGCACGATCGGCGCGGCCGTCTCCATCAACCTCGCGCTGTACGGCCTCACCGCCCCCTTCGCCGCCGCGCTGATGGACCGCTTCGGCATCCGCCGGGTCGTCGCCGTCGCACTGACCGTGATCGCGGCCGGCTCGGGCCTGACCGTGTGGATGACGGCGGCCTGGCAGCTGCTGCTGTGCTGGGGCCTGATGGTCGGACTCGGCACCGGCGCGATGGCCCTCGCCTTCGCGGCGACCGTCACCAACCGCTGGTTCACCGAGCGGCGCGGACTGGTCAGCGGCATCCTCACCGCCGCCTCCGCCTCGGGGCAGCTGATCTTCCTGCCGCTGCTGTCCTGGATCGTCGACCGCCACGGCTGGCGCCCCGCGTCCGTCACGGTCGCCCTGGCCGCGCTCGCCGTCGTCCCCTTCGTCTGGCTGCTGCTGCGCGACCATCCGGCCGACGTCGGCCAGAAGCCGTACGGCGCCACGGAGTTCGTGCCCAAGCCGCCTCCGGTCACCGGGGCGGCCCGCCGTACGGTCTCGGTCCTGTCCGGTGCCGTGCGCACCGGCACCTTCTGGCTGCTCGCCGGCACGTTCGCGATCTGCGGGGCGTCCACCAACGGCCTGGTGCAGACCCACTTCGTGCCCGCCGAGCACGACCACGGCATGCCCATCACGACGGCGGCCTCGCTGCTCGCGGTCATCGGGGTGTTCGACGTGGTCGGCACGATCGCCTCCGGCTGGTTCACCGACCGCTACGAACCGCGCCGGCTGCTCGCCGTCTACTACGCCCTGCGCGGCATCTCCCTGGTGTTCCTGCCGATGCTGCTGGGCCCGGCCGTGCATCCGCCGATGCTCTTCTTCATCGTCTTCTACGGCCTCGACTGGGTGGCCACCGTGCCGCCCACCCTCGCCCTGTGCCGTGAGCAGTTCGGCGAGGACAGCGCGATCGTCTTCGGCTGGGTCCTCGCCTCCCACCAGGTGGGAGCGGCGCTCGTCGCCTACCTCGGCGGCGTCGCCCGTGACGTCTTCGGCTCCTACGACCTGGTCTGGTACGCCTCCGGCACCCTGTGCGCGGCGGCGGCCCTGATGTCCCTGGTGATCCGCCGCACCCCGGCGCCGCGGCTGCCCGCCGTGGCCTGAGCGGGGTCCACGCCTCAGCCGCCGTCCAGCCGGGCGAACCGGCCCCGGTGGAAGAGCAGCGGTTCGCCCGGCCCCTCCGCCCCGAGGGCGTCCACCCGGCCCACGACGATCAGGTGGTCGCCCCCGGTGTGCACGGCGTGCACGGTGCAGTCGATCCAGGCGGCCACGCCGGCGAGCCGGGGGGCGCCGGAGACGGGCGCGGTGTCGTACGCGACCCCCGCGAACTTGTCCGCGCCGCTCACCGCGAAGCCGCGGCACAGCTCCTCCTGGCCGGCGCCGAGCACATTGACGCAGAAGACGCCGGCGCGGGCGATGCGCGGCCAGGTCGTGGACGAACGGCCCACCATGAAGCAGACGAGGGGCGGTTCGAGGGAGAGGGAGGAGAAGGACTGGCAGGCGAACCCGGCGGGGCCCCCGGAGCCGTCCGGGGCCGGCGCGGTGATCACCGTGACGCCGGACGCGAAGGCCCCCAGCACCCGCCGGAACTCGCCCGGTTCCACGGGCGCCCGCTCGTCCTCCCGCACACACCGCAACTCCGGCCGCGGCAGCGCCTCCACGGACCTGGGCCCCAGATACCGGACGGCGGCGGCCGCCGCCCCTGCGTGTCCCATCATCCCTCCATTGAAGCTGACGGCATGTCAGAAAGGAAGGCCGGGAGCGGGCCGGGGCGGGGGGTCAGCGCCCACGGAACTCCGCTGCCCGGCGTTCCGCGAAGGCCTGGAGGCCCTCGGCGGCGTCCCGGGTGGTCAGGTTGAGTTCCTGGGCGGTGGCCTCCGCGGCGAAGGCGGTGGTGCGGTCGGTGTCGAGGGACGCGTTGACCAGGGCCTTGGTCAGGGCCAGGGTCCGGGTGGGGCCCGTGGCCAGGCGGGCCGCCCACTCGCGCGCCGTCTTCTCCAGGTCGCCGTCCGGGACGACCCGGTTGACGAGGCCGAGCCGCTCCGCCTCCGCGGCCGGGACCGCGTCGCCGAGGAACATCAGCTCCTTCGCCCGCTGCGGGCCGATCAGCCGGGGGAGGAGGTAGGCGCCGCCGCCGTCCGGGACCAGGCCGCGGCGGACGAACACCTCGATGAAACGGGCCGACTCCGCCGCCAGGACCAGGTCGCAGGCGAGGGCCAGGTGCGCGCCGAGCCCGGCCGCCGTGCCGTTCACGGCCGCCAGCACCGGCTTCTCGCAGTCCAGCACCGACGCGATCAGGCGCTGCGCGCCCAGGCGCAGGGTGCGGGACACGTCCCCGGTGACGCGTTCACCGGAGACGGACGCACCGCCCCGCAGGTCCGCGCCCGCGCAGAAGCCGCGCCCGGTGCCGGTGAGGACCACCGCCCGGACCTCCGGGTCCGCGGAGGCCGCCGCCAGCAGGTCGACGAGCCGGTCCCGCATCGCGGGCGTGAGCGCGTTGAGGGCTTCGGGGCGGGTCAGCGTGATGTGGGAGACCTGCTCGCGGACCTCGTGGGCGACCCCGGTCACCGGCACACCACCAGCGCGTCCAGTGCCACCGCGCCCTGCCCCCGGGGCAGCACCAGCAGCGGATTGATGTCCAGCTCGGCGATGTGGTCACCGAGTTCCAGGGCCATGCGCTGCACCCGCAGGACCACCTCCACCAAGGCGTCCCGGTCGGCCGGCGGCCGGCCCCGGACCCCGTCCAGCAGCGCCCGGCCCCGCAGCCCGGCGAGCATGTCCCGGGCCTGCTCCTCGCCGAACGGCGGGACCCCGACCGCCGCGTCGCGCAGCACCTCCACCAGCACGCCGCCGAGCCCCACGGTCACCGTCGGCCCGAACAGCTCGTCGTGCGTGACCCCGACGACCATCTCCACGCCCTGCTCCACCATCTGGCACACCAGCACGCCGTCCAGCGCGACGCCCTCGTAGCGGGCGATGTCGGTCAGCTCGCGGTAGGCGTCCCGGACCTGGCTCGCCGAGGTCAGCCCGATCTTCACCAGGCCGAGTTCGGTCTTGTGGGCGATCTGGCCGCCGGAGGCCTTCATCACCACGGGGTAGCCGACCTGCCCGGCGGCGCGGACGGCGCCCGCCGCACTGGTCACCAGCTGCTCACGCGGCACCCGGACGCCGTAGGCGCGCAGCAGCTGCTTGGCCGCGTGCTCGCTGAGCTGCCGGCCCGGTTGCATCAGGGCCTCGGCCTTGCGGAAGGAGGGCGACAGGGTGCGCGGGGCCTCGTCGAAGGGGGAGCGGTAGCCGCTCACGAAGCGGTGGTGGTCCAGCCAGGCCCGCACGGCGGACAGGCAGTTGCCGACGGTCCGGAAGGTGGCCACCCGGGAGGAGCCGAGCAGGACCTCCCGGTACGCGGGCTCGGTGCCGACCGGTGAGCCCCACACCACGCACACCAGCTTGTCGGTCTCCTCGGCGGCCTCGACCAGATCCCGTACGAGCCGGTCGCTGAGCGGCGGGAAGGGACCGGTGACGGGGCAGATCAGCACCCCGACCGCGGGGTCGGCGAGGATCGCGTCGATGATCTTCCGGCCGCGCTCGTCGCCGACCGGGTGGCCGCCGTTGTCCACCGGGTTGGCCACGCTCAGGTACTCCGGTATCCACTGGTGCAGTTCGGCCTGCTTGGCCTCGGACAGCCGGGGCAGGCGCAGGCCGGCCGCGGAGGCCAGGTCGGCCACGTGGGCGCCGGTGCCGCCGGAGATGGAGCAGACGGCGACCCCGTCGGCCCGGGGCGTCCGGGCCCGGGCCAGCAGGGCGGCGGTGTCCTGGAGTTCGTCCAGGCCGTCGACACGGATCACGCCGTACTGCCGCATCGCCGCGTCCACCACGTCGTCGGCGCCGGTCAGCTTGCCGGTGTGGGAGGCGGCCGTACGGGCCCCGGTCTCGGTCCGGCCCACCTTCACGGCGACCACGGGCACCTTGCGGCGGGCGGCGCGGTCCGCCGCCAGCAGGAAGGCGCGGCCGTCCTTCAGCCCCTCGACGTAGGCGGCGATGACGCCGACCTCGGGCTGCTCGGCGAACCAGGAGACGAAGTCCGACGTCTCCAGGTCGGCCTCGTTGCCGGTCGGCGCCCAGTGCGAGAGGCGGATACCGAGTTCCTGGAGGGCGAAGACGGGCCGGCCCTGGTGCCCGGACTGGGTGATCAGCGCGATGGCGGGTCCCGGCAGGTCCTCCCGGAAGCGCTCGAAGGCGTTGAGGTTGGTGTTCGGGCCGAGCAGCCGCAGTCCCGAGCGGCGCACGGTGTCCGCGAGGAGCCGCTGGGCCTCGGCGCCCGCCTCGCCGGTCTCCGCGAATCCGGAGGCGAAGGCGACCGCGAACCGCACCTTGGCCTCGGCCAGTTCCTCGACCAGCGGGAGGGGGTCGGCGACCAGCAGGACGGCCAGGTCGACCTGTTCGGGCAGCTCGGCGACGGAGGCCACGCAGGGGACGCCGAACACGGCCGGCCTGCTCGGATGCACCGGATGCACCCGGGCGCCGACCCGCTCGGCCCAGGCCAGCAGCTGCCGGGTGATCCCGGTGTTCGGCCGGCCCTCGGCGTCCGAGGCGCCGACCACGGCGACGGACTCGGGCCGGAAGAACCGCGCGAGGTCGGGCACGTCCGCGTACAGCGGGCGTCCGCTGACGTCGAGATCGGCCGGATCGTCGGTGCGGCCGTGGACGGCGCGGCCGGGCCGCTGCTCACCGCAGGCGATGACCCGGGCCCGGCGGGAGTCGGTGGTGAGGGTGCCGTGGGTTGATCCAAGCATCGTTCCGCCCGCTCCTGTGAGACAGCCAACAAAACTGACGCATGGTCAGATTACTGAACTGACGACTCGTCAGGAACGGGTCGGTACAGCAAAGTTGTTGCGCGGCTACCTCAGCGTCTTCGCCACCGATTTGGCGATCCGTCCGGCGTCGAGGGCCATTTCCCGGAACATTCCGCTGATGGGGTTGGTGAAACCGGTGAAATACAGACCGGTGGCCTGTTGCGGTGTGCGCCCGCCGTGCACCACCGGCCTGCCGCGCTCGTCCAGTACGCCCAGGTGCCCGACGAGCCCCTCCAGGGCCCGCGTGTACCCGGTGGCCGCGATCACCGCGTCCGGCGAGAGACGGCTGCCGTCGGCGAGGACCACCTTGCCGTCCTCGAAGGCCTCGACGGCGGCCACGACCTCCACCTTCCCCCGGCGCACGGCGTCGATCAGGCCGACGTCCTGGACCGGGATGGCGCCCTGTTTCACCCGGGTGTAGAGGCCGGTGTCCGGGCGGGGCAGCCCCTGGGCGGACAGGTCGGGGGTGCTGATGCGGCCCACGGGGCCCGCGAGCCGGTCGACGAGCCCCACCGGCAGCCGCCGTACCAGCACGCCGGTGTACTGGGCGGCCCACCCGAGGGTCGACCGGCGCAGGATGTGCGGAGCGGTGCGCACCGCCAGC